>CAXIBD010000007.1:0-70720 GCA_964022135.1 uncultured Sphingomonadales bacterium | reverse complement strand
GTAGGATCCGTCCTCGCGGACATTGCCATCCTTGAAGGGCTTGCCATCCTTGCGCCGTCCCTGCCGGGATGGCGGCTTTTGGTCATTTCCATCGCCGCTTTCAGTGTCGCTCATGATGCCTCTCCCAGTCGGGCCTTTGCGACTTCATGAAACGGCGTGACGCCGTCCAGCAGCGGCTCGCAGCCGGTGGCCTCGGCAGTGCGGCGAAGGATCACGTCGGCGTAGACAGGATCGAGTTCGATCGCCCGGCCGCGCCGCCCGGTCATCTCGCAGGCGGCCAATAGGGTGCCGGATCCGGCGAAGGAATCGAGCACAATGTCCCCGCGCCGAGAGCAATCAAGGATGGCATCGGCAATCATCTGTTTTGGCTTGACGGTGGGATGATCAGCCAGATCCTCCATCCGCCCCGCACGAAACGTGTTGGCGGACGGATATCGCCAGACATTGCTGCGATTTCTCCGGCCGAGCGCAATATTGCTGATATGCGTGCCCGGGCTCACCTTGAAGACATAGCAAAGCTCATGGGCTGACCTGTAGAACGCGCCCATCCCGGGATTCTTGGCCCATACGATCATGTTTTTGAGTTCATGGAAAACGCCTTGGGCCGCATCGAGCATATAGGGCGCGCCGCGCCAGTCCATGAACACAAAGGCAATGGCGCCCGGCGCGCAGTGCGCGGCCATCGACTTGAAGGACGGGCGCAGCAGGGTCATGCCGAACTCGGCCAGCGACACTTCGCCTGCGCCCATGACAAAATTGTCATGCTTGACCTTGCCGTTGCCCGAGACGTTGTTCTGGATCGCGCAGCCATAGGGCGGATCGGTAACAATCAGCTGCGCCCTCTCGCCTTCAAGCAGGCGCTCGACATTTTCAGGCAAGCGGGCATCAGCAACAAGCAGCCATTGATTGCCGACTTTCCAAAGGTCGTCCAGCTGCGATACCGGTACCGCGTCATCGGCCGGCAGCTCGACATTGTCCTCCGCCTCCGGCTCGTCCTCTCCGATACTGAGTATGCCGTCGATCTCGAACGTGTCGAACCCGGTGAGCTCAACTTCATAGCCGAGATCAATCAGGCCCGAGAGTTCGGAGCGCAGCAGTTTTTTGGACCATTGGGCGTCCTGGGCGAGCCTGTTGTCGGCGATGATATAGGCGCGGCGGTCCGCCTCGCTCATTTCGCCAAGATTGATAACCGGTACGAAGGTCTCGCCATTGAGGCGCGCGGCCTCCAGACGGCCATGTCCGCAGACGAGATTGCCATCATCATCAACGAGGAGCGGGTTGGTCCACCCGAACTTCCTCATGCTCCGCTGGAGCTTCTTTATCTGGGCACGCGTATGCGTGTTGGGATTGTTCGCATAGACAATCACCTCATCGATCGGCACGTAGCTGAATGCGAGCGGGCGGGAAGGGATTGTTGATTTTGCGTGTGCTTTGGGCATAACTTTTTACCTTCAAAAATTGTTTCAGATTACAATTTCCGTGGTGAAAAGCGTCGGCCCTAAAGTCGATATTCCCCTTATGTTCCTCTGGGCAGGATTTGTCCAGCCTGAAATTATCTGGCCCTCGAGAAAAGGCATAAATGGCTGAATAGGAATAAAAAGAACTGAATGTTCGCACGAGATTGTATCTTGTTCCCACAAACATAGTCCAGTCTTCCCACGAACATCCGATATGGGAAAATTGCCCTGAAGCCGCGCCATTGCTGGGGCTCTTATGGGTCAAATGGTTGGATTTGGCCCTGTGAGGGCGTTTTTCCCACCACTTTCCCACGAATATGGGAAGATTACTGCTGAGACCGGTTCGCGACAGACTGCGTCGCGCACCATTTGTTCAGCTTAGTGAAAATCAGTTCCCTACGGGGAGTGCCCAAGCGTGGGTACTCGCTTGGGTATGGTGTGGGTGGTGGTTTGGGCAGAGGCTTTGGACATCTCAACTCTGCAGGCAACTCGAGGCCATGGCCTAGCCATCGGCGTCGGTACTATGCTCAATTCGAGGTGGCGATCTGATGGATGGGGGTAAGATCTTTTTTAGGGCTACCTAGGTCTAATGTTTCTTTATCTCCTGGTTGTAATAGAACGCCATCACCGGTTGCTTCTAAGATTGGTAGAACCTGAGCGAGACAGGGGTTGACCTTGGGGTGCTCGAAGCAGTCTGCCGAAGCCGTCGATAGGCAGGAAATTGAGTTGGCTTTCGAAGCTCGCAATATCGCCAATTACGAAGAAGGCGATGGAAGGCTGCATAAGACGGCGTGCGCCAAGAGCGGCGCGCATCTGACCGAATTCAACCTGCTTGGCACCAGACGCGGAGCTCTCATGGCGTGTCGTCCGATTGTCATTTTCCCATCTGACTACGCATGATCTGCTTGGCATAATCCAGGATCTCGCTGATCTCCCGGTCGGAAATCTGGCCGCCGATCTGCCCATATGCCATTCCCTCAAGAAGATAATGGGCTATATTGCCGCTGCGAGCAGTCTCGGGATCTTGAGCCTGCCATCCCATCAATTCCTGCGCGATATCATGCCACCGGCTGATGAATACCGCATAGCTGGCGGCCAGCAGTTCGGCCAGCCGGGGTTCTGAACGGGCGACCAGGATCAGTTCCTGATAGGCCCGAAATTCTCGCTCGTTCAGATGCCGCCAGTGCGAATCGATGATATGGTCGATGGCATCGGTGTCGGGCGCGATGCTTGTCAGGTCATTGCGGAAAATCTCCAGTCGCTCGCGGTGGAGATGCTCTACGGTCGCGCCGAACAGATCCAGCCGGGTCGGAAAATGATATTGCATCCCGCCGCGGGATACGCCGGCCTGCTGCGCGATGACTTCCATCGAAATTTCGGAATAGGGCATCTTCGCCAGACAGTCGATCGCCGCATCCAGCACCTGCGCCCTCAATATTGCACCCTTTTCGGCTTGCCGCTGGCCGCTCCCGCGCTTCATCTTTCGTGGTGCCCGCTTCGGTGCGGAAGCCTGGTCCTGATCTGTTTGCCGGGGCTTCAAATTTTCGGATTCGTACAAAAAAATTCTCTCTCGCGCTCAAGTGACAGGGGCAGCCATGTAACAGCAACTTATCAAAAATGATAAGGGTAAAATAAAGCAGTGCTGCTTGACAATGGTTCCAAACGGGCACAGTGCGAAAAAAAAGCAGAGCTGCTTGAAAAGTTGCAGCGCCATAAGGGAGAGCGATAATGACCAAGACGATGAAACGCCAGCTGGTACTGGCAACCGCCATGGGCCTGGCGCTTTCGGTGCATGCACCGGCATATGCCCAAGCGGAATCTACCGAGACCGACACAAGCGAAGAGGGCTATGGATCCGATCCCATCATCGTCACGGCCCAGCGCCGGGACCAGGTCCTGGCTGACGTTCCGCAAGCCGTCCAGGCAATTGGCGGAGAGGCTCTCCAGGCCATGGGAGTCGAGCAATTGCAGGATGTGATCGCGCTGGTGCCCAGTGCAACGGTGGGATCGACAATCTCGGTGGGCTCCAACACCTTCCAGATCCGCGGCGTCGCCGCTTCCGAAACCGACGGGGATGCAACGGTCGGCTTCTATCTCGACAATTTCGCCTTTTCCATGCCGGGGCGACCCTATGCGCCAGCAACCGACTTTTATGACCTCAACCGGGTCGAGGTGCTGCGAGGACCCTCGGGGACATTGTACGGGCTAGGCTCGCTGGGCGGAACGATCAAGGTCCTGACCAACGATCCCGATCTGTACGACGCCGAACTGTCGACGCGCATGACCGCCAATGTGACCAGTGGTGGCGAACCTGGAGGTGGCGCGGATGCCATGTTCAATGTCCCGATTTCGGATGGGAAACTGGCATTGCGCGGCGTGGTTTCCTACAAGACCATTGGCGGCTTCGCCGACAATATCGCCACCGGGAAGGACGATGCGAACGACGCCAACAGTTTTTCGGCGCGCGTCAAGTTGCGCGCGGAGCCAACCGAACGGCTGATGATCCAGCTGGCGGCCTGGCACAATCGTTCCAATCAGGATTTTTCGAACCGCATCACTTCTACCGAACCGCCGATCCTCAACCAGACCTTCGGCATCGCCAATTCGCGCTATACGTTGCTGACCGGCGATATCAGCTATGATCTTGATTTTGCTACATTGCTTTCCACAACTGGCTATATCAAGAATACCGTGGTCGTGAATAACGGCGGGTTCATCCCCGGCATCGGCAATTTCGCCAGTTTCTGGCCACTTGAGACGAAAAACATCAATCAGGATCTGCGCCTTGCTTCCAACGGCAACGGACCGCTGTCATGGATTGTGGGATTCTTCTATCAGGATGGCGAAACGAAAGGCGGGCAGAGCGTACAATTGCCCGACTTCCCGGTAGCCGGACAACAAGGCCTAGCAACTTTTAACGACAACAAGCTGAATTCCAAAGCCTGGGCCGTTTATGCCGACGCAACATACGGCTTCATGGACGGCTTGGTCGATTTCACCGTTGGTGGCCGCTATTATGAAGAAAAGCGCACCTTCGACGAGAACAGCTCGATCACGCTGGTCGAGGCCGGCGTCGTCGTTCCGACCGTCGGCATTGACCGGGCGAAAAACAATACTTTTAACCCGCGGGTCAATATCTCCATTCATCCCTCCGACGATGGCATGATCTATGCCGAAGTTGCGAAAGGGTTCCGCTCCGGCGCCATTACCTCAACGTCGATCGTCGCGGGCGCCAATGGCGCATTGGGCACCAATTTTGACAACAGTTCTCCTCCCGACAGTTTGTGGAATTATGAAGCCGGTGTAAAATGGTCGTTCGGACAGATGGATGTCTCGCTGTCGGCCTATTATTTCGACTGGGCAGGGGCGCAGATTGAATTGTCTCCCACGCTGCAGACCATCGTTGTGCCGATCGGCGATGTGAAGGGCAAGGGCCTGGATGCCGAAATCACCTGGCGCACGCCTTTGCAGGGCCTGACCCTCCAGGCTGCGGGCAACATCAACGAGACCGAACTGGAAAATGTCATTCCCGAAGTGGCTGCGGCACTGCCATGGCTGTCTAACGGCAGCCAGCTGCCCGGCACTGCAGAGAAAACCGTTTCTGCCACCGCAAGCTATGTGGGCGATATCGGCAATGGCTGGGATCTGAAGATGAACGCGCGCTATTCCTACCGCTCGCGCCAGCAGAGCGTGTTCAACGGCGTCTATGCGCCCTGGAACGGCATCGGTTCGGCCCGGATCGGCATTGCCAAGGATGACTTCGAATTTTCGATCTTTTCCAACAATATCGGCAATTCCGACCGGCCGATCTCCCGCCCCGGCGGCCAGAATCAGGTTCCCTATCCGCGCACCATCGGCATTTCGGTCGAAAAGCGTTTTTGAAGCTGAACTGAGGACCGGAACATGGCAAAAGTTGAAGGCGAATTTCTGAAAGCGCCGAGATCGGAGGGCGAATTCGAGACGCCATCCTTTCTCCCGCGCAAACCAATTCCCGATATCGGGAAGGAGAAAATCGACGGCGAGCGTTTCCATTCGCAGGAATTCATGGACCGAGAATGGGAGATGATCTGGACCCGTACGTGGAACATCGGCTGCCATATCACAGAACTGGAGGAGCCCGGGGATTTCCGTGTTCACTCTCTAGGCAAGGAATCGCTTCTGTTCGTTCGTGGTGCCGACGATGTCGTCCGCGGATTCTTCAACGTCTGCCAGCATCGCGGCAATATTTTGTGCCAGGTTCGCGAAGGGATGGTCAATCACTTCAAATGCCCGTTCCACGGCTGGGAATGGAATCTCGACGGCAGCCTGAAGCAAGTCATGCACCCTCAGCTGTTCCCCCAGTTCAAGGACGGGATACCGGACGGCGATCTGGATCTGCCGGTTTTGAAAGTGGAGCAATGGGGTGGCTGGGTCTGGTTCAACATGGACCCGGACGCGGGACCATTGCGCGAATTTCTCGGTGAAGCAGGCACTCATCTCGAGACCTACGAGCACGAAAAATTCAATCTCGTCGATTACAAGAGCTTTGAATGGCAGGGCAATTGGAAACATGCCCATGATGCCTTCAACGAAAGCTATCATTTCGAAGCGCTTCATCCCGAATTTCTGGACTTTGCCGAAGGCTTTGACGTGCCGATCGAATTGCTGGGCATCCACAGCCGGATGCTGAATTTCAACCATACGGTCAGCGAAATTCTGGAAGACCGGGACAGCATGACTCCGATCCGCGAGAAAATGCTTGGGCTTCCGGAAGGCTATCAGGGCTCCGCGAAGGACGTCCATCTGGCGGTCGTTGCGCACAAGCGGTCGATCCAGGACGAGAGCCATATTCCCTACAAGAGGATGAATGACGAGCAGCTCGCCCATCAATATCATTACACATTTTTCCCGGGAACCACGATCACGACCACGCCGGAAATGTCGATCGTGTTTCGCTATCGCCCGCACGAGACAGATCCCAATTACTGCTATTATGATTTCCTGATCACGCGGCATGATCCGCCCGGCGAACCGCGGCCGGATTTCGAATATCGCCTGTACCGGCATGCCGAACTGCCGAGCTATGTCGAGGCCTTTGAGGGCACGTTCGACCCGGTTCTCGCCAATGTCCTGCAGCAAGACGGCACCAACATGCCGACCATGCAGCAGGGCACGTCGTCCAGGGGATTCAGGGGCATGATCCTGGGCGAACAGGAAGTCCGCATCCGCAATTTCCACCAGACAATCGACCGCTATCTCAGGGGTGACTTCCCTGTGCACGGCGACCGCTGAGGTACGCCATGACAAATGCAAAACATATCCACATCGTCACCGGCGGCAAATATCACGATTTTGACCTTGCCCGTCTGAAGCTGCTTGACGCGATGGCCCAGGATGAACGCATCCGGGCCAGTTGTGCCATGGACTATTCCGGCCTGGACATTCTCGAAAAATCTGCCGGCCTGATCCTCTATACCTGCGACATGATGCCCTCCGACGAGCAGGCAGAGCAGATGGACCGTTTCGTCCGCAACGGCGGCCGGATCATGGCGCTGCACGCCGTCAACGCGCATCTCGAATTTACCGATGGTCCCGAAATCGTCACTAGCGGTGTCCGTATTCCGGGTCTGGTGAAATCAACCGCGGAGTCGGTCTCGCCGCTGTTTATGGAACTGCTAGGCAGCAGGTTCGTGACCCATCTCGCCGCGCAGGAGGTGCACGTCCATGTAGAGGACCAGGACCATCCCGTGACGCGGGGCATGAAGGACTTCACCCTGGTCGACGAACCCTATGTAGCGACGCCGCTCGGCGAATTGCGCACATTGATGTCCGCGCGCTACAAGGGGCCGACGCCCGGCTATGTGACCGGGGAGATCACCGACGACCCGCCGCGGCCCCAGCTCTACGTCAAGGATCACGGCAAGGGCGCAGTGCTCTATTCACCGCTGGGCCATGCCTGCGGCAAATATGACATGCGCCCGCTGATGGACGAGGCTCCGGTCGTCAGGGGCCCTTGGGATGATGCGAATTATCTCGAGATCATCAGGCGCGGTATCGCCTGGATCACCGAGGCCCTGATAGTGAATGCTGCTGCCTGACGACCTGGATCAAAACGCAATTCAAATCGGGAGTTCAAGGATGAAGCCGCTGGTAATCAGGCAAATGGGTTATGTAACCGATGATATCGAAGCATCAGCCCTGGCCTTCGTCAAGACCATGGGGGCAGGCCCGTTTTTCCTGCTGCCGGGCATGGGCTTCCAGAGCTGGACCTATTTGGGCGAGCCGCAGGAGATGACGCTCGATATCGCTTTTGGCCAGGTCGGCGACCTGATGATCGAACTCATCCGGCCCAACGGTCCCTGGCCCAATGTGTACGGCAAATCGATGCCCACGGGATGCATGCCGCATCACCATGGTGTGCTGGTAGGCGATGTCGAGGCCAGCGCCCGCTCCATGAGCGGAGAGGCGATAACCCGCGCGGAACTATCGGCTGATACGGAGCTGCGCTATTTCGACTGCCGCGACCAGACCGGCCTGTTCATCGAGCTGATCACCGACAATGACGAGAGCCGGGGATTCTTTGCCGCCTCGATCGAAGCGGCCAACAGCTGGGACGGCAAGTCAGATCCCGTGCGCCCATATTTGCCGGGGGAAAGCTGATGGCTCAGGCAGGCACAGCCACCAGTTTCGCGGACCGGGTCATCATCGTCACCGGCGCGGCATCGGGTATCGGCGCAGCGACCGTTGCCCGGTTGCAGGAGGCTGGCGCCAAAGTCGTGGCCCTCGACCGTATGCCGCTTTCCGCACCCGCAGCGCTGAGCATCCAGATGGATGTCACTAGCGAGGAACAATGGACTGCCGCTGCGTCGAAGACAGCCGAGCAGCTGGGTCGGATCGACGGTCTGGTCAATTGTGCCGGAATCATCCGGATGGGGGCGGTTACGGAATTGTCTGCGGAAGATTTCCGGTTGAGCATGCAAGTCAATGTCGAGGGACCCTTTCTCGCCATCAAACATGTGCTTCCGGTGATGTACCGGCAGGCGCGCGGCAGCATCGTCAATATTTCATCGACCGCCGGCATCGCGGGAGCCCCCGGAGCCGCCAGCTATTGTGCCAGCAAAGGCGCGATCCGGATGATGTCCAAAGCCGTCGCGCTGGAAGCGATTGCGAACAAGTCCAATGTACGGGTCAATTCCGTCCACCCCGCGATGACGGAAACACCGATGGTCAAGGACATCGTTAGCCAGCTTGGTGGCGATGACAGCATCGAGGATCAGATGCGGGCGCTCCAGCCTTCGGGCAATTTCATTCCGGTGGAGGCGGTCGTCGATGCCATCCTTTTCCTGCTTTCGGACGCGTCTCACTACGTCAACGGTACCGAGCTTGTCGTCGACAATGGGTTTACCGCCCAGTGAGCGAAAATCGTTCACATTTGCGACTGGCGGGCTGTCACGCTCTGGTGACCGGCGGACTTGGTGGTATCGGAATGGCGATATGTCGTCTTTTTCTGGATCAGGGGGCACGGGTTTGGCTCGCCGATCTCGAACCCGTCGAGAGCGAGAAAGTGCGTCGGGCCTTGGGCCAATTGGGCGATGCCGAATATCTGCGGCTTGACGTAACTGCGAGACCGGATTGGGACAGGGCGGCTGCAATCATCGGCGACCAGTTGGACATCCTTGTCAACAATGCCGGCATTGCCCCAACTGGCGAACTGGAAATATTGCCACTTGAGCAATGGCAACAGGTGATGGCGGTCAACTGCCAGGGTGCCTTCCTGTCGCTGGCCATATTGTCCGGTCAGCTTGAGCGCGCGGGAAAGTTTGGCAATCGCTGGGCGAGCGTCATCAATATCTCGTCGATCCTGGCGATGGTCGGTATGCCGCAGGCCAGCGCCTATGCCGCCAGCAAGGGCGCCCTGCGCAGTCTGACCAAATCGGCCGCCATGGAATTTGCTCAGGCAGGCAGGCCAATCCGGGTCAATTCTCTCCATCCCGGCTTCGTCGAGACCGACATGACACGGGCGGGCAGCGACGCGATGAGCGAAGCGGGTGACCTGCTGGAAACGCTGGGCAGTGAAACCCCGATGGGCCGCGTAGGGACGCCCGAAGAGATCGCCTATGCCGCGCTGTTTCTGGCATCAAATGAGAGCAGCTTCATTACCGGCAGCGAACTGACCGTGGATGGCGGCTGGACCGCCCATTAAAGCAAAAGGAATTGCCATGATTTTCTATGATTTCGACCTGTTTGCCCCCAGCCCCTATGTTGTCAGGATGTTTGCCGAGGAAAAGGGACTGAAGCTGGAACGCAAGGTCATCGACCTGCTGACCAGAGAGAACCGGCGTGCGCCCTTTACCACCGCGATCAGTCCGCTTGGCGAGTTGCCCGCCCTGCTGCTCGATGACGGCACCGCCTTGACCGAGATCACCGCAATTTGCGAATATCTGGAAGAGATCCATCCAGAAGTACCGCTCATCGGATCGACACCATTGGAACGAGCCGAGACCCGCATGTGGGTGCGGCGGATCGACCAGAAAATTGCCGAACCGATGGGAGAAGGCTTCTCGGCGGCTGAAGGTCGCGAATTTTTCGAATCCGACCAGAAGGATCCTGACCTGATAACCAAGACGATATTGCCGCCCGAAGCCGGCCCAGCACTCAAGGCAAAAGCCCAGGAAAAAATTGTCTGGATGGCTGGACAGCTCGATGGCCGCCAGTTCGTCTGCGGTGACCGGTTCACACTGGCCGATATATACCTCTATTGCTATTTGCAGTTCGGCGAACATCAGGGCCAGCCAATTTCGGAGGAAGCGCCCTGGATGCACGATTTCTTCGATCGCATGAAGGAGCGTCCGACGGCGTGGCATGGCGAAGGCGGCAGCCTCGAATAGGCAATCAGGTCCTCCCACAATCAAATGCCAACAGGCAGCAGGAACTCATTATGAAGGCAGTGTTTTACAGCGAGAATGGTGGCCCGGAAGTCATGCAATATGGCGACCGGCCGGACCCGGAACTGCAGGACGACAGCGTTCTCATCCGCAGCGAAGCAATATCGATCGAAGGCGGAGACCTGCTGAACCGGCTGATTGCCCCGCCCGATCCTGTTCCGTTCATTCCCGGCTATCAGGCAGCAGGAACCGTCGAGGCCGTCGGCCCATCGGTCACGCTCTTCCAGCCGGGCGACCGCGTGGTCGCGTTCAACTGGTCGGGCAGTCATGCGGAACTGTTCGCCGCACCGGAAAGTTTCACTTATGCGATCCCCGATGCACTGGATCTCTCGCTCGCTGCCGTCACCCCGATCGCTTTCGGCACCGCCTATGACGCGCTGATCGAATATGGCAAATTGCAGCGGGGAGAGACCGTGCTGATCCAGGGTGCCGGCGGAGGTGTCGGACTGGCGGCGGTCCAGATCGCCAAGGCGGCAGGCGCGACCGTGATCGGCACCTCATCCAGCGATGAACGGCTGGAGCTTATCCGTCCCTTCGGTCTGGATCACGGTATAAACTACCGGGAAGAGGATATTGCCGAGCGATGTCTGGCCATTTCCGGCGGCAAGGGCATCGACCTCGCCGTTGACCTGGCGGGCGGCAAGGGCAAGGATCTGCTCGTCAAGGCCCTGCGCCCGCACGGGCGCTACGCAGCGGTCGGCGCGGCGACCGCAGACATCCCCTCCTTCAGCTTTTTCGAACTGATCGGTGAAATGCTCAACGTCTTCGGGGTGTCCCTCGGCCAGGAAATGCACACCGAAAGGGTTCGCGCGCTGGTCGCCGATATCTTCGCAAAACTGGGAGATGGCTCCTACCGGATGCCGATCGACAAGACATTTGCCTTGTCCGACGCCGTCGCAGCGCACCGTCATGTCGCGGAATCGCATCCGTTCGGCCGGGTGATCATGACGCCCTGAAACGACAATGCCCTGCCTGATCAGCCCCAAGACAGTCGGGCCGCTGGGTGGGTCGAGTATACAGAGAAAGGTAAAGGACCGAATGAGTATCACCTGGCACGCGCTTATGGCTGTGGAGGAATTTCCTGCAGACGGAAAATATGCAGCCTGTGTCGGGGGTTGGTTCGTGCTTCTAATGAAGGATGGTGAACGATTCGCTGCCGTCAATGACCGCTGCACCCATCAGGCATCCCGGCTGTCTGAGGGAAGAATCCGGCGCGGCGCGATTATGTGCCCGGTCCACGGTGCCCGTTTCGAGGCTGCTACCGGCAGATGTCTCGGCGGCGCCTATCCCGACCTGCGCACCTTTGAAACCCGCATTGTCGACAACAGGCTCGAAGTGGCTGTGCCCGACGAACCGCCGGGCGTACACGAACGCCCGACGGGTGTCTGAGCCCTGTCCGGCGGCAAACTATTGATCCATAACGCAACAAGAGATTCGCACCATGGCCCGGCAAGAAAATATCAACCTGCTCAATCAATATTTCACCCTGATGCAGAACGGCGACTGGGCGGCTGTCGAAGCGATGTATCATGACAATATCGTAGTCCACATGCTCGGCACCACCCCGGCATCGGGACGGATGGATGGCAAGGCTATGGTGACCGACGATCTGATCGCCGAAAAGGTCCACGGCGCAATGGTTCCTGACACCATCAAGTTTGCCCGGAAATGGAAAATCATGTGTGCCGACGATCAGCGTGTTGTCGCTATCATGGAAGGAGGCGGCGAGACCAAATCCGGTGTCACTTATGACCAGACATATTGCGAAATTTTTCGTTTCCAGGACGGCAAGCTGATCGAGATGCATGCCTTTTTTGACACAGCTCTTGCTGAAGCAGCCCTTTTCGAAAACCCGCTGACCGTTATAAGGCACCCCAGTGCCGCCCAGATGGACTATTGAAGTCTTCATCCGTCCCATCAGAGAAAGGCCGCGGTTCGCGACAGACTGCATCGCGCAACACAATTTTTATCCTTTCAAATTAAATACTTAGATGTAGCCAGCAGCGCTGGATATTGTCCCGCAAAGCCCAGGGGTACCCGCATCCCGTGCGGTTCCGGTGCCAGAAACGCTCTGAACGCCCCGCATATGCTGTGTTCTCACGGCTTATCTCTGCGGCCAGAAACTGAGGTCAGGATGCAGATGCTTCAATTCAGCACCGTGCATGCGCCTGAACCGCGCGCCGTTTTTTAGCAGCGCGGCAGACGGGGACCCGCCGTTATTCCGTAATCCTCCTGATGGCATTACAAAACCGTAACCTGCAAGACATCCCCATTTAATAGGCGTTCGTGCATTGGATATCTTTGGCGACGTGGGATGCGGGCAATGGATTATCGACTTTCTGCTGGCTGCCGCTCTCGTGTCTGCACCATCCTCGTGCCATCAGCCCGCAGGACCAGAAATGATGAATAGCCCTTGTCTCCTGATTCCGGCGGCAGTTGGGCGGGAGATCCATCCAGGCTTGCCGGTGGCATTGCGGCCAGTTCCCGGTTCGACCGTTCCGCCGATCCACTATCACGCCGGCGATCGATCAAAATTGACCGATCTGCCATGGTGAAGGGCATCTCGCGCAGGACGGCGTTTCTGATGATCCTCATTCTGGCATTTGTGTCCTTTGGATGGGCTCTCGCCGATGCATTTCGGCCCCGCTCGGGGGATGGGGCGGGTAATTTTTCCTATCCGTTCGGCTCCTTCGGGACCGTGCATGTGCGGTCGCCTCCCCGAGAGCCGCAGGGAGTGGTGCTTCTGATTTCGGACAGCGGCGGGCCGGATGATCGCGACGCACAAATCTCCGCATCGCTGACAAGGATCGGTCTTGCCGTTGTCGGGATATCCCTTGCCGAAACACGGCACAAACTGAAGCCCCGGCAAGCTGATTGCATTTCCTTCGTCAACAGCCTCGACAACCTGTCAAAGGACGTCCAGCACCGAATGGGCGTGAAAACCTACCTCCAGCCGGTAATCGCCGGGATCGGCGAAGGGGGAGCGCTGGCCTATATAGCCAATCAGCAAAGTGCAGTTGGGCTCTATCGGGCCACGGTCTCGTTCGGATTCTCCCCTCAGTTTCGGTCAGATTGGCCGCTCTGCATCGTCAGAACTGGCAAGCCATCGCGTGCACCGAACTGGAATCTGTTGCCGGTCCACTCGGTTCCGGCTCCATGGATCGTCGTGGCTCCGGATCCTCCCGCGACGAGCAAGAACGGCCTTTCGCTTGTCCGCTTTGTCGGCGCGGTGCACAATGCAAGGCTGGTGAAGGGCGTTACCGCTGCCGAGCAGCCGGTCCCGGCCCGGATCCTGTCGGGAATATTTGAACCCATGCTCCAGACGGTCGCGGACGCATCTCCGGGCGCACTTGCAGGCCTGCCGATCACCGAGATCACGGGCGCCGGTGCACCGGTCACGGACACGATGGCGATCTTCTATTCCGGAGATGGCGGATGGACAGGCCTCAACCAGCAAATCACCACCGATCTCGCAAAAAAGGGCGTGCCCACGATCGGGATCAGCAGCCTGGAATATTTCTGGACCGCAAAAACCCCGGAATCTGCGGCACAGGATCTGCACAAGATCATTCAAGCCTATGGTCGGCGATGGCAGCGCTCAAGGGTGATCATCATCGGCTATTCCTTTGGCGCGGATGTGCTGCCGTTCATCTATGCGGCGCTGCCGCCGGACAGCCAGCGTCAGGTGGTCCGGCTGAGCCTGCTGGGCCTCGGCGGCAAGGCGGATTTCCAGTTCCATCTCGGCAGCTGGCTCGATATCAGTGGTGATGATGCCATGCCGACGGTGCCGGCGATTGCCCGCCTGACGGACGTCAACGTGCAATGCATCCGGGGCACGACGGAAAGGAACAATGCCTGCCCGGATATCCCGACCGGAATAGCGGACCAGGTCCTTCTCCCCGGCGACCATCATTTCAATGGCAATGCCAGCCTGATCGCACAGACGTTTTTGAACGGCATTCAACTGTGACCGGGGTGAAACCGCTGCTGGTCCGTGCGGGAGCGATTGCCTTGCTTGCGGTTGCCGCATTCTTGATCTGGCTCGCCTATCTCGGCTATTTTTCCGCTGACCCCGTCACCATCGTCAGGCCCGCAGGCAAAGACAATTCGGGATATGCGGTGATTTTCCTGTCGGGCGACATGGGCCTGAATGCGGGCATGGGACCCGAGATTATCCGGCGTTTCACCGAAGATGGCGTGCCGGTGGTCGGATTCAACTCGCTCAGCTTTTTCAGACGGGAAAGGGCCCCGACCGAGGTCACGGCAATGGTCCGCAGCCTGATCGAGCGGGCGCGGACACAATTTGGTCAGAAACCGCTGGTTTTGGTGGGCCAGTCCTTTGGCGCCGATGCGCTGCAACTGGGGCTGGCCGATTTCAGCCCCGCCGAAAGGAAAGATATTGCAATGATCGCGCTGACCGTTCCGACGGACTCGGTCTATTTGCAGGCCTCCCCCAACGAGCTGTTCAATCTGACCCCGCCGGACCTCAGTGCGCTGCCGACGGCGCAAAAGCTCG
Organism: uncultured Sphingomonadales bacterium; assembly: GCA_964022135.1. Lineage (GTDB taxonomy): Bacteria > Pseudomonadota > Alphaproteobacteria > Sphingomonadales > Sphingomonadaceae > Parasphingorhabdus. The sequence continues at coordinate 55,823 of CAXIBD010000007.1, read as the reverse complement.
ACTGGGCACCGCTCCTGTGTATCCACGGCATCAAGGAACGCCATTCGCTCTGTCCCGAACTGCAGATCGCCAATGTCGATGTGGTTGCTCTCCCCGGCGGACATTTTCTGAAGCATGATGCCGGATTGGTCTACCGGACCATCACGCGGAAAATCAGACAGATAGGCCCGAGCGGATGACGGAATCAGCATTGGAGCCGAAAGCGGCCGGAGGGGCGGCGTTTTTCTCGCGTTATGGCAGGGTGATCGGGCTTGTCGTCGTGCTGGCGATCATGGGGATTGCGCTGGTCGCGCTACATCAACTGACCAGGGAAGTGAAGCTGCAGGATGTCCGCTTCGCTCTCTCCTCCCTATCGCTCGGGCGGATGGCGCTTGCTTCTGGCTTTGCCGTCCTCAGCTATTTCGCGCTCACCATATATGATGTCCTGGCCTTGCGCATCATTGGCCGGCCGTTGCCATGGAAAACGGCAGCGACCGCCTCGTTCACCAGCTATGCGCTGAGCCACAATCTCGGCTTTTCGGCGCTGACGGGGGGTGCTGCGCGATACCGTGTCTATTCGGCCGCAGGTCTGGATGGTCCGGATGTGGCCCGCATCGTCGCGATTGCCGGCGGTGCCTTCTGGGGCGGCGTGCTGTTCGTGGCGGCGATAGCGCTGTTTTCGCATGCCGGGCCACTGGCCATCGGCGGCATCAGCATTGCAAGGCCGGTCAGCCTGGCCATCGGTGCCGCTATCCTGGCACTCTTCCTGTCCGTTTTCATCCCGATTGCAGGCGGCAAGACGCACATCAGGATCTGGAAATGGGACCTGCCGCTGCCGAGCCTGAAACAGGCGGTCGCCCAGGTGTTTTTCGCTGCCCTTGATCTGGCCGGTGCCAGCGCAACCTTGTTCGTGCTGCTGCCAGATACGACGGCAGCGGCCTTTCCGGCATTCTTCCTGATCTATGCACTGGCAATCATTGTCGCGATTGTCAGCGGTGTTCCGGGCGGAGTCGGCGTTTTTGAAACCATTGTCGTGGCGACCATACCCGGCGACAAGGCAGCGATATTTGCCGCCCTGATCGCCTATCGCCTGATCTACTATCTCATTCCGCTCGGGATTGCTTCCGTCTGGCTTGCGATCAGGGAAGGCAACCGGTTGCGCGAACCGATGAGGCGCAGCTATTCCGGCGTTCAGGGCGTTGCCAACAGCCTTGCCCCGCTGGTCCTCGGCGCCACCGTGTTCGGTGGCGGAGTGATCCTGCTGATATCCGGTTCCCTTCCGGCGCTTCCCGCTCGCATTGCCGGTCTTGAAAATTTCCTGCCGCTCCCCTTTATCGAGGCCTCCCATATTGCGGCAAGCCTTGTCGGGACAGCACTGCTTTTGCTGGCACACGGCCTCTATCGAAGGCTTGACGGTGCCTTTGTCGCAACCCGCGCCCTGCTGATCGCGGGTGCCATTTTTTCGCTCGCCAAAGGCCTTGATTATGAGGAAGCGATCATCTGTCTCGTCATTGCTGGCCTGCTGCAATGGACCCGCGCGGCCTTCTACCGGCGTAGCGGCCTGACAGGGCGGGCGTTGTCAACTGGATGGATTGCGGCCGTCGGACTGGTTCTGATCGGGGTCACCTGGCTCGGCTTTTTCGCCTACAAGAATGTCGCCTATCAGGACAGCCTCTGGTGGGAATTTGCCCTGCATGCGGATGCCTCCCGTTTTCTCCGCGCAAGCGTTGCCATGGCTATGCTGGTAATGGCGGCCGCGATCTGGCGGCTGCTTTCGCCGACGGCCCAGCCGAAGGTCTCGCCGCTTCTCGATCCAGTCCTTCTGGATGAATGCCTTGCCAGAGCCGACCGGACGGACGCACTGCTTGCCCTGACTGGCGACAAGCGCTTCCTCCTGTCAGAAAGCGGCCAGGCCTTTCTGATGTATCAGGTAAGCGGGAAGAGCTGGATCGTAATGGCGGATCCGGTGGGCCTGCGCGACGATTGGCAGGAACTCTTCTGGTCGATCCGTACCATGGCCGATGCTGCGGGCGGACGGCTGCTGTTCTACCAACTCAGCGTGGATGCACTGCCACTGGCGATTGATCTGGGCTTCCAGATCATCAAATATGGCGAGGAAGCAAGAGTGAAACTCGCCGAGTTCACGCTAGAAGGGCCGCGGATGAGCGGCCTGCGCCAGGCGCACCGAAGAGCCATCCGCGACGGATCCAGTTTCGAGATCCTCCCCGCCGCTCAACTCGATGAGATTCTGGACGAACTGGCCGCGATATCCGATGCTTGGCTCCGGCAAAAAAATCAGAAGGAAAAAATGTTCAGCCTGGGACGGTTTGAGCCGGACTATCTGAAGCATTTCGATATGGCGATCGTCCGGCGTGCGGGCAAGATCACTGCCTTTGCCAATATCTGGGCAACCGCCAACAGGAATGAACTGTCGATCGATCTCATGCGCCACCGCGACAACATGCCGCCCGGGACCATGGACTTTCTGTTCACCGAACTGATGCTGTGGGGGCAGGCGCAGGGATTTGTCTGGTTCACCATGGGTATCGCTCCGCTCTCGGGAATCGAGGCCAACCGACTGTCGCCGGCGTGGGCGAAGGCGGGCGCCTTCATCTTTCGCCATGGCGAGGCGCTATACGGATTCAGGGGACTGCGAAAATATAAGGAAAAATTCAAGCCTCAGTGGGAGGGCCGCTATATTGCTGCACCCAAAGGCCTGGCCTGGCTGACCAGCCTCAAAGATCTGCAATCGCTGATTGGCGGAAAACGCAAAATCTGATCACCAGACAAAAAAATTTAACCCGCTGGACGTCGGGCCGACCTGCTGCCTCGCTGACGGATCGGCAAAATGCAGGCGCGCCGAACGGCGGACCATTGCGGTTCCGGCTTCACTCCATCGGAATACTCCGGGAAGGCTGCCGCTTCCATCTGCCCGGCGTATTCCGGCGGGGCCGACCGTTGGCGGGATATTCGCAGATTAAAAAAAATTTAAATTCCGGTCACCTTGATGACAGCCAGACCATGCCAGAAACCCGTCATTGATCTGGTCTCTGCTCCAGTTCGAGGCCGGTTCCTGCGGGGGCAAGGCGACCCGCTCGGCGGGATCGACCGCCCTTGCTGAGAGTTTGAAGCAAAGGATTATCACATGAATCACAAGCGTCGCACATATCTTCTCGGTCTCGGCGGAGCAGCTGCCATTGCCGCGGCTGCAACCTGGGGACTTTCTCCCTATTTGCCGGATGCAGCGCAGTTGAGCCGGGCGAGCGTGCCGTCCCCGGTCATCAACGCAAACCCTGCCGCCTACCAAAGAGATCCCAACGGCATTGCCGATGTCGTGGCGGCGGCCCAGCCGGCCGTGGTGTCGATCACGGTCGAGCAAGAGGCCAGACCGGTTTCGTTCGGAAGCGGTCTCGGTGATGCGGACCCCTTCAGCGAGCTGTTCCGCCAGTTCATGGGCCGCGGCGGTCTGGAACGGGTGCCCCGCGAAGGCGCCATGGCGCTCGGCTCCGGTTTCCTGATCAATGACAATGGCGACATATTGACCAACAATCATGTTGTTGAAGACGGCAAGCGTTTCATGGTCGAATTTTCCGACAAGACCATAGCCGAGGCAAAGCTCGTCGGCAGCGATCCGCAAACCGATCTGGCGTTGCTCCATGTTGACAAGAAGCCGAATGTCGCGCCGCTGACTCTTGCCGATTCCGACAAATTGCGGATCGGCGATTCGGTTATCGCCATCGGCAATCCCTACGGCGTGGGCCAAACCGTGACGACCGGCATCGTGTCCGCCCGCGGCCGCTCGCTCGGCACCAGTAGCTATGTCGATTATATCCAGACCGATGCGCCGATCAATCAGGGAAATTCCGGCGGCCCCTTGCTGGACTATGCGGGCCATGTGGTCGGTGTAAACAGCGCTATCTATTCCCCCAACGGCGGATCAGTCGGCATCGGCTTTGCCGTTCCATCCAATACGGTCAGCCAGGTGGTCCGGCAATTGCGCACCGAAGGGAAAGTCACCCGCGCCTATCTAGGCGTCAGCATCCAGGATGTGACACCATCGATCGCGGCGGCGGCCGGGCTCGAAAAGGCAGAAGGTGCGATCGTGACCACCGTCAGCGGCGATGGTCCATCGGCGGGCAAGCTCAAGGTTGGCGATATCGTCACCCGCTTTGACGAGACGCCGATTCACGAAGGGCGCGACCTCAGTCTTGCGGCGTCATCCGCAAAGGTCGGAGAGATCGCGGATGTCGGCATCATGCGGCAAGGCAAGAAGGTGGACGTCAAGGTGAAGCTCGGAAAACTGGACTCCGCCAGGGCCGAGACACCGGCGAAATCCGGTTCCGGCACAGGTCATCTGGCCCCCAAGTTGGGCCTGTCCGTTGCTCCGCTCAGCAGCATGCGTGAGCGGATCGGTGCGCCCTCGGATATCAATGGTGTCGTTGTCGTCGCGGTGGACGAGGACGGCCCCGCCGATCATGCGGGTATCCAGGCCGGTGACATCATCGAACGGGTCGGCGACCAAAATGTCAGCAATGGAGCGGAGCTGGCAGACGCGCTGACCCAGATCCGCCAGAACACGGCCCTGTTGCTGGTCAACCGGCGCGGCAGTACGTCCTTTCTGACGGTGGAACTGGGCAAGGGCTAGGCCGCGGCGGATGCGCCGGCCGCTATTGCGGACGTAAATGCAAATGCGCGCCAAACAACGGATGCGGCTCTGGTCCCGCCCCCTGGACCAGAGCCGCCATTCGCCCGCTCCTGCTGGGAGCGGTGATTCTGGTACGTTTCCGTGCGTTGGATCTCGGTGGCCTATTCTTGTGCGCGAACCCGAACTAGCCTTTCACCATGACATGGGCTGCAAAACCGATAAGCGTCGCGAACAGGGCGACGAGGGCGATGATCAGCAGAACGTCAAGGACCACCGGCGCAGCTGCCTCCAGTTCGCCCTGGTTCAGATGCTTGCGGGTCAGGAAGAAACGGACAGCGGCCGACAGGATAACGACAAGGCCAAGGAAAAGCAGCGCCATTCCGGTCCAGCCGATCCCGCCCGACAGATTCCCCTGATCGTCGAGCTTCGCCACCAATATGCCAAATCCTACGATGGCCAGTGCCGTCCGCACCCATGCCAGAAACGTCCGTTCGTTCGCGCTATGGTTCGTAAAGGAGCATCTCATGGATAGCCCCCGGGCGCTGCTGCAGCGGTCGGCATCGGCTACCCGTGCCTTTCGAGCCAGGGGTCCGGGTTGAAATCATGCAGCGGAACATCCTCTTCGCTCCAGCTGCGGGTGATATCATGGGCGTGGACATCCTTGCCGCCCGCATCCATCAGGACCGAGATGACTTTTTGTTCCTGATCATCATCCTTGACCTTGACCCAGAGCAGCAACCCGCCTGCGGACAGCTGTTCCTCAATCAGGGCGGCGTGGCGGTGGCCGATTGCATCGGCGATCAGCGCGCCAAATCCTGCTCCGATGGCCGCTCCCGCAGCCGCGACCATTGCAGCGATAGCCAGGGTTCCGCCGGATGCCACAACCGCCATCCCGGCACCCGCTCCGCCGATATAGGCGGGCAAACCCATGGCCGCAGCCTTGCCCTCGGCAACTTCATGACGACTGGCAAAAATGGTTTGGGGAATGGCGGAATCGTCTTCCAGCTCGGCGGTCCGAAGAAACCTGTGGCCGAGCTTTTCCTCCACGGTTTTTCTGCTGCCAAGCATCGAAATATCCGCGCGATCCACGCCCGCTTCTTCCAAGGCTTCAACCGCATCTTCGAACAGATCGGGATCGTCAAAGCGCGCCACGACTTCGCGTATCGTGTAATTTTTCCTGCTGGATCTCGGAACATTCATCACAGACCTCCTCTCGATGCAAATGGGCGGGCGATCCTTTACCCCTATACATGAAAAATCGGCCGGTGTCGCCCGGCCTCGGTGCTATTGGGTGGCCGTTTTTTTGGCGGGCGCGGCCGCTGATTTGGTCGGTGTCTTTGTCGGCGCACCATTCGCATCGTAAGCCTGGACAATCACGCTGTCCTCGATCGCCTTGAGGGCAAGATTGGCATCATAATATTTGTCCTGCTCGAGCAGATTGGCGGCGTCGGTCAGATGGTCCATCGTCGGACCGACCGGCAACAGGGCAACGGTCGTCAGCACGTTGATGTCGGCCAGGCGCAGCTTTTCGATCGCCGTCTTGCGATCTCCCTTGGCGAGATGCGCGTTCGCCTCCTTCACTTTTAGGGCCCTTTGCGGTGTCGCCGTATAGTCCTCCGCAATCGACATCGACATGTCGAACGGTATCAGACCAGCTTCGATCTTGGCTTCATCGGCTTTCGGTTTCATTTTTTCGTTCGTGATCTTGGCGGCTTCGAGTTTCTTCGAGGCATCATTGACGAAGGAAATCGCAGCCGGGCCCGAGCCATCAAAAATGGCCAGCCGCGCCGCCCGGATTTCGCGCATTGCGGTATAGGCATCTTCCACGGTTTTGACGGTAGCCGTATTTTTGGCATTCCCGGTTGCCTGAACGACAGGATCCACAGTGGTCGCCACCGTGAGATCAGCGTCCGAACCCTTGTCCTTGTTTCCGCCATCGGCAGAGCAGGCGGAAACTGTCGCAACCAGAGTCGCCAGAGCTACGGTTTGGAGAAGAGATTTTTCCATCATTATTATTTTCCTGAATTTGATTTTGCTGCGCATCAAATTTGACGCGCTGGGACAATAATTATGGATCAGGACCGCGGTCCGGGCGGTTGCGGAGAGATTAAATAAAATTCATATTGAGAGAATGGACAGGGCAACATGACCAAAGTTTAACGTGACTCATCGAATCGCGAGGGTTTATGCCGCTCCTGTTGCGCAAGATGGAGCCTGGAAAATGGGCCACAAGATCTTATTGGTCGAGGACGACAAGGCCACCGCCAGCTATATCGCCAAGGCGATGGATGAGGCCGGTTTTCTGGTCGACAAGGCGGACAACGGCCGCGATGGATTGTTCCATGCGAGTGATGGCAGCTATGACGCGATCATATTGGACCGGATGCTGCCGCTGATGGACGGGATGTCGGTGCTCAGTGCCTTGCGGGCGGCAAAGATCGATACGCCGGTTATCATTTTGTCCGCTCTGGGCGCGCCGGAAGATCGCGTCGAGGGCCTGCTGGCGGGCTCCGATGACTATTTGACGAAGCCCTTTGCCTTTGCCGAGTTGCTGGCCCGGGTCAATCTGCTGATCCGCAAGGGCAGCAATAGCGGCGTCGAAACATCCTTGTCCTGCGAGGATCTGGAACTGGACCTCCTGTCCCGCAAGGTTACCCGCGCGGGTAAGGTGATCGAGCTGCAACCGAGGGAATTCCGCCTGCTGGAATATCTCATGCGCCACGCGGAACAGGTGGTGACGCGGACCATGCTGCTGGAAGGCGTGTGGGACTATCATTTCGACCCCGGCACCAATGTGATTGATGTCCATATCAGCCGCCTGCGCCGCAAGCTGGATGACGGATTTGACAGCCCGCTGCTCCACACCATCCGCGGTGCCGGCTACCGGCTGGGCGGAGGATAGGCTATTTTGCGGTTTTCCGGCATGATTGGCTACACCACAACCCGGCTGGTGCTGATGATCTTCCTTGCCCAGCTGCTGGCAACGGGCGGAATCCTGTTTTACGTTCACAAGGCCAGCGAAGGCGCGCTGATCGGCGAGCAAAAGGCTTTTGTCGGGGAATTGCACGACAATCTTCTGGTGCAATATCGCAGCGGCGGCCTGTCCGGACTTGCCTATGAGATTGAAAAGCGGCTGGAGCTGGGCCGCAACCGCGACATGGTGATTTTGCTGACCCTGCCAAATGGCCAGAATGTCGTGGGAAATATCGACCGCTGGCCGACCCAGCTCACTGGCAACAGCAACTGGATGATCCAACAGCTGTATCGCAAGGGTTCGGACACAGCAGAACCCGTCGGCTTCACGGCAACCTTGCTTCCGGATGGTTCGCGCCTGCTGACGGGCCATGTCCTCACCAGCGAGCAGCGCCTTTCCGAGATCAACCGGACAGCAATCACGACGGCCTTCGTGCTGGCGCTTCCCATCGCCCTGCTGATCGCCTTTCTGCTCGGCCGGCTGATCAGCAGAAGGATCGAACTGATCACCAAAGTCACCGATGCGGTGCGCGGCGGCGACCTTTCCCAGCGCATATATCTCGACGGCACCGACGGGCCTTTTGACCGGCTGAGCGACGGCATCAACGCCATGCTCGACCAGCTGGAAGCACTTGTTTCGGAACTTCGGGTGATGACCGATGGGCTTGCTCACGATTTGCGTTCCCCGATCACGCGCCTGAAGTCGGTCATCGAGCACGCCATCGTCGAAACCAGGGACGAAACGGCGCTGGCCGCGCTGCAGAAAGTGTCCACGGAAGCCGAAACCCTGTTGGCGATGCTGACCACGGCCTTGCAGATCAGCCGCGCCGAAGCGGGGATCGGCAGGGACCGGTTTGTCGAGACTGACATCAGCGAACTCTTGTCGGATCTGGTCGAAGTCTATGGGCCGCTGGCGGAAGATCATGAGGTGGATTTGCAATGGGTGGCTCCCGCTGGCCTGGCGATGTCGCTGCATCGCGAACTGGTCAGCCAGGCGCTCGGCAACCTGATCGAAAATGCCCTGAAATATGCCGATGGAGCAGACCTGATTCGCCTGACCGGCACCCGGCAGGGCGACCGGATAATAATCTCCGTCGCCGACAATGGTGTCGGCATTCCCGCCGGACGCAGGGCAGAGGCGCAAAAGCGGTTCGGACGGCTCGACAGCGCGCGCACCCATATTGGCTCCGGACTCGGCCTGTCGCTCGTCGAAGCCGTGGCAAGATTGCATGGCGGCAAGGTGGAATTGAAAGACAACGAACCCGGGCTGCGGGTTGATCTGACCTTCGTTGGCTAGGTCTGCCGACCGCTCGCCGCGCGGTTCGGCGAGAGTCCTGCAATCCGCTTCCCCGGATCACTTATATTCCCTGGTCCTCGTATAGGGGATGAATTTTCCCAGGCCGACAAAGCCGGTCACCATCCTGCTGCCCGGATCCCATAGTTTGACGATGTCCACATTGCACAGCTGGGAGGTCCAGTTCTCGGTGACGAGGACATCACGGTCGTCCAGGTCGTTTGCGCCGGTGTCTGGAATGTTGAGATAATATTTGTCGCCGTTCATTTCATAGAGCAGCGCCGTCTTGTCGAATATGCGGACGGACTGGATGGCATATTGCGGGATGCAATTTACCGGTTCTCCTGCCGTATAGCCCGACAAGGTTTCCTGAAGCTGATCTTTCGGAGATTTGGCGGCTGCACTTGCGGAACTGGCCACCGAAAGAAGCGCCATTGGAATTGCGAATGCGACAGTCAATTTTCTGGATAGCGACATGGTTCATCACCCTCTTTGAAGAAACATCAACTCTGATAGGATCGAGGGGTTTGCCGGATGCTGGTCGCCGGATTAAAATTTGGTAATGTTTCGAGATAGAGGCTGCGCAACGCCAGAAAGGTGGTGCCGTGGTAATCCGGCAAATCCGGAATACCACGGCACACATGCTCTAGAATCGGTAGGAGAGATTGAACCCGGCAGTCCGCGGCGGCCCGAACTGACTTGTCCAGCCGACGCTCGTATTGAGCGCCTGCGTGCGGTAGAGACGGTCGAAAATATTCTTGACCCAGACCGCCGCGCGCCAGTGGTCCCCGAACGATATTCCGAATTCAGCATTGCCGAGGAAATATCCCCCTTCAACCGCTTCCGGCGGGCTCCGTACCACGTCGAAACGGACACGGCTCTGATAGTTTCCGGAAAGGGTGATGTCCGCTGAAGCCTGATCGGAAACCGACCACTCATATTTCATCCGGCCATTGAGCGTAAGGCTTGGCGAATTTGGCAGAACGCTTCCCTGGGCAACGCCAGCAACCACCGACCTGGTAACTTCGGTATCGATCATGCCGATACCAAATCGGACATCGAGTCCATTGGCGGGGCGCCAGCGGGCATCGGCTTCGAAACCCTGCACCCGGACATCGCCGACATTGGCAATGCCGAACAATACGCCGACCGGAGAATCGAACAGCGGGCCGTAAATCTGGGCATCGCTATATTCATAGTCGAAAATGGCAGCGTTCAGCTGGAAATTGGAGAACAGGCGCGTCTTTACGCCCAGCTCATAGGCGGTAAGCTTCTCGTCGCCAAAGGGCTGCAGCACAGTCGGATCGAATGTCAATTGACCCTGGAATCCGCCGGACTTGAAGCCCCGGCTGATGCTTCCATATATCAGCGTGCGATCGCCCGCCTGGTAGTTGAGACCGATCTTGCCAGAGACGTTCGAGGTGGAATAATCATTGCTCACCGGCGCAAAAAGGTTCGAACAGGCTCCGCCTGCGCACAGAAACGTCGTCGCCTGATCAAATATCTTGTCTTCCTTCGTATAACGCAGCCCGCCGACCAGTGTCAGATTGGGAGCAAAGGTCCATTCCGCGTGCATGAAGGCCGCATAGGCATCGGTGCGCTGGCGGTAGCTGTTGCCGATCGTATCCAGTCCGGCAAGACCCAGGAGCGGCAGCAGGTCGCTGGCGAAAAACTGGTCACGCGTTTCCACCTTGTCGTGCGAATAAAAGGCGCCGCCGATCAGCTCCAGGCCATCTCCATGATAGGCGAGACGCAATTCCTCGGAATATTGGTCGATGCTGTTTTGATAGGTGCTGTCCAGAAAGCTCAGCGAGGTCCCGTCCGTGTCCTCAACATGCAATCGGGTGAAATGTTCATAGGCGCTGATCGACGTCAGCGTCACTTGCGGACTGATCGACCAGTTGGCCGTCAGCGAAACGCCGCTGGATTCCAGTTCCATATGCGGGTCAATGCCGGCTCCCGATACGCGCGGCTGGCCGGCAAAGGGATCCTCCTCGGTGGTAAGGATATTGTCGGCCTTGTACAGACTGACGTCGGACCGGTCATAGCCCTTGTGGCCGTTCAGGAGCAGATTGAAACTGTCGCTCGGCTCCCACTGCAGCTGCAGCCTGCCATTGGTGCGATCGACCTTGCCGATGCGGTTGCCCGTTACATAATTGGTCTGCGGGCCGGACCCCTGCTGTACCGTCTGGAGCGCCAAGCGGGCGGTGAGAGTCGACGTGAGCGCCCCACCGACGGCTCCTTCCAGATGCCAGCTGTCGTAGCTCCCATATCCCGCTTCCAGCTGGATATCGGTGGTCGCGGAGGGCTTGCGGCTGATGATATTGACCGCGCCGGCGGTGGTGTTTCTGCCGTAGAGGTCGCCCTGCGGCCCTTTCAGAATCTCGACGCGGTCGATGTCAAACAGTCCGAATGACAACATTACGGGCGACACAAGATAGACATTGTCGACATACATGCCGGCCGCCGGATTGTTGTTGGCCGCATAGTCGTTCAGGCCAATGCCGCGGATGCTGACATTGACGACGCTATTGGCGACCACATTCTTGATCTGCACATTTGGCGTGATCGCCGCCAGGTCCACGATCGATTGCGTGCCGGCAGCTTTCAGGTCGCTTCCGGTCAGAACATTGATCGTCACGCCCACGTCATCGGCGCGCTGTTCGCGGCGCTGGGCAGTTACGACGATTTCTCCCAGAGTGTTGTCGGCGCTGCTTGTCTCCGGCTGGCTGGCGGTCGTATCCTGGGCAAATGCCGGCGAGACGCAAGCCAGGCCCCCGATCGCGATGGCGAGACTGCTGGTGGTGCGGATGTAATTGCTGATCATGATATCATTCCCCCTGTATATTGATCGATGGATAGCCCTTGAGATCCTTTGAACGCGGCTGTGCGAACGTGCGTTTGCTGTGCGTCAGGCCTGCCCGGACGATTCCGGCGGCGACGCAGACGGTCGCCGGAATCGGATCAATCACGGGCAAACTATGTCCCTTGGCTCTCAGTGCGTCGTCGATTGCCTCGGCACAGCCGAGAAAGCCGGTGCAGCCGAGAACGATTGCGTGCGCCCCATCCTCCTCGACGGCCGCCAGAGACGCTTTGGCCAATTCACCCGTCAGTTTTTCGGGAGCCGATTCCAGTTCCAGCACCGGAATATTGATCACCCGTACCGACGCCAGTTTTTCGCTCGTTCCATAAACCTTCGCCAGATTTTCCAGCATCGGGACCACGGAATCGAGCACGGTGACGATGCTGTATTTGTGCCCCAGCATGGCCGCGAGGTGCATCGAGGTTTCCGAGGGCCCGAGGACCGGGATCGACACCACTTCCCGCGCGGCCTTGAGGCCGGGGTCGCCCATGCAGTCGATCACGATCGCGTCCGCGCCGGAACGCTCGGCGGCAATGGCTTCCGCCAAAATGCCGGGAACCGACATGGCTTCGTCAAATTCGCATTCGATGGAGACGGGGCCATTGGCGATCAGGGACTGCGTGATCGAAAGATCGGCGCTGTTCAGCGCGGCAACATCTTCCAGTGTCCGGACACCTTCGGTTACAATCGGTGTGATGAGGTGGATACGCATCAGATCAGATCCTTTATCAGTTCGGCGAGGGGTATATATTCTTCGTCCAGTCCGAAGCACTGCGGGCCGATCACATCGAGCGCCCGAGCGGTGGTGAGAAGCGGCGGCGCGCTGCAGGCAACCACTGCAACCCGCTGACCATAGGCCAGACGTTCGGTCGGAATGGCATGAGCCGTTTCGACATCGACAATGGTGACAAGGTCGGGGACCACGCAGCGCAATCGGCCGTCGACCGTGACCAGCAGATTTTCGTTCTGGAACTTCAGTTCTGCCGTTCCCGGACCGGTCATTGCGGAGATCGAGCAATTGCCGAAAACCCATCCCTTGGATGTGTCGCGTTCGAGGCTCGTGATCTTTCCCTGAAAGACGACCGCCGCATCCTTGTAATATTCGTGCTCTCTCAGCGCCGCGACAAGTCGGTCCAAGGGAGAATGCGGATCGGAGCTGCGCGAAATGGCCGCACCGATCGCAATCGCGCCCGAGAGCGTTTTCGGAATGGCGGCGCGCCGCGCTTCGGCTCCGGTCATGGGGTAGCAGGACATGCACACGCTGGCACCCATCGCGGCAGCCACCGGGCGGGCAAGCTCCTCGGCCTTGAGGCCTGTCGTGGTCTGATAGAGTACGCTGTTGCCGTGCTCGTCGGCAATTGTCAGCGGTGCGCAGGCGACCCCCTCGATATTGAAGCTGGTCATCTGGAGAGCGGGAAAGGCACGCCCCATCCCGTCGCCGTCGACGATCGGAAGGCCGCGCATTGCCGCGTAGGCTACAGGCATCATCGAGTTGCAGCCCCCGATTTCCGCCGAGATGATTGCGCTGGCCTGCCTGTCCAGAAATCGCTCCAGCGTCGTCACCGCCCGGTGCTGGTCTTCGATCGAGAACAGCTTTTCGATCATGACCGTCGGAGCGCCCATGGCGGCAGCGATGAAAATATTGTCCTCGTCCCTGAGCTCATCGACGGAAATGACGGGGACGGGGCCATATTTCGCAATGGCTTCGCGGCACAATAGCGACCCCAGATAGGGATCACCGCCGCCGCCGGTGCCCAGGAAGGACGATCCGATAGCCAAATGTTCGATATTGTCGAGCGTGATTGCAGATACCATATTCGTTACTCCGCCATGGCCAGGTCACCGACCGCACGGCAGACAACGCGTGTGGCGCCTCCCGGCAGATATTGCAGGGGAACAGATTCGATATTGACGATTTCGACGCTGTCGGGCGCGGCGCCAGCGCTGACCGCATGGGCCCTTGCCTGCGCCTCGGCATCTGCCAGCGCCGCTTCACGCCCCTGCTTGTCGGCGATGTTGTAGATCCGGTCGACTTCTCCGCTGACCTGTCCGATTGCGGCACCGATGGCGTTGGCGACCCCCGCATGTTCCGGATGCATCATTTCGGACACGCCCAGCGGCGTTTCGGAGACAAGGATCGATCCGCCGCCAACCAGGATCATCGGGATGTCGCCCGGCATCGTTTTCATGCGGTCGATGGCATCGGCAATCAGCCGGGCAATCGCCTCGCTTGCCTTCGACACGAGGACCGGAGAGAGCCCGGCAACGCGTTCCGGTTCACCGAAGGATATCTGTCCGCTGGCGACGGCAATGTCGCTTGCGGTCAGCGTATCACCGCCAAAAATCAGTCCTTCTGTGAGCAAGCCGTACCCAACCGAATCCGGTCCGACGGCCACCTTGTCATCGCTCTCGTGAACGCGGCTTCCGCCACCCAGGCCGATCGACAATATGTCCGGCATGCGAAAATTCGTCCGGACGCCGCCAACGTCGACATGGACCGTCGACTGGCGGGGAAAACCGCCCATCAGCACCCCGACGTCTGAGGTGGTCCCGCCGATATCGACAACAATCGCATCATTGGCGCCGGTGAGCCAGGCTGCGCCGCGAATGCTGTTTGTCGGTCCGGCGGCGAATGTCATCACCGGATAGCGCTGCATATAGTGCGCGCTCATCAGCGTGCCGTCGTTCTGGCTGATGAAGAAGGGAGCCGTAATTCCCTGTTCCTGCAGGGCGCGGGCGAAGGCCGCGGTGATGATGGCGGCGAGCGGCCTAAGGCTGGCATTCATGATCGCCGCGTTTTCGCGTTCGAGCAAACCAACCCGGCCAAGCTCGGATGACAGCGACACTTCCATGTCCGGCGCCAGTGCGCTGATCAATGCGGCGGCGCGCGTTTCATGTTCCGGATTCAACTGGCTGAAAATGCACGAGACCGCGATCTGGCTGATGTTTCTGGCACGGGCTTCGGTCACCACATTGGCAATCGCCGCTTCATCGAGCTGAGAAATTTCGCGACCGTCAAATTCAAAACCTCCGGGTATCATCGCCGAGCCACCGCAAACCAGAGTCTTTAAATCCCCGGGCCAGGAGGAGAATGGCGGGATGCCCCGCCCGGCGGGAAAGCCGATCCGCACGGCATATACCGGGACCAGTTCGCGGCGCTGGATGAAGGCATTGGTAAAGTGGGTCGTGCCGATCATCACCGCGGTGATATCGCCGGCATTGACCTCGCATTCCGAGATCAGCGCGCCGATGGCGTCGGAAATCCCCGAGCTGACATCGCTGCTCGTGGGTCGCTTGACCGCTCGCAGAACTGTCTTGCCCGCGAGCAGGACGGCGTCCGTATTTGTGCCTCCGACGTCGACCCCAATTCGCATCAATACCCTCCACTCAATGAGTAGACGGGTGTAGAGCCTGGTGAGACTGGCTCAATGCCGTTGGTTGGGAGGTTGCCACTTCTACCCAGCAGTTTTAAATTTTCACGAACAATCCAACCCTACTGGAATCAGTAGGTTCAGGCGGCCAAATCCAGCTGGCGCGCTGCGGCGACGGCCGACAGACGATCATGAACTCCGAGCTTCTTGAATATGTTCTTGAGATGAAAACGGACGCCATGTTCCGAAATATTGAGATGACGGGCGAGGTGCTTGTCAGAGCCTCCGCCGCTCAGCAGCCCCAGAACTTCGAGTTCGCGCGCCGATAGCTTGCCGCTGGCGACACTTTGCCGGTCTCCCAGGCGATTGAGCAGCCTGTCCACAAACCCCTGTTCGAGATCGCCAAGGTCCGGATCCTGCTGCAGCGCTTGCAGCGCCGGGGTGAGCTTTCGGCCACCGACCTCCCGGAATATCTGGCGCATGCCCGTCGCCGCGCCGATCGCAACCGCGCTTCGCAGCATTGCGCTGGCGCGGCGCTCTTCACCCGTCGCGGTCGCCATCACAGAAGCCACAAGCAGATAGCGCAAACGGGATCTTTGAAGGCCGTGTTTCGCCGACAATTCGATCGACTCTTCGAGCAACGCCCGGGCCTTTTCGAATTTTCCGTCGAAATAATAGGCATAGGCCTGCGCGATCGTGAAGACTTCCTGCTCCTGCCAGCTGCTGGTCGGCCCCACCGGAGGGATATCCCATGACAGTTCGGACATGATCGTCTGCTCGTCCTGAAGGCAGGCCTCGCCGCACACGCACAGCCTGATCGCCATCAGCAGGTCGGCGACGCGCGGCAGGCCCTGCGCGCGCAATTTGCGTGCCTCGTCCTCGACCGCCTCACTCATTGCGCCGATCCCGTGATCCGCGATGTTGACCCGGATCATTGTTTCATAGGCGGCAAAATATATGTCGAACCAGGCTTCCGCTTCCGGCATCCGGTGCGCGGATTTCTTGAGCGAATTGCGGGCACTGGTCAGACGCCCCGCTTCGAATTCGATCGATGCGCTCAATGCGGCGAGGACGGTCTCGACTCCGACGTCGCCGGGAAAATCCCGCTGCCATCTGGTCCGCGCCTCGGAAAGGCAGGTTCTGGCGTTCTTCAGCTTGCCCTGGGCCAGATTGATCGAGGCTTCGTGCATCAGCAGGAACATCAGATTATATTGCGATGAAACCTTCTTCGCCAGCGCGCGCGCATCGATCAGATTCGCGACAGCTGCGTCAAAGCGGGCGCGCTGGCAGTTCAGGATCGCTGACAATGTCGCCAGAAAGGTGCGCATCGCGGCATCATCCGCTTGCTCGGTAATCAGGTTCCGGATCATTTCGAGATCGCCGGTCCGCTCCAGCGAGCAGCCATAGACCAGCAGGGTCACCCGGACGATTTCGAGATCCTTGGTCAGGGGGTGGCCGGGCCCGACCTCTTGAGCCAGCGACTCGAACAGGTCCTGCGCCGCGTTGATCCGGCCAGCCTTCATATGGACTATGCATTTGATCATCCGCAACACGATGGAACCGGCAATGTCCTGCGGGCTGGAATTTTCCAGCAATTCCCGCAGCACGGAAAAGCCGTGGATGATCCAAATTCTCAAGGCGCCGTGGGCGTGGGCATAATCACGGATCCGGCGGGTATCGCCCGCCATTCGTGCCAGCCCGGCGGCCTCGGCCAGCCAGCCCTTTGCCGAGCACTGGTCTGCCATCGATACCAGCAGCGCAACCCGCTTCTCTTCGTCAAACGCCTCGACCGCATCACGCAACCAGACTCGCAGCGAGTTCTGCAAAATGATCCGGCTCTCGCGACGGTCGACCAGACCTTTGAATCGGAATGCGAGGTCTGCCAGAATCCGGCCGTCATTGCGGTGACCGGCAATTGACGCAAGAAAATCGATGTCCGGTGCGTCCAGCAAACTGGCATGGACAAGCGCCGAACGCTCCTCCACCGAAAACAGGGGCAGGACTTCCTGAGCGATGAATTCCCCGAGCCGGCTCTCGCGCACGATATCGAGATCGCTCCAGCTGTCGCAGCCGTCCTGTGATCTGGCGGCCCAGGCGCTCAAAAGCTCTGTGGCAATGGGCCAATCCCCGACGAGCGCCCGGACGCGGGCACGGATTTTCGCGCGCGGTATGGATTTCAGGATATTGGCAGTTGCCTGCGGTCGCTGGCGCAGGGCATTGGCGTCAAGAATGTCAATCGGACATCGGGTGGCAAGCCGTGCCATGGGAAAGTCATCGGGTTGGCTGATGGTGATTATGATCCGCCGGCCGGAGCGGTCTAAGCTGATCCGTTCCAGTGTCAGGCCAAGAAAGTCTCTGTCCGCCAGATGGACATCTTCAATGATCGTCACCTGCTCTGCGTCAGACAGCAAGGCATTTGCCGCTGCACGGGGATCGGCACGATGCTCCATCTGACCAAATTCGCCCGAGACCAAGCCGCTACTGACCGAGATCCGCCGTGCCGCCTCGCGCGCAAGCCCGGTTTTGCCAAAGCCCGGCGGCGCGCAGAGCACCACGATGGACCGGCTCGCGACGATCCGGTCAACCATTTTTTCTTGATGCCCGTCCGTCAACATTGGCCGCATGATCCATGCCTCCCACTGAGCTCAAGATATTTGGTACTACCAGGTAGGTGTACAATGCAAGAGGGGCGTTGTGAGGGGCGATCTAGCAAGACTGTCCTTTTCGTTGTGCGCAATCCGCATCGAACAGAGCCTGCTTTCCGTCAAAATAATAATGGCTCAGTAGCTGATTGATGCCATACCTCCGGCGGCAGGATAACATGGGATAGGGCCGATATATCGGCGCAAGACCATCGATCCCAGACTAGCGCATCGCAGCGGCGACAACGGCATCGCAGTTCAGGGATTTCGGCCGGCGCCTGAACGCGTCGTCCTGTTTGTCGCTGGAACCGATTCCCAGGGCGCTGCCGATGGACTTGGTTGCGACTTTCAGGACATCGCCCAGCGACGGCTTTTCCGCATCCTCGGCCTTGCCCAGACCGGCGACCGAGACCTCGGGAGCGGTCAGCGTTCCGGAGATCTTGATCGGATCCACGATGTGCAGGGCGCTTTTGCCCTTGGCCCCGCCGCGCAAGATGAGGGAGATGGTTTCGCCGTCCAGCGCGATCCGGCCTTCTCCGCGGCCAATGGATATTTCGGTATCGACGGCCAGGGGGGCAGGAGTCAGAACCCCATTTTTTGCTTCAAAACTGGCAACCAGGCAGCGAAGCGGGACCCGGGCTTTCGGATCATCGATTATCTTGCCGACGGCACCGCTCAGATTCTGGCCCAGGACGTGCGCGGCCGTCGCGCGGACGCTGCCGCCGGAGGCGACCATCGCGGCCTTGCCGTCGGCCTTTTCCAGCGCCGCCCTGATGGTGTCGCCGGAACCCGATAATCTCACCCGGCCCCGCATGGTTGCCGTCACGATTTCGCCGTTGCCCATAAGGTCGGAAATCGAGGCGCCCCGCAGCGTCAGGTCCGTCGAGAATTTGGGCGCGCCGCTCCGGTGATCCACCCTGACACTGCCGGTCATCCGCCCGCTTTTCAGGCGCACGACGAGATCGGTGATCTTGATGACCTGGTGATCAAGTGACAGACTGCCTTTCAGCGAACGAAACACCGTATCCCGGCGGGAAAGAAGGCGATCGATGGTAAAGTCCAGCTGCCCGTCGGTTGGTCCCATCTTGGACAGGTTGATTCGCGTATTGGGAATGACGCGGGGGCCGATGCGCCGTGTCAGGGCCGCCGCCTGTGCCAGACCTGCGTCGTCAGCGAGATCGTCAAAATCCAGTGTTGTTGCGTGCATGATTGCATCGATCTTGGTGCGGCCATCCCGCTTGAGAATATCCGCCGTACCGGACAGACGGGAACGTCCGATCGAGCCGTTCAGTTCCTTCACGAACCAGTCCTTGTCCTCGTGCGCGATCTTGGCGCGCAGATTGATCGGCTGGGTCCCGAACAGGCCGGCTTCGATAATTCGATCAAGATTCTTGAGGGTTGGCGCGCGTGCCGACAGCGAGGCTGTGAAACGGTCGGTGTTCAGCACACCCTGCATCCTGCCCTTGGCCCTCAGCGTCAGCGCCGGGGACTCGAGCACCATCCGGAAGGGATAGTCGGCATCGGGATCGATTCCCGCAATGGAACCGCCGGTGAACGACAGGCTGGCCTTGGTCTGCAGAAACGTGCCGCTGCCTTCGGCGCGAAGGCCGTTTTGGGAATCGACGGTGATCGGGCCGGCGAGATCAAGGCCCCGTTTCCGGTCGGTGAATCTGAAATGCGAATGACGAATGTCGAGATCGGTCAGGGCAGGGGGGTTTTTGTCGCTGCTCCCGTTGTCTGCTCCGTCGTCGCCCCAGTTGCTGCGCCCCTGCTCGTCGCGAATAAGCGCAAGTTCCAGCCCGTCGATCCGGACCCGGTCGGGCTGCGCGCTGCCGGTGAGGACATCCAGTACCGCCAGCCGCGCCGATATCGATTCCAGCCGGATGAAGTCACCGTCGCCGGCCCACCGGGGCTGGGCAACGCGCAGATCATGAACCGTGATGACCGGGGAATAGGAAAAGAAGCTGTCGCGCGTGACGGAGCCGATGGCCACCTCCCGATCCGACGCTCCCTGCAATCGCTCCACGATGACGCCGCGCAAGATGCTCGCGGGTACGGCACCCAGAAACAATATCCCCAGGATCAGAACGAAGGTGATCACCGCGAGGACGATATGCGTGCGCCGGTCCGCAAGCAGCGGCGCACGCCTGGTCATCGCCTTCACGAGAAAAATTGCTCTCGATCAGCCGCGTCTGCCGGGATATCGCGCCCATGGCGCCTTGTCGACTTCATCTGCTGTGCCCCTCATGCTCGGCGATATCCTGTCATCGGCGTGCATATGATTATATTCCGTCCTTCGAGGAATACGTGTCATGCGGGGATTGGTTGCGCGCAGGATTGGCTGGCCGGGCTAGCCCTTCCACAACACCCGATAGAGATCAAAGCGCCGGTCCTTCAGATTCTGCACTGCACCCGATTGCCGGCTGGTCAGCAGACTGGTCATCGACAGGTCGGCAAGCGCGATTGTCTCGGTATTGGGCGCCGTGTCCGCCGCGACGCCGTCGCGCGCGAACGGGAAGTCCGACGGCGTCAGAATGGCGCTTTCGGCATAGTGAATGTCCATATTCTCGACATTCGGCAGATTGCCGACCACGCCCGACATCACGACATAGCACTGGTTCTCCACCGCCCGCGCCTGGCAGCAGTAGCGCACCCGCAGATAGCCGCGCCGCTCGTCGGTGCAGAAAGGCACGAACAGGATCATTGCGCCCTGGTCGACCAGATGCCGCGCCATTTCCGGGAATTCGCTGTCGTAGCAGATCATCACCCCGATCGGGCCGCAGTCGGTCGGGATGGCTTCCGCGCCGTAGCCGCCCTTGATGTTCCACCAGCGCACTTCGCTCGGCGTCGGGTGCAGCTTGTCCTGCGTGTAGATTGCGCCGCTGCGCAGGAACACATAGGAGATGTTGCGAATGTCGCCATTCTCCATCCGCGTCGGATGCGAGCCGCCGATGATGTTGATATGATAGGATACCGCCAGCTTCTCCATGAACTCCTTGAACCGGTCGGTATATTCGGCGATCTTCTCGATCGCCTGGGCCGGTTCCAGCTTCTCGCCTTCCAGCGACAGCAGCTGCAGCGTGAACAGTTCCGGAAAGGTCACGAAGTCCGCACCATAGTCCGCCGCCACGTCGACAAAATATTCGACCTGCTCCTCGAATTCTGTCTGCGAGGCGATCTTGCGCATCTGGAACTGGACGGTCGCCACGCGCACCGATTGCGGCAGCCGGTCGTGCGGCGTCTGCGTGACCAGCTTGGCGTCGGCGGCGAGCGGGTTCTCCCAGAACATATGCACCGCATGGCCGCCGGATGGCGTGTCGCTGGGCATATAGTCCTTCAGCACTCCGATCGGGACGAAGCCCTGATTCAGCTGGAAATTGATCACCGGATCGCGAAACTGCTTGTCGACCACCGCTGCCAGATAGTCCGCCGGGTCCGGAAATTTGCGTCTGCGCCGCGCATAGCCCGGCATACGCCCGCCAAAGATGATCCCCTTCAGGCCGAGATGCTGGCACAATTCCCGGCGGACCTTGTAGAAACGCAGCCCGATGCGCAGCCGCCGGTAGTCCGGGTCGACGCTGACTTCCATGCCGTACAGGATCTGACCGTTGGGATCGTGGCGCGCGGCAAAGCCGCCGCCGGTGATTTCGGACCAGCTGTGCGCCCGGCGCGCGGTTCGTTCGGAAATCTGGAATGTCGCGCAATGGCCGACGATCTTGCCTTCATATTCGGCGACCAGCTGGCCTTCGGCAAAATTGTTGATCTGGCCGCGGACCTCCTCGGTCGTGTAATTCTCGCCCTTGCCGTAGACCTTGCGGGACAGGGCGGAGATTTTGCGGGCGTCTTCGAGTTCCGCCATGCGGATGATGAGTTTTGGTTTTTCTGCGGTCATGCGCGCCCATTAGCGGGCTTTTGACCGGCGGGAAAGCCTTGTCATATGTGCATATCGCAGTTCTGCTGTCCGGCGAACGTCAGGCGTCAGTAGTAGCCCTGTACCGAGCCGCCATCGACATGGATCGCGGTGCCGGTGATATAGCTGGCAGCGTCCGATCCCAGAAAAACCGCCAGATTGGCGATCTCTTCCGGCTGGCCGATCCGCTGCATCGGAATTTGCGCCGCCAGCGCCGCGGCGATCTCTTCGATACTCTTGCCGGAAGCGGCAGACTGCTGCTCGAGGATCTGCGCCACCCGGTCGGTCTGGGTGAAGCCGGGGCAGACGGTATTGACCAGCACATTGTCGGCCGCCACCTGATTTGCCAGCGTCTTTGCCCAGCCCAGCACCGCCATCCGAATGCTGTTGGACAGGGTCAGGCCCGGCACCGGCTGTTTTACCCCGGAAGACGAGATATTGATGACCCGGCCCCATTTCTGTTCGCGCATGTGCGGCAGTACCAGCCGCGTCGCGCGGACCACGGACATCAGGGTCAGCTCGACCGCCTTGTTCCAGTCCTCGTCCGCCAGATCGGCAAAAAGCCCGGGTGGCGGGCCGCCGGCGTTGTTCACCAATATGTCGATGCCGCCGAAATGCTTCGTCACTTCGTCCATGACCCGCTCGATATCCGCGGATTTCGACACATCTCCGGTCAGCGCCAGGCAGCCGGGCATTTGCGCCGCGGCGCTGTCCAGCTTGTCGCGGGATCGGCTGCAGATCGCCACCTTGGCGCCGCATGCGTGAAATCCCGTCGCGGTTGCCAGTCCGATGCCCTTGCTGCCGGCGGTGACCAGCACGACCCTGTTTTTCAGATTGAGTTTCATGGGTGGTTATGTGGCCCAACGGAGCGTTGATGTATACTATCGTTATGCGCAATGGACCGATTCCGGTCGCCACCCGGTCAGGATTCAGTCGCGCGCATCCCATTGGGCAAATTTCTGGTTGCCGACGAAGCCGACCTCTTCAACCCCCGCCCGCTTGATCATCGCGACCAGCTGGTCAAACCGTTCATATCGGGCCCGGGCATCGCTCTCGAAATGGAGTTGCGGCTTGGCCGGATCCCTGGCCATCCGTTCCAGCCGGACCCGCAACCGGTCGCTGTCCATCGGAATGTCGTTCCAGATCGCCGTCCCCGCCACGTCGAGGAAGAGTCTGTTGACCACGGGCGCGCCGGTTCCGGTCGCTTCGCCGGGCAAGTCCACCGGCACCTTGTGCGTGACCGCCGGGATCGAAAGCATCAGCATGACCAGCAGCACGAGCAGCACGTCAATCAGCGGCGTGATGTTGAGTTCCGCAAGCGGCGTGTCTGCTGCGATAACCGCCTTTTTCTGGCGACAGTGCATTTGATAGGTCCGCATTCCATCTCTCCCCAAAACAAGTTATGTTATATCATATAACATAACTGTGGCGGATCGCAAAATGCCGCTTGCCTTATTGGCCGATTAGGACAAAACTGCGCCTCATGTCGGAGGAACTCGAAGCATTGGGCACCGCTGTCGAGGGTGGCCTGATCGCCAAAGCATTGGACGGAGAGGGCCGACTGGTGCGGGCCGAAGACGATGTCGCCGGCCAATGCCTGAACTGCGGCACTCCGGTCATCGGGCATTATTGCGGCAATTGCGGCCAGCCGCTCCACGTCCACCGCTCGATAGGAGCCTTCTGGCACGACATCCTGCACGGCGTTCTGCATTTTGAGGGAAAATTCTGGCGGACCTTGCCGATGCTGGCCTGGAAGCCGGGCGAACTGACCCGGCGCTATGTCCACGGCGAGCGCGCCCGGTTCATTTCGCCGATGGCGCTGTTCCTGTTTTCGGTATTCATGATGTTTGCCGTGTTCTCCTATATCGGCACCCCCTTCGCCGCAGCGGGAGGTAGCGGCACTGGGCAGGGCGCGGACAGTTTTCCGGAAGCAATAGTGACCGAGTCGAAAGAATTGGAAGACAAGATAGCCGCTGCCGAGACTAAATTGGCCGCGGCGCCCGACGGATCTGCTGATGCGGAAAAACTGAGCGAGCAGATTCTGGACTATAAGCGCGCTCGCAATTTGATGGCGTCGATGACCCTGAGCGAATTGCCCTACCCGGAGGTGGGGATCGGGGACGGTGCGACGGATGCCGGGGACCTGTTCCAGAACGGTGCTGACGGCATGGTGGTGAACAGTGGCGACCAGTTCCAGCTCTGGGAAGGATGGCAGAAATCGGCTTTCGGCCGCAAGTTGATGGGCGGCATCAAGAAGGCGAATAAAAATCCCAGCCTGCTGCTCTACAAGCTCAAGGCCAATGGCTATAAATTCGCCTGGCTGCTGATTCCGATCTCCTTGCCCTTCGTCTGGCTGACGCTGATCGGCCGGCGGGGCTTTCACTTCTACGATCACGCGGTCTTCACCACCTATTCGATCAGCTTCATGTCGCTGCTGTTCATCAGCTGCGCGATCCTGGCGGCGATCGGCGTGCCCGGAGCGGTCTGGGGGTCGCTGCTGGTCTTCTACCCGCCCTTCCACATGTACCGGCAGTTGCGCCACGCATATCGGATGTCGCGCGTCGAGGCCCTGGTCCGGACATCCTTTCTGTTGCTGTTCACCGTCATCAGCCTGTCTTTATTCTTCGCTATTTTGCTCGCTCTAGGCATTTTGGGATAAAATCATGACCATGAACATCGATCGCCGCCAATTGATGGCGCTGGGAACATTCGGCCTCGGCGCGCTCAGCGTCCCGGCCTCGGCTGCGCTGCTTGGAGCAAAAGGATTTACCCATGGCGTGGCCAGCGGTGAACCGTCCCAGGAATCGGTGCTGCTGTGGACGCGCTATGTCGGCACTGGCGACGTCAAGCTGACCGCCGAAATTTCCCCGAACGCCGAATTTTCGGGGGCCAGGATCGCGGGCGAAGTCGATGTGCTTGCCGATCGCGACCATATCGCCAAGATCACGGCACAGGGGCTCGACCCGGATAGCTGGTATTTCTATCGCTTCATTGCCCCTGATGGTTCCAAATCGATGGTCGGCCGCACCCGCACCCTGCCGGAGGGACCAGCTGCACAATTCAATATCGGCGTGGTCGGCTGTTCCAATCTGCCCTTCGGCTATTTCAATGCTTATGCCCACGCCGCGCAGAACAA
Organism: uncultured Sphingomonadales bacterium; assembly: GCA_964022135.1. Classification (GTDB taxonomy): domain Bacteria; phylum Pseudomonadota; class Alphaproteobacteria; order Sphingomonadales; family Sphingomonadaceae; genus Parasphingorhabdus. The sequence continues at coordinate 31,010 of CAXIBD010000007.1, read as the reverse complement.
GGCCCTCGATCTGATGGTGCACACCGGCGACTATATATATGAATATCCCGTCGGCACCTATCCTTCCAGGGAACAGGCCGTGGCCGGACGGATGGTCGATCCGCTCTCCGAAATCGTCCAGCTTGCCGACTATCGCCTCCGCTATGCCGCCTATCGCAAGGATCCCGACCTGCAGCGCCTGCACCAGGTGCTGCCGATGATCGCGATGTGGGATGATCATGAATTTGCCAATGATGCCTACAAGGACGGCGCGGAAAATCACGATGCCGGCGAAGGCGACTGGGAGGTGCGCAAGCGCATCGCCGAGCGGGTCTACCGGGAATGGATGCCGGTCAGCGACCGGGAATATGGCAGCCCGCGCTGGAGCGAATATCAGATCGGCGATCTCGCGACCCTGTTCCTGACCGAAAGCCGGATCAGCGCGCGCAGCAAGCAGCTGGATCTGGGCGAGGCGCTCAAGGGGCAGGAAGACATGCAGAAGGCGATCGCAACCTTCCGCGACACGGCCTGGCAGGACCCGGCCCGCGAGATGATCGGCGGCGAGCAGCAGGCCTGGCTGGCCTCGGCGATGCGCAAGTCCAAGGCGACCGGCACCAAATGGCAGGTCTGGTCGCAGCAATGCGTGATGGGCGAGCTGAAGCTGCCGCAGGAGGCGGCCAACTGGGTCGCGCCCGATGCGCCGGCCTTTGCCAAGCAGCGGCTGGCGATCGGCGCCCTGGCAGCGAAAATGGGCCTGCCGATCAATTTCGACAGCTGGGACGGCTATCCCAAGGCGCGCGAGCGGGCGCTGAAGGCGGCGCAGGCAGCCGATGCCGACCTGATCGTGCTGTCGGGCGACAGCCACAACGGCTGGGCGTTCAATCTGGCGACCGGGGATGGCCAGGCGGGTGTCGAATTTGGCGGGCACAGCGTGACCTCGCCGGGTCTCGAATCCTATCTGTCGGGCGCCAGTCCGGACGTCGCCGCCCGGGCCCTGCGCGAAACCAACAGCCAGCTGCAGTGGACCGATACCTCCAATCGCGGCTATATGACCGTCGCGCTGACCCCCGAAAAGGCCACTTCCACCTGGCATTTCCTCGATACGATCCGGGCCAAATCACTAGCTCTGCGCGGCAGTGCCACCCAGACGGTTTTGCGGGGTGCGAACAGGCTGTCCTAAATCGCGTCCATAGCGTCGCAAGGGCACGCAAGGTCTCGACATTCGCACTAAAATTACGCAAAGCACCCGCTCCCGATAACTTAGTGCAAGAAACGACCGATAATGTCCGAAGAATTCTACCGCATCAAACGCCTGCCGCCCTATGTCTTCGCTGAAGTGAACGCGATGAAGGCGGAAGCGCGGGCCCGCGGCGAGGATATTATCGATCTCGGCATGGGCAACCCCGATGGCATGCCGGCGCAGCATGTGATCGACAAGCTTTGCGAAACGGCCAACAACCCGACCGCGCACCGTTATTCGGCGTCCAAGGGCATCAAGGGCCTGCGCAAGGCACAGGCAGGCTATTACAAGCGCCGCTTTGACGTCGATCTCGATCCGGAGAGCGAGGTCATCGTGACGCTGGGTTCCAAGGAGGGGCTGGCCAATCTGGCGCAGGCGATCACCGCGCCCGGCGATGTCGTGCTCGCTCCCAATCCGTCTTACCCGATTCATACCTTCGGCTTCATCATTGCCGGCGCCGCGATCCGCTCGATCCCCGCAGCACCCGGACCGGATTTCTTCACCCGGCTGGAATATGCGATGAGCTACAGCGTACCGAAACCGTCGGTGCTGGTGATGGGCTATCCGAGCAATCCGACCGCCTATGTCGCCGATCTCGATTTCTACCAGAAGGTCGTCGATTTCGCGCGCGAGCATAAATTGTGGGTGATCAGCGATCTCGCCTATGCCGAGATCTATTTCGGTGACACGCCGACGCCTTCGATGCTGCAGATCGAGGGAGCGAAGGATTGCGTCGTCGAATTTACCAGCATGTCCAAGACCTATTCCATGCCCGGCTGGCGCATGGGCTTCGCGGTCGGCAACCAGCAGCTGATCGGCGCGCTGACCCGGGTTAAATCCTATCTCGATTACGGCGCATTCACACCTATCCAGGTCGCGGCCACGGCGGCGCTCAACGGCCCGCAGGATATCATCGCGGAGAATCGCGCGCTCTACAAGAAACGCCGCGACATCATGGTCGAAAGCTTTGGCCGCGCCGGCTGGGACATTCCGCCACCGGAAGCCAGCATGTTCGCCTGGGCGCCGATCCCGGAGCAGTTCAGGCACCTGGGATCGATGGAATTTTCCAAGCGGCTGATCGCCGAAGCCGGCGTTGCGGTGGCGCCGGGTCCCGGCTTTGGCGATGAAGGCGAAGGCTTTGTCCGGCTGGCGCTGGTCGAGAATGAGCAGCGCATCCGCCAGGCCGCGCGCAACATCAAGAAATTCCTGAGCAAGGGCTGATCGCCTTTCCGGCTTGATATGGTCGGGAGCGATTGCGCTGCCGACAGCGTCAGGCGGTTTTCGGCTGCCACTGGCCGGCCGGATATGGGCGCGGTGGGCGGCTGGCCAGCCCTGCCAGCCACAGCGCGCCAATCTCGGAATCCAGTTCGAGCGGGTTAAACGGATCAAGCCCGGACCCGGGATAAAAGGTGACTTCGCCGAACTTCGGTTCTCCGGCGATCTCGTAGAAATCGATGCGCGCGAAATCGAAGGTGGCGGCCACCTTTTCTGCGCCCTCCAGAATTTTGTCCAGATTGGCCGGGGCCGATGGCAGGTCCTCGTCGCCCAGCCGTGAAACCTGGTTCCATTGCCGGTCAAACAGGATCCAGCGATGGTCGGAATAGCGGTCGAGATGGACCTGGATCAGCGCGGCGCGGCCCTTGAAGACGTAGATTTTATAGTCGACGGGTACCGCGCTTTCGTTACCCAGATAGGGCTCCACGATATAGCCGCGCGGAATGTCGCGATAGGCCCATTCGTCGAGCCACAGGCCATAAGGCCGGCGCAGCCATTTGGCCGATCGCTTTCGCGCATTTTTCCAGCCGGTCGGATCGCGGCAGATGATATTCTGATTGCAGCCATGGCTCGCCTTCAGGATGAACGGGTATGGCCATGGCGGATGTTTGGGCAGAACCTGTCCGCTCCAGCAGGTGGGAATGATCCATTTCCTGCCCAGAATGGATCGGACATGTGTTTTTGCCGCAATCTTGTCGGCCAGCACTGGCATCATCGGATCCCGGTCGTTGAGTTTGCGCCATTGCACGAGTTCCGAAAAACGCCGGGGATTGGTCAGATCTGGCCAGCGGTGGTGCCTCCACAGGTAGATGATATATATTCGTGCCAGTGCGGAAGGGATGAGCCACTGCGGCAGGGAAGGAAGGATCCGCAGGTTCACAACTGTCTTACGCATATGGGCCCTTCCGGTTCCCGTCATTCATATGGATGCTCTCCCTTCCCGATCGGGACTGCCTGCCAATAGACCGACAGTCTGGTTTGCATATCTGCCTTTCCGGGCAGGTTGAGGAGCCGGTTCATATGCGACCCCTGACATATTTTGCTGTCCTACAGCCATGCTTTTATGCCAAGTTGCGGCATGATGATGAACAACCCGATATATGCTTTTTTCAGGGCGATGGCTCCGCCGATCACCCCGGCTCGAAATTTGGATTATAACCCTGTCATGTTTGTAAAGTTCGTCAGGACAAGTGGACACCCATGATCGACCTCTATTTTGCTCCGACGCCCAATGGCTGGAAAATCTCGGTGATGCTCGAGGAATGCGGGCTCGATTATAATATCAAATGGGTGAACATCGGGGCTGGCGAACAGTTTGCCCCGGAGTTTCTGGCGATCAGCCCGAACAACCGGATTCCGGCGATCGTCGATCACGACCCGGCGGACGGCGGGGGACCGGTGAGCGTGTTCGAAACCGGCGCGATCCTGATCTATCTGGCGGACAAGGCCGAGCAATTTCTGCCGCACGACCTGCGCGGGCAGATTGCCGCGACCGAATGGCTGATGTGGCAGATGGGCGGGCTGGGACCGATGATGGGACAGCATGGCCATTTCAAACTCTATGCGCCGGAGCGGATCGCCTATGCTACCGATCGCTATCGCAAGGAAGTGTTGCGCCTGTTCGGCGTAATGGATCGACGGCTGGCGGATAATGACTATTTGGCTGGCGAGGAATACAGCATTGCCGATATCGCCTGCTTCCCCTGGGTGCAGACCTACAAAAGGCAGGAAATCGACCTCGAAGATTTTCCCGATGTGCAGCGCTGGTACGAGACGCTCAAGCAGCGCACAGGCCTGCGCCGCGGGATGGCGCTCGGCCGCGACAGGATCAACCGCAACCCGCAGGACGATGCGCAGGTGCGCAAGACCCTGTTCGGGCTGGAGGATTAAGAGAAACAAGCGCCGTGCTCCGCACTTGATGCGGAGCTCTCGAGGCAAGGCGCTGACCGCAAGGGTTCCGCATCCAGTGCGGAACACGGCAATGAACAAAGGGAACTGATATATGAAAACAATCGATTTCTACTTCGATCTCTCGTCCCCCTGGACCTGCCTGGCCTTCCACAATATCCAGCCGATCATCAGAGAAAATGATGCCGCGATCATCTGGAAGCCGTTTCTGGTCGGCGGCGTGTTCAATGCGGTTAACCAGGACGTATATGCAGCCCGGGAAAATCCCGACAATCGCAAATTCGTCCACAGTTTCCGCGTGCTCAAGGACTGGGCGGCGCTGGCCGGGCTGCCGATGAATTTCCCGAGCGAGCATCATCCGGTCAAGTCGGTCCATGCGATGCGGATGTGCTGCGCGCTGGAAGACGATCAGGAAGCGCTGCACAGGTTCGCGACCGCCGCTTTTCATGCCTATTATGGCGAGCAGCGCAATCTTGACGATCCCGAGGTGCTGATCGCCATCGCCAATGAAGCGGGACTGGACGGTCCGGCACTGGCGGCTCAGACGCAGGACCAGGCCATCAAGGACCGGCTGCGCGCCAATACCGAAGAGGCAATTGCCCGGGGTGCCTATGGCTCGCCTAGCATTTTCGTGCCTTTCGGAGATGGCGAGCGGATGTATTTTGGCAATGACCAGTTGCCCCTTGTTAACTGGGCGATTAAACAGGGCTGATTACAGGTTCGAATCTTCATTCCGTTCGTGTCGAGCGCAGTCGAGACACCGCGGGACTATCACGTTCCCGGATTTCGCGCGAAGCGGACGGGGAAGAGCAAAGGATGAAAAAATGTCAGATCGCGTCACCATTGCCGTCAAGGATCATATCGCCGATGTCCGGTTCAACCGGCCGGACAAGATGAACGCGCTGGATGCCGAGCAGATCGACGCGATCGTCGAGGCGGGCGAGAAGCTGGCGGCGATGGAGGGCATCCGCGCGATCGTCCTGTCGGGCGAGGGCAAGGCCTTTTGCGCCGGTCTGGACATGGGGGCCTTTGCCGCATCCGCTGCCGCGGCGACCGAAGCCAGCAAGGACGGCGAAAAATCGCCGCTCGCCGGCGCTCTGTCCGAGCGCACCTTCGGCAATGCCAACAAATATCAGCATATCGTGCTGCTGTGGCGGAAACTCAAAGCCCCGGTGATCGCGGCGATCCACGGTCCGTGCATCGGCGGCGGCCTGCAATTTGCCAGCGCCGCCGATATCCGCGTGGTCGCACCAGATGCCAAGATGTCGATCATGGAAATGCGCTGGGGCCTGATCCCCGACATGGGCAGCTTCACCACCTGGCGCAGCTTTGTCCGCGACGATATCCTGCGCGAACTGACCTATACCAACCGCATCTTCAGCGGCGAGGAAGGCAAGGAACTCGGCTTTGTCACCCATCTGTCGGAAAATCCGCATGCCAAGGCGATGGAAATCGCCCGCGAGATCGCCAGCAAGCACCCGCAGGCGGTGCAGATCGCCAAGGACCTGATAAACAGGCTGCCGGACATGAACGAGGACGAAATCCTGATGATGGAATCGGTCGGTCAGGAAAAGGTCAGCCGTACGCCCAACCAGGTAGAGGCGGTGATGGCCTTCATGGAAAAGCGAACCGCCAATTTTACCGACTGACCGGATTAATACCGTTCTCACTGAGCCTGTCGAAGTGCATCTATCGGCTTGAGGTGTCCTTCGACAGGCTCAGGATGAACGGTGGTGGACCGGAAGTTGCTAGCCAGTCGTCCGCATCTTCTCCAGTTCATCGACCACCGCCTGGCGGAGCGGCTTGCCTTCGCCATCGGTGCGGCAGACGATGACGGAATCGCAGGTGGCGATGCACTGGCCATTCTGGAACATCGCCTGCGCGATCACATAGCTCGACTTGCCGATCGTGCTGACGCCCGAGCTGACCTCGACATCGTCCGGATAATGCCCTTCGCGCAGATAGTTGATCGTCACCGCCGCGACCATGCTCCGTTCGTTCTTTGGCCGGTCGGCCCACGGCCGCAAATTGCGGTTGAGCCGCACCCGCGCATTCTCGAACATCGAAGCAAAGGCGACATTGTTGAGATGCCGGTTCGGATCGATATCCTGGAACCGCGTCTGCATGACGACGGACACGGGATAATTGTCGGCGACCAGACGCCATGGTTCGGGACGGGCCACTGGCGGTCAGCTCATCTTCGCCACGAGGTCGTTCTGCAGCGTCTTGCACAGATAGACATACATGCTGCCGGCGACGAGGAATATGCCGACGATATAGATCATCGCCCAGCGCAGGCCTTCGCCGCTCGCGGTCATGCAGGCGGCGGCCTTGGCAGCGCCGAGCGTAGCCACCAGGTCTTCCGGCCGGCCTTTGCAGATCTGTCCGGTCAGCTCCGCGCCAAACTGGGAGGCAGCAAGATCGGCGCTCATCAGCATGTCACTCAATATTCCCATCACCAGAGGACCGCAGCCATAGCCGATGAGATTGACGATGAAGAGGAACAGCGCAACCGCCGTCGCCCTTGACTGGGCGCTCGCAACGCCCTGGCAGATCGTATATTGGGCGCCGAGATAGCCGTAGTGCAGGACCGCGGCGAACAGCAGCATCGCCAGCGCGAACGGCACGCTCGCGGTGGTAAAGCCGATCCAGTAGAGCGGCACGCAGCCGATCAGCATCACGCCCGGCAGCCAGGCGACCACATTGGGATAGCGCTCGCTCATCTTCTCGGTCAGATAGCCGGTAAAGAAGGCGCCAAAGGAAGCTGCGAGTCCCAGGGGAACGGCGATCTGCAGCGTGACTTCCGAGATCGACAGCGCGTGCACGCGCTGGAAAAAGGCGACCTGGAAATTGCTGATGCCATAGCCGACGAAGGCGACCAGAGCGGCGGCGATCATGTTGATCCAGAAACTGCGCTTGGCAGACAATTCGCCGATCGTTTCCGCTATGCCCATTTTCCGCGGCTTGGTTGCGGTCGGGGGGTCGGCATAGCCGCGGGGCGGTTCCTCGACGGTGAAGAGGAAGATCAGGCCGAAGATGACCCCAGGCACACCCAGCGCCAGAAACGCCTCGCGCCAGGAAAACATTTCGGTGATCGGACCGCCGAAGGCATTGGCGAGGACGCCGCCCAGCGTGATGCCCATGGTGTAGATGGCGATTGCCCGGGCGCGGCTGCGCGGCGGAAAATAGTCCGAGATGATAGAATTGGCAGCCGGGGTCAGACCGGCTTCGCCGATGCCGACGCCGATCCGGAAGACCAGCAGCGCGACGAAGCTGCCGGCGATGCCGCACAAGGCCGTCATCAGCGACCACAAAATGACGCTGGCGGCAATGATCCTGACGCGGTTCATGCGTTCGGCCAGCCGGGCAATCGGGATGCCCATCACCGTGTACATCAGCGCAAAGCCGAATCCGGACAGCAGGCCGAACTGCCAGTCCTGCAGCTTGAATTCTTCGATGATCGGTTGCGCGACCACGCCGATCAGGATGCGATCGATGAAATTCAGCGTGTAGAGAAGCATCAGCGAAATGATGACATAGTTCCGATACCCGCCGGATCGATATGCCAGCCCGGTATTCGTCAGGGGCTCTGCCTGTGTTGCGCTCATGCTCTCTCCTTTTTTGAGGTTGATGGCCTGAACCTGTTCGCAAGTCCAGCGGACTTTGCAGCAATTGGACGAGCCGATTGAATCCGTGGCAAGACGGCAACGAAAAAGGATTAATTTCACGAAACGGCCGATTTCTGCTAATGCGATGTCTCGTATCAGTCGGTCAGATATGACGGTCAGGGGGATATGAGGCACGGATCGCGATACCCGCAATTTTCGCAAGCCTGGTGCTGCGATATTGTACATTGTCAAACCGGACAGAAATCCAGAGCATTCGAATCGAAAGGCATCTCGGGGCATGACTGCTGTGCCCGTTGATAGGCTGAATGATGGGCAGCGCGACTGCCTGCGACTGGTTCTGGCGCATCTCACGTCCAAGGAGATTGCGCGGGAACTCGGCGTGTCCCCGCATACGGTAGATCAGCGCCTGCGTACCGCGATGCGTATTTTAAACGCCCAGTCCCGCTTCGAAGCCGCGCGCATCTTCGCCGCGCTGGATCACGAACCGACATATCAACCGTTGATATATCAAGCGCCGCTTGTTGAGCGGGACAGAAAAAACGGGGATCAGGACCCGTCATCCGGAAAAACCAGAAGCGATAAAGCCGGCCGAGCGGATGATAGCGCGAATGTGGAGAGCGGTGGTACTCTCATGGCTTTGGAGCGATCCGAATTCAGGCACCGTCCGCTTCCCATTCCGCGCTTCCGGGGCGAGAAAAACCGTCTTGCTGTGGTCGAACGTCTGGGGTGGATATTGGCCATCGCGATCGGCGCGGCCTTGTCCTTCGGTGGCCTGATGTCGGGACTGGAAGCATTGTCCCGGCTCAAGGGATGAGCCCTGCCCTGGTCGGCGCCTCCGTTCGCTGCGCAGGAATCGAATATTCCATCGCGGATTTCGGAGTGTGAGCAGGACATGATTGCGAAAGGAAAGAAGATGCTGAAACAACGACAACATGCAGCCGAGAATTTGGCAGAAAAACTGTTCGCGGCGGAGCAGACCCTCGACGAGGCTATCTGCAAGATGGGCGACCTGATCGGATATATGCCGATCGCGAGAACGACCGCCCACTTGTCCGCGGTCGTCGGCCAGGACGCGATTTCAGAGGCGGCAGAAACATTGTCCGCGATGGTCGGCGCGAGAGGCCATCTGGTGGCGACACATAACCGGCTGGCCGATGTGCGCGACCAGATTGGACTGCGGGAAGTGGCGATGGGAAGCACTGACATGAAGCCACCGGCGCTCGTTACGGCGAGGGAAGCAAACATCGTCAAAATGGTCGATGATGCTGCCTAGTGGCCAATGTTGTGAGAAGGTCGGTGTATCGATGATCGCATATCAGAGCAGGATGTAAAGCGGTGATTCTCAATACGATTTGGGGAAATGTTTATTATTTATTTCTCATATCCTGTTGCGGATTTGCGATTTTTCGCGGTGCCCGTTCGGAATATTTCGGAGCTGCCATCATGATAATCGGCTCATTATTTACATTAGTGGCTGCCCGACTGTTCGGGAGCTCTTGGAGCAGAGTCGAAGTCGGCATATTTGCGATAGACATTATCGTGCTCATTGCATTTATCTGGTTAGCGCTCACCTCCGATCGCTTCTGGCCAATGTGGTCCTCCGCTTTTCAGATGCTTGCGGTCACGATCCATACCGCAATGTTGATGGCGCCTCCCGTAACCCCATGGGCTTTTGGAACCGGTGCCGTGTTCTGGGCTTATCCGATGCTGCTGGCGCTGGCCTTGGGCTCCTTTGAACATGTGACAGCCAAGGCGGGTCGCAAAATCGAATCCGGATAGCGCCGAGCGACAGCGAACCGTTCCACCACAATCATCTTTCAAATTAACGCAGAAGTTCCGACTTTTGCGAACCCGCGGAGCATGGTCATGGCAAGCGATCAAATTTTGCCGCTTCTCGATTTTCTGCAAAAGGAGCTGCTGCTGTTCGCCAGCATGGCCTTCCTGATCGGCGCGGCCGACGATCTGCTGTTCGACGGGCTCTGGATTTTCCACGATCTGCGACGCAAGCTGCTCGTCTATTCGCGCCACCAAAGGGCAACTGTCGAAAGCCTCGACCCGGCCGGGCTGGAACGCCGAATGGCGATATTCGTGCCCGCCTGGCAGGAGGCACCAGTAATCGGCGCGATGCTGCGCCGCTGTCTCCAGCAATGGACAGCGAGCCAATATCGCATCTATGTCGGCTGCTACCCCAATGATCCCGACACCATCGCGGCGGTGGCGGCGGCATCGACCGGTAGCGACAGGGTCCGGCTTGTGATCTGTCGCCGTGACGGACCCACCACCAAGGCCGATTGTCTCAATCATCTCTGGGAGGCCCTGTGCCGCGATGAAGTCGAGGAGCAGTCCAATTTTGCCGCGATCATTCTGCACGATGCGGAGGATATCGTGCATCCAGAGGCGCTGCGGCTTTTCGGCCATCTGATCGGCAAGGCCGCGCTCGTACAGCTTCCGGTCATTCCCCGGCGCGCCAAGCGTTCGCGCTGGGTGGCCGGCCATTATGGCGACGAGTTTGCCGAACTGCACGGCAAGCAAATGGTGCTGCGCGAGGCGCTCGGCACTTCGATTCCATCGGCCGGTGTCGGCTGTGCCTTCGCCCGGGATGCCCTGCACAGACTGTCGGCCCGGACACAGGGCAAGCCTTTTGACGCGCAGAGCATGACCGAAGATTATGAACTGGGCCTTCATCTGACCGAGGGAGAGAGTCGCGGCATTTTTGCGCGGCTGCGGGACCGGAGCGGGCAATGGGTGGCTACCCAGGAATTTTTTCCGGACAAGCTGGAAGACGCCATTCGCCAGAAAAGCCGGTGGATGGTTGGGATTTCCCTGTCCGGCTGGGACCGGCTCGGCTGGCAACGCAACTGGCGGGAAAACTGGATGCGTCTTCGGGACCGCAAGGCGAGCTTTGCCGCCCTTGTCCTCGCGATCGCCTATATTGCCATCCTTTTGACGGGCGTGCTGCTGCTTGCCGAAATGATCGGAAGCTACCGTCTCCAGCCCCTGTCCCGATTTCTGGAAATTTTGCTGTTCCTCAATGGCGGGTTTCTGCTGTGGCGGCTGGTGATGAAGGCCTGTTTCGTCTTTGCCCTCTATGGCCTGCGCGAAGCCATGCTGTCGGTTCCCAGGACCGTCGTCGCCAATCTGATCAATATCATGGCGGTCTGGCGTGCACTCAGTCAATATGTCGGTCAGCTTGCCGGGCAACCCGCCCGCTGGGAAAAAACCAGCCATTTCTATCCCGAGGCGCAGAATGTGAAAGGACTCAGGCCCCGATATTCTGCGGAAGACCGGAGCTGAGCGCTTGCCGGGTTCGGCTGCAGGTGCGCCGCTAAGGGCCATGGCAAGCGTGGCGGCGCTCTGGATAGTGGTCAGGGTCATCTCGTGGCACAGTCCGGTCCACATCGCCTGGCATCCCGGAGAGCCGACCAAGGGGCGCCCGTTGCACCACGCGGCAAAACCGATTGCAAATCGGCGGGCAGGGCTGCCGCTGACCCCCGCCGGGCGACGAGCGTTTCATCCGATCACAATTCACAACAATCGATCAATGAACAGGACGGCGTTCGTCGCGCGCATGTATCCGTTGCCGGAACAATCGTCCGAAAACGGGTCCCGTGCCCCCCGTCCACCATGGCCGTACGCCGACGAGCCCCGGGGCTTTTTCCTGCAAGCCCCGCTCCGCCGGCCCGGGCGGGGGCCAGGCGGGGGCGCAACGACCATATCGCGTTTCCCCAATCCACCCGCTTCGCCTGGCAGCAAAAACTGGGCCGCTTATTTCTGGATCCATGCCCGCCAGGATTCCGGACCAGAACGGCGATTTCGGGACAAGCAAGGATTTTCGGTCGCCAACGGTCAATATGGCGGCAGTCAGGCAGGAGCCATATTGACCTGGCACCTGCTCGACAAACCGGTTCCCGAAGTCTCTGTCTATGGCCGCCTGTCGGCTGCGCTGGCTCCCGTGAGCCAGGGAGAATTTGCAATGGGCACAAGAATCCGTCCGTTCAGCAACGTGCCGCTGGCCATGCACGCCGAACAACGTTTTGACGCAACTTCGGGAGGCGTCACCGGCACGGCCTTCTTCGCCACGGGAGGGACCGGACCGGATGTGGTCGTGGAGAGACTTGCACTCGAGACCTATGCGCAGGCGGGCTATGTCCTTGGACGGAACGAGACCTATTTTTTCGACGGTTCCGCAACCGTGCAGCGGCCGATTGCAGATTTTGCCGGCCAGAGACTCTCGTTGGGCGCCGGGCTTTGGACGGGCGGTCAGCGCGGCATCCGCCGGCTCGATGTCGGCCCAAGGGCCAGCATCGACCTGCCTTTGGGCGGCCTGTCGACACGTGTCGCGATCGATGGGCGGATCCGGGTTGCGGGCAACGCCCGACCGGGAAGCGGAGCGGCCCTGACAGTTTCCGCCAGCTTCTAGACAGCCGGAAATTCCTCAAGGTTCCGCCAATCGAATGTTTTCTTGTCCCGCAGACGGCAACGCTCTTTATCCCGCACCAAAAAGGGATTAGTCCCGTCGCCATATGGACATATACCTGCCAATCGCCAATCTTTCGGTCAACGCTTTCGTTATCGTCCTGCTCGGCGGTCTGGTCGGGATATTGTCGGGCATGTTTGGCGTCGGCGGCGGCTTTCTGACCACGCCGCTGCTGATTTTCTACGGCATACCGCCGACGGTCGCCGCAGCCTCGGCATCAACCCAGGTCACCGGAGCCAGTATTTCGGGCGTCGCCGCCCATATGCGCCGCAAGGGCGTGGATTTCAGGATGGGCGGTATCCTGGTGATCGGCGGCATCGTCGGCACGATCATCGGCACCGGGCTGTTCCAGATTCTGCAGAGCTGGGGCCAGATCGATACGGTCATCAACGTTCTCTACGTCTTGATGCTGTCGAGCATCGGCGGCCTCATGTTCAAGGAATCGCTGCAGAGCGTCCGCGCGCTGCGCGCCGGAAAGCCGCTGCCCGCCCGCAAGCGGCGGCATCACCCGCTGGTGGCCAATCTGCCGTTCCGCTATCGCTTCTACCGGTCCGGCCTCTATATTTCGCCGATAGCGCCATTCATACTCGGCCTGCTGACCGGCATATTGACGATGTTGCTGGGGGTCGGCGGCGGCTTCATCATGGTGCCGGCGATGCTCTATCTGCTCGGCATGGGGGCCCAGGTCGTCGTCGGGACTTCCCTGTTCCAGATCCTGTTCGTCACCATCGCGTCTACCATGATGCACAGCATGACCACACGGGCCGTCGATATCGTCCTCGCCGCGCTGCTGCTGATCGGCAGCGTGACCGGCGCGCAACTGGGCGCAAAATTCGCCCAGCGCATGCGGCCTGAATATCTGCGGCTGGCGCTGGCCAGCATGGTGCTGCTCGTTGCGATCCGGATGGCATTGGGATTGGGCTTCCAGCCGGACGAAATCTATACGGTGCAGCCCCTGTGACGTGGCTTCCGACCCTATGTGCCCGATTGTTGGCTATTCTGGCCATTGCCGTTCTGGCCGGGGCCGCCACGCCGGTTCTGGTTCCGGAAGTGTCGCAGGACCGGATCAGCATCCGGGGTGACTTCAACGGCGCACAATTGCTGCTGTTCGGAGCGATTACCTATCCGCCAGGTACCCGCAACAAGGATCAGGCGGATATCGTGGTCGTCCTCAAGGGGCCGGTGCAATCGATCGTCGTGCGAGAGAAACAGCAGATCGCCGGCATCTGGATCAACGCTGCGAGCAGCGAATTTCGTTCCGCCCCGGGCTTCTATGCGGTCGCTTCCTCCAAGCCGATCGATGATATCGTCGATAGCAAGACCGCCGACATCTACGAACTGGGACTGCACCATTTGCAGCTTTCTCCGGCCGGGGCGATCGACAGCCGCGAACTGGATCGCTTCGTCGACGGGCTTGTCGACCTGAATTCGCGGGGTAACCTTTTCAAGAATCTGCCCAACAGCGTCAAGATTACCAACAATGTGCTCTATCAGGCGCGGATCAACCTGCCAGCGAGCGTGCCCGTGGGCGACTATACGGCGGAGACCTTTCTCATAATCGACGGCAGGGTGGAGGCTGCGGAAGTCAAGAATATCACCATCGAAAAAATCGGCATGGGACGATTCATCACCAATTTGTCGCAGAATAACGGGTTTCTCTATGGTCTGATCGCCGTGTTCATCTCGGTTTTCCTGGGCTGGTCTGCCGGCTATCTGTTTCGCAAGATGTGACGCTGGTTCAAGGTCGGTTTTCTTGGTCATTTGTTTCTGCAGCGTTAGTAAATCTTCCTTAACGATGATCGACTAGTCCGGTTTTTCAGAAGCAAGACAGGAAAAACGGCAATGTCCGACATGGGTTCTCACAACTTCCCCGAAGCAAGACCTCTTCCGGCCTCCGGCGGTGAACAGCAGGGAGACCCTGATCGTGGCGCCATTTCCCGCCGGGCAGAAGGTCACCCAATTGGTGAAGTAATCGAAATTGCCGGTTCCGGATCGAAGGTGGTGATGGATACTGCCGTTCTGACAAGATTGCTCGACCATCATGACAAGACGGTACAAATGGCGGGTCAGGTCGGCAGCCAGGTCAAGATTCGGGTCGGTCAGACCTGGTTGCTTGCCAATATCCGGACGCAGAGACTTTTTGAAGGCCAGGCGGGAATGGTTGTCGCCGAGATCGACTTCCTTGGCGAGGGCGACGAAGAAAAGCTGACCGGGCAGATTTACAATTTCCGTCGGGGCGTAACCCGCTATCCGACCCCCGCATCGATCGTCTATGCCGTCACGACTGCCGACCTCAAGCAGGTCTACGCGTCGGATGGCCGCGCCAATGTCGAGGTTGGTACGGTCTATCCGACGGACGATATCCGGGGCGCTCTCTATGTCGATGCCATGCTCGGCAAGCATTTCGCGCTGCTGGGATCAACCGGTACCGGTAAGTCCACCGCCGCCGCGCTCATTCTTCACAAGATATGCGATCTGGCACCGCAGGGTCATATCATCATGATCGATCCGCACGGGGAATATGGAGCGGCGTTCAAGAACAATGGCAAGGTTTTCGACGTGAACAACCTGAACCTCCCCTATTGGCTGATGAACTTTCGCGAACATTGCGAGGTGTTTGTCCAGTCGAAGGGGGATGCCAAGCAGATGGACTGCGACATTCTCGCAAAATGTCTGCTGGCCGCAAAGGCGAAAAGCCAGGCTTCCGCAGGTGTCGCGAAGCTGACCGTAGATTCCCCTGTGCCATATCTCCTCTCTGATCTGACCTCCATCCTGCAGAATGAAATGGGCAAGCTGGACAAGGCAACCAACAGCGCGCCCTATCAGCGCCTGAAAAGCAAGATTGACGAGATCAAGGCCGATCCGCGCTACAGCTTCATGTTCTCCGGCATGCTGGTCGGCGACACGATGGCGAGCTTTCTGACCAAAATTTTCCGGCTGCCCTCCGAAGGCAAGCCGATTTCGATCATCGACGTGTCGGCCATGCCTTCCGAAATCACGCCGACCGTGGTGTCGGTGCTCAGTCGGCTGGTGTTCGATTACGCGATCTGGGCGCGCAACGAACCGCAGCGCCCGATGCTGCTGGTCTGCGAGGAAGCCCACCGCTACATTCCCAATGATGACGTGGCCGAAGAAAGCGCCGTTCGCGATATTCTCAGTCGGATCGCCAAGGAAGGCCGTAAATATGGTGTTTCCCTGGGCTTGATTACGCAGCGTCCATCCGATCTTGCCGAAGGAGTGCTGTCGCAATGCGGCACGATCCTGTCGATGCGTCTCAACAATGACCGCGACCAGGCCTTCGTGAAGGCGGCAATGCCGGAAGGTGCCCGCGGTTTTCTCGATTCCATTCCAGCCTTGCGCAATCGCGAAGTCATCTGCTGCGGCGAGGGTGTTGCGATTCCTATCCGGGTGTCGCTGGATACGCTGGTCGAAGACCGCCGTCCGGCCTCGGAAGATCCGATATTCTCGGACCTGTGGCGCGAACAGGGCGGCGAGGAAGAGATCATCCAGCGGGTTATCAAGCGCTGGCGCGCCCAGGGTCGGTAACCGTCCACCGGACGTTTGTCCATTTCCCTCGGCGGTTGATCGATCGCGGCTACCAAATCCCGGACCATTGATTACACCCGTAGTCATGCAGCTGCGCACGGTGCGCGGCGGACTGACAGGGAGTATCCGATGGTTGATAAACGCTATGTCCCGTGGCTGGCTGGACTGGGTCTTGTCGCCGCTTCCCTGGTGCCTGCTCTGGCCATTCACGCTCGGGATACCGAACATGAATCCCGTTCTGAATGGAGCGAAACGCTTGTCCGGAATATCATGACCGAAGTGAAGGCCGGTTTGGCGGAAGGCGCGGTCGGAATGGAAAAGGGCGCGGATGAAATGCTGCGCGGAGCCGACAAGATGGAGGCTTATGCCGACCGGCTCGAACGCGACCCGGCATTTCGGGAACGCGAGGCGGCACGGCAGAACGCCCGGCGTGAAAAGCAAATCACGGCCGACGAACTGCTGGCAAGCGCTCCGAAAATGCGCCGCGGTGCAGAGAAAATGCGCGAAGGCGCCAGAAAGATGCGCGAAGGTGCCGAAAAAATGCGGCGCGGCGAAGCGGAATAGGCGAGATATCCGCCTGCCGGTCCAGGCATCGAGTCATCCCAGCCGGTTGATCGCCGCTTGCAGCCGCTCGGCTTCCGCTTGCTTGTCGGCCAGATCGGCGCGCGCCTTTTCGACCGCTTCCGGCTTGGCCTTTTCGACAAAATTTGGATTGCCGAGCCGTCCGGACAGCGATTTGGCTTCCTTCTGCGCAGTTTCGAGCGTCTTGTTCAGCCGGGCTTTCTCCGCATCGATATCGATTGCGCCCGCAAGCGGCAGCACATAGGTTGCGCCATCGACCACGATCTGTGCCGACGGCCCGTCGGTAGCCGCATCGAACGATATGGCCTCCAGCCGCCCAACCCGGTCCAGCGCCGCGCCCTGGCGGGCAATCTTGGCCTGCAGCTCATCGTCGCCATCGCGGACGTGTGCCGTCATCTTGGTGCCCGGCGCGATGTTCAGATCGACCTTCACCGACCGCAGTTCCGACACCAGCTTGACCAGCCAGTCGACTTCCGCCTTGGCCTGCGCATCGATTTCCGCCTTTGGCTCCGGCCATTTGGCGACGATCAGATCATAACTGCGCTTTCCCATGGCATGCCATAATTCTTCGGTGATGAAGGGCATGAATGGGTGCAGCATGACGATGATCTGGTCGAGTACCCAGCCGGCCACGATGCGTGTTTCGTCCGCCGCGCCGGCATCCTCGCCCTGGAGCACCGGCTTGGTCAGTTCCAGATACCAGTCGCAGAACCGGTCCCAGGTGAAATGGTATATGGTGTTCGCCGCCGCATCGAAGCGCAGATCGGCGAGCGCCTTGTCCAGCGCCCGCTGCGTTTCCACCACCTCGCTGATGATCCAGCGGTTGACGGGCAGGGCGGCTTCCGGCGCGGCGAGCGTCTTGCTCGCACCGATGCCGTTGACCTCGCAGAAGCGCGACGCATTCCACAGCTTGGTGGCGAAATTGCGATAGCCCTCGACGCGCTTGTCATCCATCTTGATGTCGCGGCCCTGGCTTTCCATCGCCGCCATGAAGAAGCGCAAGGCATCGGCGCCATATTGGTCGATAAGGCCCAGCGGATCGACGACATTGCCCTTGGACTTGGACATTTTGGAACCATCTTCGGCGCGTACGAGCCCGTGCAGGTAGAGCCGCTTCCACGGCACATCCTTCATGAAGTGAATCCCTTGCATCGCCATCCGCGCGTCCCAGAAGAACAGGATATCGAAGCCGGAGATCAGCAGGTCGTTGGGGTAGTGGCGTTCTAGGTCTTTGGTCTGTTCCGGCCAGCCGAGCGTGCCGAAGGGCCAGAGGGCAGAGGAGAACCATGTGTCGAGAACGTCGGGATCGCGCGTCAGTGCAACACCGGCGCCGGCTTGTGTCTGCGCCCCTGATTCATCCATCGCAACATAGATTTTGCCGTTTTTGTCGAACCATGCCGGTATCCGGTGCCCCCACCAAAGCTGGCGGCTCACGCACCATGGCTGGATATTCTCCATCCAGTTGAAATAGGTTTTTTCCCAGCTTTTCGGGACAATCTCGATCGCGCCCGACTTCACCGCCTCGATCGCCGGCTGTGCCAGAGTTTCCGCATCGACATACCATTGATCGGTCAGCCATGGTTCGATGACCACGCCGCCGCGATCGCCGAACGGCGTCGCGATGGTGCGTGGTTCGGCATCCAGTTCGCTTTCCTCGCCATCCTTGGATTTCACAATATGGGGGATCAGGAAGCCCTGTTCCTTCAGCCGCAGTACGACCAGCTCGCGGGCACCATCGACACCGTCGCGCTTGAATCGGTGCAGCCCGACAAATTCGTCCGGCACGAGACCGTCCGCCGTCTGGCAGACATTCGCCTCGCCATCGAGCATGTTGAGCATCTCGCCGGCGGCAAAACCGGCGCGCTTGCCGACCTCGAAATCGTTGAAATCATGGCCGGGCGTGATCTTCACCGCGCCGGATCCCAGCTCGGGATCGGCATGTTCGTCGGCAACGATCGGCACGCGCCGTCCGGTGAGCGGGAGGACAACTTCCTTGCCAACCACGCTCTGGTAGCGTTCGTCCGACGGATGCACCGCGACCGCCATGTCGGCCAGCATCGTTTCCGGCCGGGTCGTTGCGACCTCGATATAGTCGCGCCCGTCAGCCAGCGTCACGCCGTCCGCCAGCGGATATTTGAAATGCCAGAACTGGCCCTTGATATCGACCGTCTCGACTTCGAGGTCAGAGATGGCGGTTTTCAGGGCCGGATCCCAGTTGACCAGCCTTTTGTCGCGGTAGATCAGCCCTTCATTGTAAAGATCGACAAATACCTTGAGCACGGCCTCGTTCATGCCGTCGTCCATGGTGAAGCGCTCGTTCGACCAGTCCATCGAACAGCCGAGCCGGCGCAGCTGCTGGGTGATGGTCCCGCCGCTTTCCTCTTTCCACTCCCAGACCTTTTCGACGAATTCCTCGCGGGTGAAGTCTGTGCGCTTCTGCTGCCGCTCGTTCATCTGCCGCTCGACCACCATCTGGGTGGCGATCCCGGCATGGTCCATGCCGACGACCCACAGCGCATCCTTGCCCTTCAGCCGCTCGTGGCGGATGACGATATCCTGCAGCGTGTTGTCCAGCGCATGGCCGATATGCAGGCTGCCGGTAACATTGGGCGGCGGATTGACGATGGTGAACGGCTCACGGTCATCGCGCTCGGGACGAAACAGGCCCTTGCTTTCCCAATGCTCATACCAGCGCGCTTCGATGGCGGCGGGGTCGAAATTTTTGTCTAAGGTCATCAGGAGCCTTTGGCATTGCTTTTGGTGCGAGACAACACCCTAATCAGCCATAGGCCGTCATCCTGAACTTGTTTCAGGATCTCGTCAGATTGCAAATCGCCGGTGAAGATCCTGAAACGAGTTCAGGATGACGAAGATAATATCCCGTCGATCTCGGCATTGGCCTTGGCGCGCAGCTGGCGCTTGCACGCGGCAAAACCGGGTTGCGCGTTCAGCGCCTGCGCCCGCAGGACGGCTTCGTCGATCAGCTGGTCGGCCATGGACAGCTCGTCCGCCAGGCCGGCGGTCAACGCCTCGGCCGGGTTGAGCAGATGCGACGACAGGGCCAGCCGCCGTCGCCAGACCGGGTCCAGCCAGTGATCGAGAATGGCCTGCGGCACCGGCGGGAAGGGCAGGCCCGCCTTCGCCTCGGGCAGGCCAATCTTGTAATCGCCCTGCGCGGCGACTACCCAGTCGCAGGCCAGCATCATGATGCCGCCGGCCCCAATCGCATTGCCATTGACCGCGCAGACCGAAGCGCAGGGCAATCGGTGCAGCGCCGCGGCAAATTCATTGATCGCGGCAACCGCCCGCTTCTGACCCGCCTTGTCGAGCGATGCCGCCACTTTCGTATCCATGCCGCAGGTAAAATGCGCGCCGGCTCCGGTCAGCACGATACCGCCTTTTGGCGGTTCCTTGGCCAGCGCCTGGAGCGCCGCTGCGCCTTCCTCCAGAAGATCGGGATTGAGCGTATTGCGTTCGCCGCTGGTCAGCGTGATGATGGTCGTGCCATCGCGGTCCTCGGTCGGGAAATGGGTCATTCGCCTTCCCTCTGCTGCCCGTCATCCTTTGTCCACTTGTCCATCCAGTCAAATACCGTCCTGTACCATTGCACGCTGTTCTTTCCTTTCAGCACCCAGTGATTCTCGTCCGGGAAGATCAGCAGTTTCGATGGAATTTTCCGCTCCTGTGCATAGGTGAAGGGCATGATCGACTGGGTATAGGGTATCCGGAAATCCTGTTCGCCGTGGATGAACAGCGTCGGCGTCTTCCAGGCCGCGATCTTGTTGATCGGATTCCATTTTTCCGGATCCGCCCGTTTCCACCAGGGGCCGCCATGGTCCCACTGGTCGAACCACAGTTCCTCGGTACTCAAGGCAAAGCTGCGCAGATCGAAAATCCCGGCATGATTGACCAGGCAGTCAAAGCGGTCGGGCCAGTTGCCGGCAATCCAGTTCATCATATAGCCGCCATAGGAGCCGCCGAGCGCGCAGGATCGCTCCCCGTCGATCTGGCTGTCCAGCTCGAGCGCCGCCGCATAGCCCAGCTTGAGGTCCTCGAGCGGTTTGCCACCCCAGTCCTTATGGATGCTGTCGGTAAATTCCTGACCGTACCCGACCGAACCATGAAAATCGATGGTGACCGCAGCATAGCCCTGAGCAGCCATCACCTTTGGGTTCCAGCGCGTGGACCAGCTATTGCCAAAGCTGCTCTGCGGCCCGCCATGGACCAGAAACGCCATCGGCAGCTTGCCGGTCGCGTCCGCGGGCTTGATGATCTGGCCCCAGACCTTGTCGCCATTGGCGCCAGCAAATTCGAACCGCTGGATATCCACCGGATCGATCTCGGCCAGTTCGCGGCCGTTGATATTGGTCAACTGGGTGACGCTGCCGTCCGGCGCGCGGCGATAAAGATCGGTCGGCAGCTGGATGCTGTTCATGGTGTAAATCAGCGAGCCATCCTGCAGCGGAATCGTTGTCCCGACATTGCCTTGCCCCGTCAGCCGCGTGACCTTGCCGGTCTCGACATCCACTTCGAATGCGGGATGATCGAGCACGTCCTGAGCGGTCACGATCAGGCTCTTGTCGCCGGGCGCCCAGACGATCGAACCGACCGACCGGTCCCAGTCCCTGGTCAGCGCAAAGGCCTCGTCTTCATCGCTACCCTTCTTGCGCAATTTCACCCCCAGGCGATCGGCTTCATAGCCGGGACGCTCCATCGCCGCCCATGCCAGCCATTCTCCGTCCGAAGAAAAGGCGGGAAGGGTATCTGTCGCTTCGTTGCTGTCGGTATAATTGACGGTTTCACTGCCATCGGCCTTGGCGCCATAGAGATCGAGATTGGTCGAGGTGGGTTCTTCGCGATCGGCGGTCCGCATCGCGAAGAACAGGCCGTCCTCGCCCGGCACCCAGGTGATTTCCTCGCCGCCGCCAAAAGGCTTGGACGGGCTGTCGCCGACGAGATTGGCGTCCAGCGCGGCGCCGTTGCCGACGATCTTGCCATCTTTCAGGCTGAAGGTGAAAATCCGGCTGTAATTGCCCGGGGTTTCCCAGCTCGACCAGTGGCGGATGAACAGCTCGTCATATTCCCGGCCGGTGCCGGGACCCGGTTCGGCCCGGTTGCCGTCAGACTCGCAGCCAAAGGTCGGGCAGTCTCTGGCGATATCGCCCCAGAGGGCGACTTTTTCGCCGTCCGGAGAAATCTTGAAGCCCGCAATATCGGCTTCCACATCGCTTGCGCGCATCGGCTCGCCGGTCGTGCCGGTTGCGGATATGTCGCTATGCCACAGCTGTTCCGACCCGCTGGCATCGCTCAGATAATAGAGACTGCCGTCTTCGGCAAAGGCTGGGCTATGTTCGCTTTTTTCCGGCTTGTCGACGATACGGACCGGCAACGCTTCTGGCTTGTCGAGCGCCAGCAGATAGAGCGCACTGGACCGCGCGTAGCTTTCCGGAACGGTTTCGGTGACGTCAAAGGCCGCCCATTTCTCGTCCGTTGAAACGGCAACCGAGCCCATGCGCTTGAGAGTCGCGAGATCCTCCGCCGTCATCGGGCGCGCGGTTGCGATTGTCGGAAAAATGGTGCCCGTCACGAGAAGGGCGGCGGTGAGTGTTCTGGTTAAATTTGTCATGGACGGGGGTTTAGCATGCCTGTCCGACAAGGCAATTGCGATCAGTCCGGCAGGATTATTTCTCGCTCAGCCGCTGGATTTCCCGCGCGACCAGTTCCTCGACGAGATCCGGCAGGTTTGCATCCAGCCATTGCTTGATCATCGGCCGCATCAGCTCGCGGGTCAGGTCTTCCAGCGACGTTCCACCTGACGGCTGTGCTGGCACCCGTCGTTCGAGCGCTTCTTTTTCGACCAGCGCCGAGAGCGACTGGCGCATGCTGTCCAGCTTGTTGTCGTCGATCAGCCGCTCTTCCTTGCGGCGGTCGCCGAACACGCCGCGAGCAGACGAGTTCTGATGTTCCGCCAATTCGTCTGTCAGTTCGAGAATTTCGTCATCGCTGTCTTCCGGTTGGGGATCCGGAACAGCCTGTAGCGCTGGCTTGAGGGGGTTTTTACGGCGAACCACGGGGAGATCTTCATCGATCGCCTTGTCTTCGGCGATGATGCGTTTGATCGACGAGAGAATTTCCTCCATCGACGATTCACGATTCTGTTCAGCCATCTGCGAAACCCCTAAACTTGCGCCCCGTTGCCTGAGTTGGTCGACACCGACAGCCTTACCGGCGCGTCGGGATCTCCGGCAATGGCTCTATGTCCGCTTTTTGCGCCTGAGTGTCAACGGTCCTGGTTGCCTGTGGCTCCGGATCCGGATCAGTCTGATAGTCGTAGAACATATCGTCGACCCGCTCGTAATTGACGTCGGGATCGTAAAGCGGACCGCCATCGAGGCCAAGATCACGGGCTTCTGCCCGACCCATTGAGGCAAGCAGGGAAAAGCCGGCAACATAGCTGTTGCGGCGGGCTGTGACCAGTTGCACCTGCGCATTCAGCAATTCCTGCTCTGCGTTCAGTATGTCCAATATGGTGCGATTGCCGACGGAATTTTCCGCACGCACGCCTTCGAGCGACAGGCTCGCCGCGGCGACCGCCCGTTCCGATGACTGGATCACTCGCTCCGACGCACGCCAGCTGGAATAGGCCGCTCGGGTCTGGGCGATCACATCGCGCTCGATCGCAATCTGTTGTTCGTAGGCCTGGCCGGACCGCGCCTGGGCCTGCCGGATCTGGGCAGCGGGCCGCCCGCCCTGGTAAATGGGCATGGTCGCCCGGATGCCGACTTCTGCGGTGGACTGTTCCTGTATGAAAACCGTGCCTGGGATATTTCCCCCAAGCGTCCCGTGAAAATTGACATAGCGTCCCTGGGCATAAGTGGAAACACGCGGCTTGTTGGCGGACCGTGCGGTCTTGATATCAAATTCGGCGGCGTCGCTGCGTTCCTTGGCGGCGAGCAGATCCGGATTATAGGTCAATGCGATGTCAACGGCCTGATCCGGCGTTTCGGGCATGTTGGGCAGTGGTGGTGGCGGTTCCAGGTCGCCGGGTTCGTGACCGACCAGCGCGATATAATTTTCCTTGCTGCGGATCAGGCTGGCGCGCGCGGTTTCCAGATCGCTTTTGGCAATTTCCAGTCGGGATTCGGACTGGGCCACGTCGGTCCTTGTCAGATCGCCGATCTCGAACCGGTCGCTGGTCGCATCGAGATTGACCGACAGCACACCGACATTGGACCGGTTCAGCTGGACAATCGCCGAATCGCGGATCACGTCCATATAGGTGGCGACAACATTGGCGAACACGCTCGCCTCGGTCGCGCGCAGATCATATTGACCGGCTTCCACTCTGGTTCTGGCAGCGCGAACGGCATTTTTTACGGCCCCGCCGGAATAGATCGGTACATCGATCGACCCGCCTGCGGTGGACTGGCGGAGCGGCGCGGTAAAGCTGTTGGCGCTGCGAAGGAAATTTTCCTGAAAGCCAAAGTCGGTGGTGGCACTTGGACGACCGTCTGCCTTGGCAATGGCCACCGTTTCGTCGGTTGCACGCTGACTGGCACGCGCACCGGACAGGGTCGGATTGGTTTCGTAGGCGGAGATCAATGCGTCGCGCAGCGTGTCGGCCTGCACCGGCGCGGACAGCAATGCAAACATGGCCGTTCCGAGGAAAAGGTGACGTCTAGTCATTTCAATACTCTCCCGAACGCCTTAAAATCTGAAACTTTTTGCAACTTCAAAACCGGGCAGGGGGCAACCCCCGCCATCGGCGAAATATTGATAGCCGACATGGCCGCTGGCGACTCGGCCCAAGGCAAGCCGGGGTACTCCGTCGTGCGGGATCGCTGCCACGATGCGTCCATCCGGCGCCAGTTGATCGACAATGACTTGGGGAATCTGTTCCACCAGACCGTCGATAACGATAACGGAATAGGGGGCAGATGCGCTCCATCCATCGGCGAGATTGCCTGTCCCGACGGTGACGTTGGCATATTCAGCCAGGTTTTTTTCGGCCATCGCCGCCAGTTTGGCATTTTGTTCGACAGCTGTGACGGTTCCCGCCAGCTGCGCCAGCACGGCTGCGGTATAGCCAGTGGCCGTTCCGATCAGCAGGACGTTGTCCGCTTTCGTCACACGTGCCATATTCAGCAGGCGTCCGGTGGTAAGCGGCGGATTCAGCGCCCGGCCTTCGTCAATCTGCACACCGCGATCGGCATAGGCAAAGCTGCGCCGGGCTGCCGGCACAAAATCCTCGCGCGGGATATGGCTCATCGCTGCGATCAGATGCGGGTCGCTGACTTCGGTCGTGCGCAGCTGGCTGACCACCATCGCTTTGCGCATTTGTTTGAAATTTTCCTGGCCCAAGCGTCGATCCTTGCAATGAATAATCCGTCGTCCATGCCACTTCTGTATTATGAATACAATACACTATGGTGGAGATTTTGTCGCTTCTAGCTTGGCTTGCCCCGTGCGCCAAGATGGATTCCGGTGAATTTGTGCTGACTGCGTCTTTTGCGCGACAATCGGGCGATGTTGCCCAATATGCAGCAACAGTCATCTTCGGCGCAACTTTGGGTTGACTTTCGCGGCAAAGCGAAGCAATTCGCGCCCTCTCTCCGGCCCGATGGCGGAGTGGTGACGCAGCGGATTGCAAATCCGCGCACCCCGGTTCGATTCCGGGTCGGGCCTCCAGACATATTCCACCATCCCCATAATATGGAATCAGCCTTGCGGCGAACCCCTGAGGTTTGATCCCGCTGGCAGATTTCGCAGGCCTCGTTGCGGCGAGCATTCCTGCTCTCGTAAATCATTAAAAATATTACATAAAAATCGCAAGCTACAGATTTGTGACAGCTATATTACAGTTTTGTTGCATTGATTGTCACATAAGTGTAATAAATGCCCTATCGGAGTAGGAGAAGCTGTCATGAAAACCGCAAAAATTATCGGAATCACAGCCGGACTGATGTTGATGGGGACGCCGGCCCTCGCACAGGATTCGGGCGAGATCGGCTACGCCAAGGGTGCCCTTGGGTATGATGCCTTGGTTGCCGGCCAAAATGATGTCGCATTGCAGCAACTGGAAGCAGCGGACAAGGTCGACGCCAGTGATCCGGCTCGCCTGATCAATCTGGGCCAGGTCTATGCAAGGATGGGTCGCACCGGTGATGCTGCCCGCATGTTCATGGCAGCGCTGAAAAGCGACCGTCATTTTGACCTGGTGCTCGCCAACGGCGAGGTGGTCGATTCCCGGGATGCCGCTGGTCTGGCTTTGCAGAAGCTGAACGGTCAGTTTGCCGGTCGGTAAACCGTCCATCATTCAGGAGATGTGATCTTGCTGCTATTAGAATGCACAAGGCGGCCGTTTTTGCGGCCGCCTTTTTTTATGCATTTCAATCGCAACCCAGATCGATCGGTTCCATAATTCAAGCTTATCTGCCGCTGCGGATATGAATGCAAAATATCCGTCACATTTGTGTCTCCAAAGCGTCATGCAAACAGCATCGCAGGGTCACGTCCCATCCCTAGAGCCCTTCGCTGAGGGCGATGGGGAGCTGCTGATTCGATTCCGCATCGTTTGATTCGAATGTTTCAAACCAGTTATTTTTGCGGAGACCAATCCCATGTTGAATAAGCAAATCCGTTCCGTCCTGTTCGCGAGTGTTGCTGCCTTGGCCGTGACGGCTTGTGGTGCCGACGATGTCGCGTCGCCGGGCGAGGGCAATCTTGTAATATTGCCGACACCGGCCCCGGCGCCAGCCCCGGCACCTGCGCCGACCCCTACCCCGACGCCCGGTTCGGGCCCGGCAGCAAACTGCCCCACCGGAACGGCCAATGTGGGCACGATCACGACCGGCAATGGCGAGGAAGTTCGCAACTGCCAGATTTCCGGCATCATCACGGGCAATCTGCTCGTTCCGAAAAGAGTTGGCACGATTTACTCCTTCTCCGGTGAAGTCGATGTGGGGATTGATGGCGGCGCGACCGGCATCGTCACCTTCGAACCCGGTGTGACCGTCTTCGGTTCGTCTGGCGGCGACTTTCTTCTGGTCAATCGTGGCTCTCAGATTTTCGCAGAAGGCACGGCAACGGCGCCGATCGTCTTCACGTCGCGCCAGAATATCCTTGGAACCACTACCGCCGACAGCATTGGTCAGTGGGGCGGCGTGGTCATCCTTGGCCGTGCTCCGATCTCCAATTGTGCAACCGGCGACGTTTCCAATCCGGGCGGCACGCGCACCGATTGTGAAGCGATCATCGAAGGTCCGGCAAACGCTGTCTATGGCGGCACCCTGCCGAATGACTCGTCGGGCCGTCTGTCCTACCTGCAAATCCGCTATCCCGGCTTCGAAGTGTCGACCGGCAACGAACTCAATGGCATCAGCCTTGGCGGGGTCGGTCGCGGCACCTTCTTCCAGAATATCCAGGTCCACAACAGTTCGGACGATGCGGTCGAATGGTTTGGTGGCCGGGTCAACGGCAAGAACCTGGCCTTCACCGGCAATGACGATGACTCGGTCGATTCCGATGTCGGCTACAAGGGCTTCAACCAGTTTGTTCTGGCGGTCCAGCGCGTCAACGGTGGCGACCATAACTGGGAAGCGGATTCCAACGGCGACGAAGATGCGCAGCCGCGGCAGAATTATGCGATGGCCAACGGCACTCTGGTCTCCCGTGGCGGCAACACGACCATCCTGATGCGTGGCGGCGGTGACTATGAAATGTACAACAGCGTCATCTCGAGCGCGGCCGCAAGCAACAGATGTCTGGATATGGACGGCAGTGCGACCGTCCAGGCCGCCAATCCGGCGCTTGACGAAAAGGGACCACCGGTCTTCCAGTCGGTGTTCATGTCCTGCTCGGGCGGGGCGTTCGTTGACGACGGCAATGTGACCGTCGCGGCGATCCAGACCATCTTCAATGCGGGCACCAACAACACGTCCGCGGGAACCTCGACGCTTGCTTCGAGCGCCTGGCCGATTGCCTTCATCAACGGCGCGAACGAAAACGGTGTGACGCCGTTCAATGCTGCGACCGTGGCATCCGCGTTCCAGTTCGGAGACTATGAAGCGGTCAATTATATCGGCGCGGTGAAGGATGCGAATGACACGCGTTTCCAGGGCTGGACCTGTGGGCTCTACGCCAATGATTGTGCCATCGCTCCCACCATTGGTTAACCCTGAACCAAGACACTGGGATGGTGGCCCTCGGCGGTCGCCATCCCATTTTTACACTATATGAAGGACATTCGGATGACCAAGCGGACATCGATAATCGCCGGCCTGCTGCTCAGCTCTGCGCTCATTTCACCTGCGGCCCATGCACAATCCACCCCGGCAGACGAACCGGCGGCAGAGCCGACGCCCTCGGACGACGAAGCCGCCGGCGAAGATATCGATGTCTCGGCGCCCGGCGGCGAATTCAGCGGCGAGATCATCGTCCGTGGCAAATATATCCCCAATCCGGTCCGCGCGACCGGCGAAGTGGTCTCGGTCCTGGGCGAGGCGGAAATCGCCCGTACCGCCGATGGCGACATTGCCGGTTCGCTGCAGCGGGTCACCGGTCTGAGCGTCGTCGGCGGCCGCTTTGTCTTTGTCCGCGGCCTTGGCGAGCGCTATTCGCTGGCCCTGCTCAACGGCCTGCCGCTGCCTTCACCCGAGCCGCTCCGCAGGGTGGTTCCGCTCGACCTGTTCCCGACCAGCGTCATCGCCTCGACGGTTGTCCAGAAAAGCTATTCGGTCAACTATCCCGGCGAATTTGGCGGCGGCGTGATCAACCTGACCACCAAGTCGACCCCGGACGAACCGTTTCTCAAGATCAATTTCGGTGTCAGCGGCGACAGCGAGACCACCGGCAAGCTGGGCTATACCTATGATGGCTCCGACGGCGACATCATCGGCTTTGATTCCGGCGTGCGCGATATCCCGACCGGCTTCGCGCAGGCGCTGGCCCAGAATGTCCCGATTTCGGTCGGCACGACCTTCACCAGCGAGGATCTGCAGGATTTCGCCGCGAGCCTGAACAATGCCGAGACCAACCTGATCCAGCGCAACAACGACATTCCGGCCAACTTCTCGGCCGACATATCGGCGGGCAAGACCTTTGATGTCGGCGACGCCTATGTCGGTGTCGTGGCAACCGCCGGCTATGACAACAGCTGGCGCACCCGCGGCGGTGTCCAGCAGACCTCGCAGGGCATTGTCACGGTCAACGGCGAACCGGGGCTGCTGCCCGACCAGGACTTCCGCTTCGTCACCACCGAAAACCGCATTGTCATCAACGGCCTGCTGGGACTTTCGGCAGAGGTGGGAGAACACAAGTTCCGGTTCACCAATCTCTACATCCACGACACGTCGAAGGAAGCCTCGATCAAGGCCGGCATCGACACGATCAACGTCAGCGACGATCAGTTGCTCAACCAGGGCCGGACCAGCTGGTTCGAGCGGCAGTTGTTCACCTCACAGTTCGTCGGCGAATTCAAGTTTGACGAACTGAGCATCGACGTCCGCGGCAGCTATGCCAATTCCAAGCGCGATGCGCCTTATGAACGCACCTATGGCTATGCCTTTGACGACATTATCGCGCAGGACTATGTCAACAACCTGACCTCACCCGGCCAGTCGGCCCGGATCCGGTTCAGCGATCTCAACGACAATGTCTATGGCGCGGGTGCCGATATTTCCTACGAAACCGATCTTGGCGTGCCGACGATATTCTCCGCCGGCTACAGCTATTACAAGAACGACCGTTTTGCGCAGCGGCGCGATTTCCGCTTCGTGCCCGTCGGCAATATCCCCAATCCGATCGATCAGGAGCGGATCGATTTCCTGCTTTCAGACTATAACGTCTATACCTACGGTCTGGAACTGCGCGAAGTAGCCTCGCAGGCGTCGGTCCCCGCCTATTCTGCAACGCTCGAAGTCAATGCCGGCTATGTATCGGTGGAAGCGGAGCTGACCGATGGTCTGCGTGCCAATCTCGGTGTCCGCTATGAAGATGCCAAGCAGCAGGTGACACCGATCTCGCTGGTCGGCGGCACCCCCGGTGTCGGCACCGGGCTGAACAATGACTATTGGCTGCCCGCAGGTACACTGACCTGGAATTTCGCCGAAGACATGCAATTCAGGGTGGCGGCATCGAAAACCATCGCCCGGCCGCAATTTCGCGAACTGGCCCCGCAGCAGTTTCTGGATCTCGAATCCGATCGTACCTTTGTCGGCAATCCGCTGCTGACCGACAGCGAATTGTTCAACGTGGAAGGCCGCTACGAATATTATATCGGTCGTGGCGAACGCATCACCCTGGCCGGCTTCTACAAGAAAATCGACAATCCGATCGAAAATGTCGCCTTCGTGCAGGGCGGTGGCACCCTCTTCACCGGTTTCTCCAATGCCCCCACGGCAACCCTGTACGGTGCGGAAGTCGAACTGGTGAAATATCTGCCGCTATATGATCTGGGTGGCAGCTTCTTCGCGGACCGGCGCCTGATGCTGGCGGCAAACTACACCTACACCAAGTCGAAGATCAAGGTGGACGCCAGCGACATGTCGATCAATCCGATCACGCTGACGCCGGTGGCCTCCTCCAACCTGTTTGACGACGGCGACCGCCTGACCGGCCAGTCCACCCATGTCGGCAACGTCCAGTTCGGACTGGAACGCGAGGATGGTCCCGTGTCCCAGCAGACAATACTGCTGACCTACAACAGCCCGCGCGTGACGGCTCGCGGTCCCCAGGGACAGCCCGACCTGATCGAGCGGACCGGCTGGAAACTGGACGTCGTGCTGCGCGAGGAGATGAATATTGCCGGACAGGATTTCGAGCTGAAATTCGAAGCGCGCAATCTGCTTGGCACCGACTATCGCGAGTCCCAGACCCTTGGAAGCACGACCATCCTGAACAATGCCTATGATATCGGCACGCGCTTCTCGATGAGCATCGGGCTGAATTTCTAGCGCGAGGTCTGTCATCTATCTGTCAAACAGGAGTCGCTGTTGCGTCACATTATTTTCCTATCCCATAAGTGGATAACAGCGGGAAGATAATCGTGATGCGCGGCGGATTTCCGAACATTCTGCTCTGGTGCCGTCCGGATCCGGGCGGACGACGGCTTGGGCTGAGCCGGGGCATATGAAAGTGAACGGCAAGGATATCTCTACAGCCGATAGCGCGACCGGTAGCCGGGACAGCGGCTCCTCGCCGTCGCCTTTGCTGGATCTTCCCTACAGCTATGCCCGCGACCAGGGCGTGTTGCTTCGCGCCATGGATGGCGATCGCGCTTCGATCGCCATGCGCGCGGGCACCGACCCTTCGGCCCTGCTGGAGGTGCGGCGCTATCTGGCGCTGCCGTTCGACGTGGAACTGGTCGACGGCCCGG
>CAXIBD010000006.1:0-77547 GCA_964022135.1 uncultured Sphingomonadales bacterium | reverse complement strand
CCGCCCTTGCCCGGCTGGGTATGCTGGATCTTGGCAACCTTCCACAGGCCACCTTCATATTCCAATATATTGCCCGGACGGATATCCACACCGCTGATCTTCATCGCTTGTCTCGCTCGATAGATTGTTTGATTGAGCGGCGCTGTAATCTGCTGGCCGATAATAGGCAAGCCCGGTGACGATCTAAGACTGTGCGCGGGTGCACAGGTCCATTCCATACAATACAGGCAATCGCCGTTTCGCTAACAACAGACTCATGACCGAGACAGAATTTGCACGCCCACCCGGCGACAACACGGATGTCGCACCCGATCGCAAGACGGTGCCGGCGGCCGGCCTGTTCGGCTTTTCCATCCGTGATGGCCAGATGCACTCGTTCAAGGAGACCGAGGGCTATCTGCGCGATATCGAACAGATGCCCCATTTTTCGCCGCCTTCGGTCAGCAATTTCGTCGCCCACTATCTCGCCTCGAATATCGGCAAGACGCACAGCTCGTCCTAGTCGGCCGACTCGGCGGTCATGATATCGGCGAATTTCCGCACCGCCGCGGCCGGGCCCGCCGGATCGTTCCACACCGCGCCGCATACGGCCAGGAAATCGGCACCGGCGTCGATCAGCGGCTGGCAATTGTCCGGGGTAACCCCGCCGATCGCAACACAGGGAAGCTCCATCATTTCGGCCCACCATCGGACCAGGTCCAGCTCGGGCTTGTGACGGGTTTCCTTGGTCTCGGTCGGGAAAAACGCGCCGAATGCCACATAATTGGCCCCGCCCTCGCCCGCTTCCATCGCCAGATGGCGGCTGTCGTGGCAGGTGATGCCGATCTGGACATCCTTGCCCAGCGCCGCCCGGGCGTTTTCCAGACTCTCGTCGCCCTGCCCCAGATGCACGCCGTCCGCGCCCAGCCGCTTGGCCAGCGCGACATCGTCGTTGACGATGAAGGCGACGTCAAATTCGTCGCAGATTGCCTGCAGCGGCTCCGCCAGTCGGGCGGCCTCTTCGGGGTCGACATCTTTCACCCGGAACTGGAAGGCGGCGACCGGCCCGGCCGCAAGCGCCTTGCGCAACCGCTCGGGAAAGGAACCGCCGACGTCGAGCGGCGAAATCAGATATAGCTGGCAGGGCATGTCGTTCATTAGCGGGCTTCTATCGCGTTCATTGCACCAAGGCGAGCAGGAAACCGTCCCACTTCTTGCTTCCCACCGTCTGGATCGCCGTGGCATCGATCCGGGGATTGTCTTTCAGCGCCGCATAGAGCCGCCGGGTTCCCGGCACCTTGGGATCATCGGAATCGGGATCGATTATCCCGCCCTCGCGCACCACATTGTCGAAGACCAGCATCGCGCCGGGCCGCGCCAGCCGCACCGCATGGTCCAGATAGGCGGCATAATTTTCCTTGTCGGCATCGACAAAGACGAAATCGAACGGCTCCTCGTCTGCAGCGCCCATCGCCGCGAGCGAGTCGCAGGCCGGGCCAGTGCGGATATCGACAAGATCGCCGAGCCCGGCATTGTTGATATTCGCCCGCGCCACCGCGGCATAGCCGGGATCGAGCTCCAGCGTCACCAGCCGGCCGCCCTCGCCAAGCGCCCGGGCCAGCCAGATGGTCGAATAGCCGCCCAGCGTGCCGATCTCGAGAATGCGCCCCGCACCAATGCCCTTCGCCAGCAACTGCAGCAACTTGCCCTGCGCTGCCGAGACATCGATCGGCGGCAGTCCCGCCCTGCGATTGTTCGCCAGAGCGGCCTCGAGCACCGCGTCCTCGCCGATCAGCCGGTCGACGATATAATCATCAACAGCGGACCAGCTCGGCGCGGACATCGTCGGACCCAGGAGCCCTGTTCAGGTAATCGAAGCGCGGTAGATCTGGTCGATCGCCGCGCCCAGTACCGCGTCAAATTCCTCGTCGCTCTGCGAAACCCGAAGGTCCTGCAGCAGGGCGCGGCTGAAGGAGGCGATCATGCCCTCGTTCTTGGCCAGTTCCGCGCACGCATCTTCGGTCGAAAAGCCGCCGGACAGCGCCACCAGCCGGATCACCTTCGGATGGTCGATCAGCGGCTTGTACAGATTCGGCTCGACCGGGATCGACAGTTTCAGCATCACCCGCTGGTCGTCGTCCAGCTTGTCCAGCTGCCTGGTCAGTTCGCCGAGCAGGATCTTGTCGCATGCGGCGCGCTCGTTGCTCTTGATATTCACTTCCGGCTCGATGATCGGCACCAGCCCGTGGGCCAGGATCTGCTTGCCGAAATCGAACTGCTGCTCGACCACCGCGGCAATGCCCTTGGCATTGGCCTTGTTGATCACCGAGCGCATCTTGGTTCCGAACACCCCCTTGGCAACCGCCTGCTTGCACTGCGCGTCGAGATCGGGGATCGGCTTCATCAGCTGCACGCCATCTTCCTCGTCCTGCAGCCCCTTGTCGACCTTCAGGAACGGCACGATGCCGCGATCCCAGAGCGCTTCCGGCACCGGCTTGCCGCCGGCCTCGCCGTTCATCGTCTTCTCGAACAGGATCGCGCCGATCACCTTGCCATTGCCGAAGCTTGGCGAGGTGATGATGCGGCTGCGCATCTTGTGGATCAGCGCGAACATCTCGTCGTCACTGGAAAAGGAATCCGGTCCGATGCCATAGCCCGCCAGCGCCTTTGGCGTCGATCCGCCGCTCTGGTCGAGCGCCGCGATAAAGCCCTGGCCGTTTTCTATCTTGCTCAACATTTCACTATTCGCCATTTTCGGTTTCCTGGTTTTTTCAATTTGACTGGTTAAGCGCTTCGACGCCGGGCAAGGGCTTGCCTTCCATCCATTCGAGAAACGCGCCCCCTGCGGTCGATACAAAGCTGAAATCGTCGGCCACGCCCGCGTGATGGAGCGCCGCCACCGTGTCGCCGCCGCCGGCGACCGAAAGCAGCTGGCCTTCCTTGGTCAGCGCCGCCGCGGTTCTGGCCAGCGCAACCGTCGCCTGGTCGAACGGCGGGGTCTCGAACGCACCCAGCGGGCCATTCCAGACCAGCGTCTTGCAGGTCTTGAGCACATCGGACAGCGCTTCCACCGCAGCCGGTCCGATATCGAGAATCATTTCATCCGCCGCCACCTCATGGACATTGACCGTCCGGGTCTCGGGATTGGCGCGGAATTCCCTGGCGACCACCACGTCATAAGGCAGATGCACCGTGCAGTCGGCCTTGTCGGCGGCTTCCAGGATCGCATTGGCGGTATCGGCCAGGTCGTGTTCGCACAGCGACTTGCCGACATTGACGCCGCGCGCCGCCAGAAAGGTATTGGCCATGCCGCCGCCGATGATCAGATGATCGACTTTCTCGACCATCTGGCGCAGCACATCCAGCTTGCTCGACACTTTCGCGCCGCCGACAACCGCCGCAACCGGATGTTCCGGATTGCCGAGCGCCTTGTCGAGCGCGGTCAGTTCGCGTTCCATCGAACGGCCGGCATAGGCGGGCAGATAATGGGCCAGCCCTTCTGTGGTGACATGCGCGCGGTGCGCGGTCGAGAAGGCATCATTGACGTAGAAATCGCCATAGGCGGCAATCGCCTTGGCCATCGCCGGATCATTCTTTTCCTCGCCCGGCGCAAAGCGGCTGTTTTCGAGCACGACGATACTGCCATCGGGCAAGGCATCGATAGCAGCCTGGTCCGGTTTTGCCATGAACTGCACGTCGCGGCCGAGTACCGCAGCCAGCGGTGCCACCACGGGTTCGAGCGAATATTCCGGCTTATACTCGCCCTTCGGACGCCCGAAATGCGCCAGAAGCAGGACCTTTGCCCCCTTGTCGGCCAGTTCGGTAACCGTCGGCAGCAGGGCCCTGAGCCGCGTGTCGTCGGTGACCTTGCCATCCGCCATCGGGACGTTGAGGTCGACACGGACCAGACCGCGCTTTCCCCGAACTTCGCCGATATCATCAAGCGTTTTGAAACTGTTAACCGACATTGCTCAGAGCCCTTCCGGCTTAAAGAAAGCTCGCCATGATCTTGGCGGTATCGATCATGCGGTTGGAAAAGCCCCATTCATTGTCATACCAGCTGACCACGCGGACCAGCTTGCCGTCCATCACCGTGGTTTCGAGGCTGTCGACCGAGCTGCTCGCCGGCTGGTGGTTGAAGTCGGTCGAAACCAGAGGCTTGGTTTCATAGACCAGCACGCCCTTCATCGGGCCTTCCGCGGCGGCTTTCAGCGCGCCGTTGATTTCCTCGACGCTGGTGTCGCGACCGGGCGTGAACACCAGGTCGACCAGACTGACATTGGGGGTCGGCACGCGGATCGACGAACCGTCGAGCTTGCCGTTCAGTTCCGGCAGCACCAGGCCGACGGCGCGTGCCGCGCCGGTGGTGGTCGGGATCATGTTGACCGCACCGGCGCGGGCCCGGCGCATGTCGCTGTGAATCTGGTCGAGCATCCGCTGGTCGTTGGTATAGCTGTGAATCGTGGTCATGAAACCGCGCTCGATGCCGACCGCGTCGTTCAGAACCTTGGCCACCGGTGCCAGGCAGTTGGTGGTGCACGACGCGTTGGAGACAATGATGTCTTCCGCCGTCAGAACGTCATGATTGACGCCGAAGACAACCGTCTTCAGGTCACCCTTGGCCGGAGCCGAGATCAGCACGCGTTTCGCGCCGGCATCGATATGCGGCTGCGAAGCCTCTTTTGACTGGAAGAAACCGGTGCACTCGAGGACGATATCGACGCCCATTTCGCCGTGTGGCAGATCGCCGGGGTTGCGCTCTGAGGTTACCGCGATTTTCTGGCCGTTGACCAGGATATGGTCGCCGTGCGCGGTGACTTCGCCGGGAAAGCGACCATGGACGCTGTCATAGGCGAAAAGCAGCGCATTGGATTCGGCATCGGCCAGATCGTTGATCGCGACCAGTTCGAAATCATCGTCGTCGCGCTCCAGGATCGCGCGCGCGACCAGCCGGCCGATCCGGCCAAATCCGTTAATTGCTACTTTTGTCATCGGTGTTGCTCCTTTGAATTTTGATGGTCCGGCAAGTCTCAGCCAATTTTCTCGAGAATTTGTGGGGTAATGGCATCAACGGTCAGGCCGAAAAATGCGTAAAGGTCCTTAATCGGAGCCGACGCTCCGAAACTGTCGATACCGAAGCGCAGTCCGTCGAGGCCGGTATAGCGTTCCCAGCCGAATGTCGTGCCCGCCTCGATCGAGACCCTGAGGATGCCCTCGCCGCCGAGCAGCTCGTTGCGATAGTCTGCGCTCTGCGCATCGAACAGTTCGGTGCACGGCATCGACACGACGTCGGCCCCATGCCCGGCTGCTTCCAGCTGCGCTGCGATATCCATCGCCAGCGACACTTCAGAACCGGTGGCAACAAGCACCACGCGCTTTTCGGCTTCGGCTGCCTTCAGGCGATATCCGCCTTTCTCGCAGAGGTTCACACTGACGTCATTGCGCAGCGGCGGAAGCCCCTGGCGGGTCAGCGCAAGAGTGGAGGGACCATCCGACCGCTTGATCGCGAGCGCCCAGCATTCCGCTGTCTCGATCGCATCGGCCGGCCGGAACACCTGCATGTTCGGCATCAGCCGGAGGCTCTGGACATGCTCGATCGGCTGGTGCGTCGGACCGTCTTCGCCGAGGCCGATGCTGTCATGCGTCATCACGTAGATCACCCGCGCATTCTGGATCGCGGAAAGCCGCATCGCGCCACGGCAATAGTCGGTGAACACCAGGAAGGTGCCGCCATAGGGAATGATGCCGCCGTGCAGCGCCATTCCGTTCATCGCTGCCGCCATGCCGAACTCGCGGATGCCGTAATAGATATAGCGACCGGAATAATCGTCTTTTGTCAATGGCTTGGTGGAAGGAGTTTTGGTGTTGTTTGACCCTGTAAGATCGGCGCTGCCGCCCAGCATTTCGGGCAGGGCTTCGGTGATCGCGCCCAGCGCCATTTCGGATGCCTTGCGCGTCGCGACCTTCGGAGGATCCTTGGCCAGACTTTCGAGATAATCCTGCATGGCATTGCCGTCCGGCAGTTCGCCAGCCATGCGGCGCTGAAATTCGGCCGCCTGCGAATGGCCGCTGAGACGCTTGTCCCATTCGGCATGGGCGGCAGCACCCTTTTCACCCAATTGACGCCACGACGTCATTATATCATCCGGAATCACAAAGGGCTCGTGTTCCCAGCCGAGCGCAGCGCGGGTGCCGGCGATCTCGTCATCACCCAGCGGCGCGCCATGGGTGGCCGAAGTACCCTGCTTGGTCGGCGCGCCATAACCGATGATTGTCTTGCAGGCGACCAGCGACGGCCGCGGATCCGCTTCCGCTTCGCTCAGCGCCTTGCGGATATCGTCGAAATCATGGCCATCGCAGGAAACGACATGCCAGCCGGACGCCCGATAGCGCGCAGGAATATCCTCGCTCGTCGACAAATCCGTTTTTCCGTCGATGGTTATGCCATTATCATCCCAAAGAACATTAAGTCTGCCAAGGCCCAGATGGCCAGCGAGGCCAACCGCTTCATGGTTGATCCCCTCCATCAGGCAGCCGTCCCCGGCGATCACCCAGGTCTTGTGGTCGACCAGATCATCGCCGAACAGCGCATTGAGATGGCGCTCGGCCACGGCCATGCCGACAGCCGTGGCGAAGCCCTGCCCCAGCGGCCCGGTGGTCGTCTCGACGCCTTCCAGCTTGAAATTTTCCGGGTGCCCGGCGCAGGGCGAACTGAGCTGGCGGAAATCCTTGATATCCTGCAACGTCGGCCGCGCATAGCCGGTCAGATGGAGCAGCGAGTAGATCAGCATCGAACCATGGCCCGCGGACAGGACAAAGCGGTCGCGATCGGCCCATTTCGGCGCCTTGGGATCATATTTCAGATAGTCGCTGAACAGCACCGTGGCGACATCGGCCATGCCCATCGGCATACCGGGGTGGCCGCTATTGGCAGCTTCCACCGCATCCATGGCAAGCGCTCGTATGGCGTTCGCCATGTATTTTTCGGAAACGGTCATTGCTAGTCTGATCCCCCGGATTGGCGAGTGTCGAAAACGAAACAAAATGCTGCGATTCGCTATTTTGCCCCCTCCTTTGATGATCCAGCAACGCGGCGTCAAGGTTCGCTTTTCACTATCCAGTGTTTACGTCACCGGAATAGATTGATAGCAACAAAACACGGGACCTTACCTGTTGGAAACAAGCTATGGAAAACGCACATGGACAATGAACGGGTCATTCTGGCGATAGGTCGCATTGAACGCGCGCTCAGTCGCATAGAAGGCGCCAGCAGCTCGCTGAGCACCAGTGCCGACACGGCACTGGAGGCCCGCCACGAGGCGCTGAAAGCGGAAATGAAACAGGCGATCCGGACGATCGACGGCCTGATCGAGCGACAGGAGCACTGACATGGCACAGATGAAACTCGAAATCGGTGGCCGCTCGTTCATGGTAACCTGTCAGGATGGTGAAGAGTCCCACCTGACTAGGCTGGCAGCGATGGTGGACGGCAAAGCCAGGGAATCCGGGGATCCGGCCGGGCTGAATGAAAGCCGCATGCTGCTGTTTACCTCGCTGTTGCTGGCGGATGAGCTGCACACTGCCCGGGCCGCTCAGGACAGCCCGGCCGAGGCCAGCGCCCCTGCCCAGCCCGATCCGATGGACGAACAGGCGATTGCCGCCCTCGAAAAACTGGCAGACCGTGCCGAGCAACTGGCAAACAGCCTTGAGTAACGCCCCCATCGCGCCTAGATAGAGTGTGACGGGTACTGTCTGGCACGAGCTTGATACGAACATCCCTGAGGCGATATAACTTCCTAGGGAGCTGTCCCTGCCCGGATTGCGGACTGTTTTGCAGTCGGGTCCGATGCACATGGCGCCCACCTGACGTAATAGGCGTCAGAGGATTTTCCGGCAAACGACCAAGATGGTCCCGTCACTTTTCCACAGAAAGAATAATCTTTTGAGTAGTTTGAAAGAGAAAAAAAAGAAACTACGCGAAGAGTCCAGACGGCGACGGGACGCTTTCTACAGCCAGCTGGACATGGCCACCCGCGGCTTGGCTTTCCGGCGACCCCCGTCCCCCCTCGCCCGACTGATCGAACAGAGCGATGTCATTGCCCTGTACAGCGCGACCGGTGCGGAAGCACCGACCTCCCGGCTGGCGGATTATCTCGCCGAAATCGGGAAAACCATAGCTTTTCCCGTTTGCAGCGGAGAGGCTCCGCTGGAATTTCGCAAGATCGACAATATTTCTCTGCTCGAAGCGGGATATCGCAATATCGCCGAGCCCGGTCCGGACTGCCCGGTGGTAGCGCCCGATGTCATCATCGCGCCGATGCTGGCCTTTGACCGGTCGATGCACCGGCTCGGGCAAGGCGGCGGCCATTATGACCGGACCTTTGCCCAATATCCGGACGTGCCGCGTATCGGGCTTGCCTGGTCGGTGCAGGAAACCGATTCCGTTCCGGTGCAGCCGCACGATATCCAGCTGGATATGATTGTGACCGAATCCGAAATAATTCAGAGGGATGATCTGACGTCATGACCGCAGAGCCGGACCAGAAGCACCCCCATAATCCGCCGGATCCGCCGAACTGGCGCCAACCCTTTGGCATGATTCTGATATTGCTGCTGATTCTGCTGTGGAGCGGATTGGCGCTCGGCGTCATCGACTGGATCAGCGACCTGAACTTCTGGTTGCAGCTGCCGATTTACATATTCGCCGGGATTGCCTGGATATTTCCGCTCAAGCCGCTGCTGATCTGGATGAATACAGGAAAATTTCGATCCTGAAGCGCCATTTCCCGCATATTTGGGGGAAATGGCGCGAGTGACGAGACTTGAACTCGCGACCTCCGGCGTGACAGGCCGGCGCTCTAACCAACTGAGCTACACCCGCATATGCACCTGCATGGGCGGTGAAGCAGCGCAAGTAGAAGAGCTCTGCATTTCTGTCAACTACACTCTTTGCATTATTCCACATATTTCGAATCCGTCCCGCGGGGAGCCGGATTTTTTGACCTCTTGCCCCGTGACGGCAGGGCCGGCAGGCCGCTCTCGCGAAACTCTCCTCCACCAGCCAGGCCGAGCGGCTATTGCACGGGATCATGGTAAACACCGGCTTAACCGGAGCAAAACTCCCGCTTAACAAACATCCATAAGCGGCAATTTTCCGGCATTTTCGCATGATGAATGCGCAAAACATCATTTATGCTCCGTTTACCAAATATTTTGCTTTCACTGCCATAGACCCCGCATGGAATATGCAGAGACACAGGATATCGGATGCCTTGGGCGTTGGTGCGTCCCGCCCGGCTTCCGCCGTTTGCTGGCGCTGACGGCTGGCGCCGCCTGCCTGTTCCTGGCCCCTGCATCCGCCCGGGCGGCGGGCACGATTGCCGGCACCGACATCGTCAACATGGCCCAGGCCACCTTCGACGCGCCTGGCGGTGGCAAGCCGGTCACGATTGAATCCAACAGCGTCACCATCAAGGTTGACGAGTTGCTGGATGTCACCGTCGCGTCCAGCGACCCCGGCGATGTCATCGTCGGTCCCGGATGGACCGCACAGGTCCTGACCTATCAGCTTACCAACAGCGGCAATGGCTCCGAGGCCTTCACGCTGTCGGCCGACACGGCAAGGCCCGGTGACGAATTTGACACGACCTTCGAAATGGTCATTCTCGACAGCAACGGCAACGGGATCTATGATCCGGGCGCCGACACCATCTATACGCCGGGCGCGAACGATCCGCTGCTCGCGCCCGACGAAAGCGTCACCCTGTTCATCCTCTCCGCGATTCCGGCAGCGGCCGATGACGCCGCTCGCGCCGAGATCGAGCTGTCCGCCGTCGCCAACAGCGGCAGCGGCACGCCCGGCACCCTGTTCGCCGGCAAGGGCGATGGCGGCGGCGACGCGGTGGTCGGCTCGACCGGCGCCCGCGACGCCGACAGCGGCTTTTTCCGGGTCCAGGCCTCCGACGTCCGCCTCGTCAAGAGCGCGACCGTCACCGACCCCTTTGGCGGTGAAGAGCCGGTACCGGGCGCGGTCATCCGCTATCAGCTGGTAGCAACCACGGTCGGCACCGGCGATCTGGCCAATCTGTCGATCCGCGACAATATCCCGGCGGACACCACCTACACCAAAGAGAGCATCACGCTCGACGGCAAGCCGCTGAGCGATGCCGCGAGCGACGACGATGGCGGCTCCTTCGACGATGGTGCGATCGCCGTCGCCCTCGGCACCGTCCCGGGCGGGCAGACCCGCACCATCACCTTTCAAGTCACGATCAACTGATAATAACCGGGGTATAACAGCATGATAAAAGGATTTTTTCTCGCGATAGCGCTGATCCTGCCGGGCACCGCCATGGCCGCCAATAATGTCAGCCTGTCGAGCGACGTGTTCGTCGAGCGGAAAGTCGCCAGGCCGAACGGCACCACCGCCCTCGTGCTCGAACAACCGAGGACCGTCACCCCCGGCGACCGGCTGGTATTCGTCGTCAATTACAAGAATGTCGGCTCCGCGCCGGCCACGGATTTCTCTGTCACCAATCCGCTTCCAAAAGCGGTGGCGTTCGAAGGAACGTCCGATGGCACCGAAATTGTCTCCGTTGACGGAGGCAAAAGCTGGGGACCACTTTCGTCCCTCTCCTATCAGAGCGAAAATGGCGGCATTCGTCCCGCCCTGATGACCGATGTAACCCATGTGAAATGGAAATTTAATCGTTCCCTTTCCGCAGGTTCGGGAGGGAAATTGGTTTTCCGCGGCACTGTGAAGTGACCGCAACCGCACCGGATCGCCGCGGGGTTGGTGATCCACATAAGTGAAACAGGAGTCAGTTATGACCAGTATACTGAAACTTCTCGTTGCCACTAGTACCATTTCTGTAGCGACGCTGGGTGCAAACCCGGCGTTCGCTGCAGATCTGGGCACTGATGCAGGAACGAGTATTACGAACAATGTAAGCGTTGCCTATAATGTCGGGGGAACCGCACAGACCGCGGAAACCGACAGCGACATATTTGTCGTCGACCGCGAGGTTAACCTCGTGATTGCCAAGAGCGATGCCGTCAACAGTTCGGTCGCACCGGGGTCCACCCAGCAGGCCGTGACCTATACCGTCAGCAACCAGACCAACGACACGATCGACGTGCTGCTGACATCCCAGCAGCTGGGCACCGACGATTTCGATGTCACCGGCACCATCACCTATTATCTCGACAATGGCACGACCGCCGGCGTCTTTGACGGCGGTGACACGCTGATCACCTATATCGACAACCTGGCGGAGGACACGAGCGTGACGATTCACGCCGTGGCCAATATTCCGGCCGGCGTCGTCACCGGAGACCTCGCGGACATCGTCCTGATCGGCCAGGCGGCCAGCCATGGCGGTACCGGCCTGCCTGCCAGCGGTATCGGCGTTCAGGGCGCAGCCTTGACCGATGATTCGGGCGACGCGGACGATCCGACCGCGGTGCAGAACGTCTTTGCCGATGCGGCGGGCAGCGGCACCTCCGACGGCGCCGCCGACGGCTATCACAGCGCCACCGACACGTTTGAAGTAAGCGCTGCCGATATCTCGGTATCCAAGACCAGCAAAATCCTGTGGGATCCGGTCAACGGCAGCACCAGGCCGAAAGCCATACCCGGCGCGATTGTCGAATATTGCATAGCCGTCGCCAATGCGACCGGCGGTGCGACCGCGACAGGGGTTGCCATTTCGGATACGATTCCGGCCAATCTTACCTATTACAGCAGCCTGGCCACCGGCCCGGCGACTGTACCGGC
Source organism: uncultured Sphingomonadales bacterium (assembly GCA_964022135.1). Taxonomy (GTDB): domain Bacteria; phylum Pseudomonadota; class Alphaproteobacteria; order Sphingomonadales; family Sphingomonadaceae; genus Parasphingorhabdus. The sequence continues at coordinate 65,792 of CAXIBD010000006.1, read as the reverse complement.
GGTGATTGGCGTGGTGACCGAAGGCACGGTAACCGGTTCCACCTGCAATGCAGATGGCAGCGGGACCGGCGCACAGGCTGCCGGCGTCGTATCGGGCAATCTCGGCACCGTGGCTGCGGGCGCGACCGAAACCCTGATTTTCCGCGTAGTCGTAGACTAGGCTGCTCGGAATCTGGCGGCAAGCCGGCAGATGCCGGCTTGCCGCCCGGATTCCGGTCTTGGCTGTGGGTTTACTCACCAAATTTGTCAGGCCGTTCGGCCTGACCCTGGCTGCATGTGCGCTGACTGCGCCTGCTGCAACGGCGCTCGCTCAACCCGGGTTTGCCGACGAACAGCCGCAGGCGCCTGATTTTGCCGAAAATCAGCGGCATTCGCATCCGCTGATCCGCAATGTTGCGCGGGCAGAATGGGATATCGGCAGCCGGCGGCAGCAGAAATCTTCCAATGCCGTCGATATTCAGGTGGTTCCGCTGCCGACGCTGCCGCTGGAAATCGAGATTTTTCACTTCGCGGCCCCGTCCGGAGCGGAAAGGCTTCCGATTGCCGACACGATGTGCCGCGGCGTACAGGGTGATGTCCCGATCCAGCTTGGCGGTGCCTTTGCCAACACCCCGACCAGTCCGGCTTCGGTCATGCAGACCGATCATATCCGGGCGGGCGAACCGCTGATCATCTCGATACTCGCCGCGAACCGCAATCTGGATCCGCAGGCGATCGACAGCGTGAACCTGTCCGTCAGCACCCGCACCGGCGACTTCGAGCAGATCAATATCACCGAAACCGGGGTCGACAGCGGCCGGTTCGTCGGCATTCTCAACACGGCCGCCGTGCCGCCGGAGCCCGTGAAGAGAAATTGTGTTCTCTCGGTCAACCGCGGCGAAATATTTGACATCGTGGTCCGCGATATCGAGAGCAATACCATCGGCATTGCAAAGGTCGACATCCTCGTTGATCCCTTCGGCGAAATTTTCGACAGCGAAGACGGCACGCTAGTTGCCGGAACCCGCGTGACGCTGATAGATGCGGAAACCGGCCTGCCGGCCGAGGTGTTTGGTGATGACGCTGTTTCCGCCTATCCCAGCACGGTGATCGCGGGCGGCAGCGTGACCGACAGCGGCGGCACCGTCTATGACTTCCGCGACGGCTTCTATCGCTTTCCCTTCGCACGACCGGGCCGCTATCGCCTGCTGGTCGAGCCGCCGGCACCCTATAGCTTTGCCTCGACGGCCACGCCCGAGCAACTGGCTCCGCTGCGCCGGTCCGACGGACTTCCCTTCACCATTGTCGACGGGTCCTACGGCGGCATCATCATTCTGGACGACCCGGCCCCGGTGCGGGTGGATGTGCCGCTCGACCGGCCCGGAGCGCCGCTCGCCATCACCAAGACGGCTTCCACGGCCCGGGCCACCCCCGGGGACGCCGTGCAATATCGGATCACGGTGCAGAACAGCGATCCGGTGCGCAACAGCGGCCAGATCACGATATCCGACCAGCTGCCGGCGGCCATGCGCCTCAAGAGCAGCACGGTCCGCTACAATGGCGCCCCGGTCACGCCCGCGGTCGCAGCCAATGGCCGCGACTTCAGCGTGGAGATACCGCCCCTGCCCCCCTCCGGCAGCGGCCTGCTGACCTATATCGCCGAAGTGCGTCAGGACGCACGGCCCGGAGATGCGCTCAATATGGCTTCGGCCCGTGATAGCCGCGGCGCCACCAGCCCGACCGTCGACGCGGTCGTCCGCATCGAACGCGACGGCATTTCCGAACGCTTCACCCTCGTCGGCCGGATCAGCGATGGCGGCTGCAATGTCGATCCCCGAAAAGCCTCCGGAATCGGCGGCATTCGTGTCATGTTGCAGGACGGGACCTACACCGTCACCGACGCCGATGGCCGCTATCATTTCGAGGGACTGCGGCCCGGCCTGCATGTGGTTCAGGTCGACCCCTCCACATTCCCCGCCGATCTGGCGCCCGTCGATTGTGCCCAGAACACGCGCAGCGCCGGCAGCGCCATTTCCCGCTTCGTCGAAGGCCGCGGAGGTGCCCTGAAACGCGCCGATTTCCGTGCGAAAAAAGTTGCACCGAGAGACATGCGCGTCTCCGAATCCTATCACAAGCCCGACATAATGTCAGATCCGGAAGCGGCGGGCGCCGGACGCGACTGGATCAGCGGCGAGGCACCGGACATCGGCTGGCTGTTCCCGGCGGAAGATCATAATCCGCGGGTCAAGGCGCTGCGCGTCGCCATCAAGCATCATGCAGGCCAGACGGTCGAGCTTTCGGTCAATGGCAAGACGGTCAATCCCCTGGCCTTTGACGGCACAAAGAAAAGCGCGGATGGCCGGATCCGGGTCAGCACCTGGCGCGGCATCGAGATCGAGGACCGCACCAATATCCTATCGGCGCGCATCGTCGACCGCGAAGGCAAGCTGGTCCGGCAACTCGAGCGCAAGGTGCATTATGCCGGCAGCCCGCTCCACGCCGAGCTGCTCAGGGACCGCTCAATTCTCGTCGCCGACGGCGTCACCCGGCCGGTTATCGCGGTCCGGCTGACGGACCGGGACGGCAAGCCGGCCCGCAATGGCATGGTTGGCGACTTCTCTGTTCCCGCGCCTTATGCCCCGGCGATCGAAATAGACGCCCAGCAGGCCAACCAGCTCGCCGGCCTGGAACGCGGCGAGCCGGTCTGGCGGGTCGAGGGAGAAGAGGGCATCGCCTATATCGAACTGGCACCGACTACCGCGTCCGGCTCGCTCAGCATCTCCTTTCCCTTTCGCGATGGCGAGGTCGAACGGACCCAGCGCATCGCGACCTGGCTCGATCCCGGCGCACGGCCCTGGACCGTGGTCGGTTTTGCCGCCGGCACCATCGGCTTCAATACGCTCGACGAGCGGCTCGAAGATCTGGTGGAGGACGAGGACAATATCAACGTCGATGGCCGCATCGCGCTCTACGCCAAGGGCCGGGTGACCGGCAAATGGCTGATGACGCTGGCCTATGACAGCGACAAGGAAGAGGACGAGACCCGCTTCCAGGGCGTGATCGATCCGCGCCGCTATTATACCGTCTACGCCGACCGCAGCGAACAGCGCTATGACGCCGCCTCGGTCCGCCGCCTCTATCTCAAGCTCGAAAGACCGCAATTCTACGCGCTGTTCGGCGATTATGAGACGGGCATCGATGAACCGGTTCTGGCCCGCTACCAGCGCGCCTTCAACGGCATCAAGGCCGAATATCGCAGCGACCGGGTGCATCTCAACGCCTTTGGCGCGGACTCGCCCAACCGGTTCCGCCGCGAGGAAATCCAGGGCAATGGTCTTTCCGGCCCCTACGCCCTTTCGACGCGTGATATTCTCGCCAACAGCGAGCGGATCACGCTGGAAACCCGCGATCGCTTCCGCTCCGACCGGATCGTCCAGACCCGCCAGCTGACCCGGCATATCGATTATGATATCGACTATCTCGCCGGCACGCTCCGGTTCCGCGAACCGATCCTGAGCCGCAGCAATGGCCTCGATCCCCAGTTCATCATCGCGGAATATGAGGTTCTGGGGGTCGGCGACCGCAATCTGAACGCCGGTGGCCGGGCGACCTATGAAAGCGCCGACGAGACGATCAAGATCGGCGCGACGGCGGTGCACGACGAGAATGAAAACGTCAAAACCGAGATGCTCGGGGTGGACGTCCGCTATCGGCCGGACCTCAAGACCGAAGTGCGGGCGGAACTGGCTGTCACCGACAACCAGGCAAAAACCGTGACGGCGGCCGATTCCGGACAGGCGGCAACTGCCTGGCTGGTCGAGGCAGAACATCACGGATCGAAATTCGACCTGCTCGCCTATGTCCGGCGGCAGGCCTCGGGCTATGGCCTGGGACAGATCAATGCGGCCGAGAATGGAACCCGCAAATTCGGCATCGACGGCCGGGTCCGCATTCGGGAGAATCTCTCGCTAGCGGTCACCAGCTACCAGGAAAATTTCTTGGAGACCGACGCGCGCCGCCGCGCCGGCACGGCCGAACTGGAATATCGCACCGACGGAACATCCTTCCGCGCCGGCATGGTCTATGCCAATGACCGGCTGTCCGACGGCACGGTCAATGAATCCACCCTCGTCCGCCTCGGCGCAACCCAGCGGCTGTTTGACGGCAGGCTGGAGCTGGATGCGCAAACCGAATTTGCCCTCGGCGGGCAGGACGAAAGCGTCGACTTCCCGGCCCGACACAGCTTTTCGGCCCGCTATGCGGTGACCGAGGATATCAAGATCATCGGTACGTACGAGATCGCGGATGGCGAAAATATCGATGCCCGCACCGCCCGGATCGGCGTCGACGTCAGCCCCTGGGATGGCGCGCGCATCGTCAGCAGCATGAACCAGCAGGAAATCACCGAATATGGTCCGCGCACCTTTGCCGCCTACGGCCTGACCCAGAGCATTCCGGTCGGCGACAAGTGGACCGTTGATTTCTCGCTGGATGGCAATGAGACGCTGGCCGGATTTGACCGCAGCGATGTCGTCAATGACCAGCAACCGGTCGCCTCGGGCGGTTTTCTCGGCAATGACGCGACGCTGACCGAGGATTTTCTCGCGGTGACCGCCGGTGCTACCTATCGCAACGCCGACTGGAGCTGGACCAGCCGGGCCGAATATCGCGATGGCGATACCAGCACCCGTTACGGCGTAACGACCGCGCTGCTCAAACAGATCGGGGAAGGCAGCGCGCTCGGTGCCCTCGCCAGCCTGTTCATCGCCCGAGACCAAAGCGGCGTAAGCACCCGCGTGATCGAGGCCGAAGCCAGCTGGGCCCATCGCCCCGCCGACAGCCAGTGGTCCTGGCTGCAGAAGCTGGAATTCCGGGAAGACCGCGTGCGCAACGCCGTCGCCGGCGCCGCCGGCCCGATCGGCGGCGTTCCGCTGCTGGTTGACGGCAATGTCACGTCACGCCGGGTGATCAACAGCCTGAGCGTCAACTATGCGCCGATCGACGCGCAGAATGGCCTGTTCACCGAGGCTGGCGAATATAGTCTCTTCTGGGGCAGCCGCTATGTGTTCGACCGGTTCGGCGAAGACGATGTCGAAGGCTGGAGCAATGTCGTCGGAGCCGACGTCAAGTTCGACCTGTCCGACACGCTCGACGTCGGCGCGCAGGGCACCGCCCGCATCGGCAACAATTTCGACAGCGTCGCCTATAGCGGCGGACCGACCGTCGGCCTCACGCCGTTCCAGAACGCCTATATCTCGATCGGCTACAATGTCGTCGGCTTCGCCGACCGCGATTTCGAAGAAAGCCGCTACACCCGCGACGGCCCGTTCATCACTTTCCGCCTGAAATTCGACCAGCAAAGCCTCGGCAGCCTGGGGCTTTAAAAAATCCTCCCCGCGAGCGGGGAAGATTCAAACCATCACTCCGCGAACAACAGCACCGGCGTCTCGAGAAAATGCTTCAGCGCCTGCACATAGCTGGCCGCATCATAGCCGTCGACCACACGGTGATCGCAGGAGATCGACAGGTTCATAAGCTTGCGCGCGTGAATCTCGCCATCGATGATCACGGGCCGCTCGACAATCTTGTTCGGTCCGATGATCGCCACTTCGGGGCGGTTGATGACGGGCGTTGTCGCAATCCCGCCCAGCGGGCCGAGAGAGGTCAGGGTCAGCGTCGATCCCGACAGGTCCGCGGTTTTCGCCGAACCGTCGCGAGCAGAGGCCGCCAGCCGGCTGATTTCGGATGACAACTGCCAGATATTCAAATCCTGCGCGTTCTTCAGAACCGGCACCATCAGCCCCTGGTCGGTCTGCGTCGCCATCCCGAGATGCACCGCGCCGTGCCGGGTAACCACGCCCGATTCATCGTCAAAAGTCGCATTCAGCATGGGAAAATCGGGCAAGGATTTGCAGATTGCCGCGATAATAAGGGGCAAAATGGTTAGTTTCGGACGATTGCCGCGATTGCCGTTGAGATCGGCGCGCATGTCCTCGATCTCGGTCATGTCGATTTCGTCGACATAGGAGAAATGCGGGATATTGCGCTTCGATTCCGCCATGTTCTGGGCGATCTTCCGGCGCATGCCGATGACCTTTATCACTTCGTCTGCGCGTATTTGCGAGCCGCCGGAGGGACGATAGCCCTGTCCCGAACCATAGTTCAGATAGGTGTCGAGATCGCTGTGCCGGATATGATCGCCCTGCGCCTTCACCTGGCTGAGGTCAACGCCGAGATCGGCGGCCCGCTTGCGAACCGCCGGCGTCGCCAGCACCTTCCGCTGACCTTCGTCTGACGGCTTGACCTCAGTTTTTTCCGTATCGGTTACGGGCGTTTCTTTAGACTCTTTCTTAACTTCGGTCTTGGCGCTTTCTTTCGGCTTTTCTTCTTTTATTCCAAGGGCTTGCACTGACTTCGCGACACCAGCATCGGCCTTCGCGACATTGTCGTCAGATGCTTCCAGTTCTTCCAGTTCCTCGAGATCAACATCCCCCTCGACCTCGATCTCGACCAGCATCGATCCGATCGCGATGATGTCGCCCTCTTCGCCGGCCAGCGCGGTGATCTTGCCGGAAACCGGCGCTTCCATCTCGACCGTCGCCTTGTCGGTCATGACGTCGGCCAGCTGGTCATCTTCCGCGACAACATCGCCAACCTTGATGTGCCACTTGACGATTTCCGCCTCGGCAATGCCTTCGCCAATGTCAGGCAGGTTGAATATATATTTGCTCATGATTTCAGATCCCCGACAATTTTTTCCAGCGCTTCCCCGATCCGCACCGGTCCCGGGAAATAGGCCCATTCCAGGCTGTGCGGATAGGGCGTGTCAAATCCGGTCACCCGCTCGATCGGCGCTTCCAGATGATAGAAACAGCGTTCCTGCACCAGCGCCGACAGCTCGGCCCCGAACCCGCTGGTCCGGGTCGCCTCGTGCACGATCAGGCAGCGTCCGGTCTTCTTGACCGACTCCTCGATCGTCTCGATATCCAGCGGTACCAGCGTCCGCAGGTCGATCACCTCGGCGTTGATGCCATGTTCCTCGACCACTGCCTTGGCGACATGGACCATCGTGCCATAGGCCAGAACCGTCACCGCATCGCCTTCGCGCACGATCTTGGCCTTGCCCAGCGGCACCGTATAATGGCCCTCGGGCACTTCGGATTCGGGAAATTTCGACCACGGTGCCACCGGATTGTCGTAATAGCCGGTAAACGGCCCGTTGTAGATCCGCTTCGGCTCCAGAAAGAGCACCGGATCATTGTCCTCGATCGAGGCAATCAGCAGGCCCTTGGCATCATAAGGAGTAGACGGAATGACCGTTTTCAGGCCGGAAACATGGGTAAACATGGCTTCAGGCGACTGGCTGTGCGTCTGCCCGCCGAAGATACCGCCGCCGACCGGCGAGCGCACGGTCATCGGCGCGGTGAATTCTCCGGCCGAACGGTAGCGCAACCGCGCCGCTTCCGAAATCAGCTGATCCATGCCGGGGTAGATATAGTCGGCAAACTGTATTTCCGGCACCGGTCGCAGGCCATAGGCGCACATGCCCACGGCCGCGCCGATGATCCCGCATTCGGAAATCGGCGTATCGAAACAGCGGGTCTTGCCATATTTTTCCTGGAGACCGGCGGTCGCCCGGAAAACGCCGCCGAAATAGCCGACATCCTCGCCCATGATCACGACATTCTCGTCGCGCTTCAGCATAGTGTCGAGGCCGTTGTTGATGGCCTCTATCATGTTCATGACGGCCATTTGATTTCCCGCTCTTTATTCGCCTGTGCGGCTTGTTCCTTGAGATGCCAGGGCATTTCTTCAAACACGTCCTGGAACATGGTTTCGAAAGGCTGGTGCAGGCCGTGGCCCAATATGCCGTTCTTGGCGGCCTCGGTCACCGCGGCCTTGACCGCTTCGAGACAGTCCGCGTCCAGCTGTTCCTGCTGCTCGACGCTCCAGATACCCCGTTTGATCAGATGCTTGTTGAGCCGCATGATCGGATCCCCCAATGGCCATTCCTCGCGTTCCTGCGCGCTGCGATAGGCAGTGGGATCGTCCGAGGTGCTGTGGGCATCCGCGCGATAGGTAAAATGTTCGATCAGGGTCGGGCCCTGGTTGGTCCGCGCCCGTTCCGCTGCCCATCGCGTCGCGGCATAGACCGCGAGCGGATCATTGCCGTCGACCCGCAAGGCTGCAATGCCATAGCCGACCCCGCGAGCGGCAAAGGTTGTCCGCTCCGCACCGGCAAATCCGGAGAAGGACGATATTGCCCACTGGTTGTTGACGACGTTCATGATCACCGGAGCATTATAGACGGCGGCAAAGGTCATGGCGGCGTGAAAGTCGCCCTCGGCGGTCGAGCCTTCGCCGCACCAGACCGCGGCAATCCGGCTGTCACCCTTACTGGCACTGGCCATCGCCCAGCCCACCGCCTGCGGATATTGGGTGGTCAGATTGCCGGACACGGTGAAGAAATTGAGCTCGCGCGAGCTGTACATGATCGGCAACTGGCGCCCCTTCAGCTTGTCCGCCTTGTTCGAGAAAATCTGGTTGACCATCTCGATCATCGGATAGCCGCGGACAAACAATATGCCTTGCTGGCGATAGCTGGGAAAGCACATGTCGTCCCCGTGCAATGCCATCGCGGCCGCGACGGAAGTCGCCTCCTCGCCGGTTGATTTCATGTAGAAACTGGTTTTCCCTTGCCGCTGCTGCCGATGCAACCGGTCGTCAAAGGTGCGCAGCTGCACCATCGTGCGAAGCATCTTGAGCAGCGTCTCGTCATCCAGCTTGGGATCCCACGGACCAACCGCCTGGTCGTCGTCATCCAGCACGCGGATCATGTCATAGACCATGTCCCGCATATCCTTGGGTGCGGTATGAATATCCGGCCGCGCCTGTGCCCCGGCCTTGGGAATTTCCAGATCGCTGTAATCAACCGTGTCACCCGGACGGAATTTCGGCTCGGGGATGTGCAGGGTCAGCGGCGGCAAATTGCTTTTGGTCTTCTTGTCAGCCATCGGGCCTCTCCAGCAGGAATCGCGCAATTGCTGCGCTGCAATATTCGTTCACGTGGCTGATACAATATTACAGAAAATAATATAGGTCAATCTCCCTGCCCTTTTATTCCGTCACACAGCCACCGGCGCAGGAATATGGGATTGGGGATGGTAGTTCTGGACATCGAAATCGCCGATATCATAGCCAAAAACCGTTTCAGGCCTCCGCAGGATCTTGAGCTTGGGAGCACCAGACGGTTCGCGAGCGAGTTGTTTTTCCACCAGATCGGCATGATTGAGATAGAGATGAACGTCGCCGCCATTCCACACCAGCTCTCCGGGCTCGAGGTCACATTGCTGGGCGATCATGCGGATCAGCAAGGCTGCCGAAAAGACATTGAAGGCGAAGCCCAGCCCGAGATCGCAACTGCGCTGATAGAGCAGTCCCGATAATTTGCCGTTCGAAACATAGAATTGATAGGTCTTGTGGCAGGGTGGCAAGGCCATCTGGTCGAGTTCAGCAACATTCCAGCCGGTAAAGATATGCCTTCGGGAGCCTGGATTGTTCCGAATCCCGTCGATCAGCGCCGCAATCTGGTTTATGCCTTTCTCCTCGCGCCGGAAAAGCCCCTCGCCTGCCGGCGTGTAGCGCGGCCAGTCGACCCATTGCTTGCCGTACACCGGGCCCAGATCACCCCATCGCTTGGCAAAGGCTTCATCCTCGACAATCCGCTGCTCGAATGTATCCCGGTCAATATTCTCGCCGGTTTCCCTGCGATATTTGTCGAGCGGCCAGTCGGTCCAGATGTGCACTTTCTGCTTCACCAGTTCGCGAATATTGGTATCGCCGGTCAGGAACCACAGCATTTCCCGCGTCGCCGTTTTCCAGAACACGCGCTTGGTTGTAAGCAGCGGAACCGCATCGTCCGCGAGATCGAAACGCATCGTTACGCCAAACAGGGCGCGGGTGCCCACGCCGGTACGGTCAACACGCTCGTCCCCCTCCGTCCAGATCTGGCGCATCAGGTCAAGATATTGCTGCTCATAATGCTGTCCGGGAATCAAGCGATCATTCTCCAATTGCTGCTTCATCAACGCTAGACCTCTCGGCAGATATGCTCAACCGGCCTGTTTCAAATCTGGCGATATTTGCACCCGGTCGCGCTTCGGCTTTTCCGTTGCACCTCGCCACCAATGGGTTGAACCACAATTGCCTCTGTCATATAAGCTGTCGATGGCATCCCTTGCGCGTGGAAATGCAACCGGATCGGGAAGTAGCTCAGCCTGGTAGAGTACTGCGTTCGGGACGCAGGGGCCGGAGGTTCGAATCCTCTCTTCCCGACCAATTCTACCTTACTGATTCATCATATTTTCAATATCGTTCGCAGCACTCTCTGGGACTAGCCTATTTGATGATGTCTGGTGCTGAGATCCGGATATGGCGACAAAGGAGACTGAGACATATACCACCGGTTGTAAAGGTCGTGGACTGGGCCGGGCCGATCCTCCTCCACCTTGGATTGGTTGGCCATTCATCTCCTTGAGAGGCCGCCCATTCGGCCACCGAATGTCGCGCATAGAGTTGCTGAGCGTGAATGGCCCAGACAGCATGACCATCGGCGACAAAAATCCCGGTTGACAATTTTCTGATTAGGATCATTATGATCCGATTAGGATGACTTTCTTCAGCAGATCAAAAATGATTGCTGGGACGTTACCGAGATGGGCAACGCCGATCGGCGCAGGGAGGCAGGACATGCGGATTGTATTTAAGCTGGTGATGATTTTGGCGATGGTGGGTCAGGTTCCGCTGTCTGCCCAGGGACCGGTTGAGACGAACAGCGAAGAGGCTCCCCATGCCCAACCTGCGAAAGCTCCGGCACCTTCGCCGGCCGCCCTTACCCGGGAAAAAGCCGGTTTGGACGCCGCCGACCTGGAGGCATGGCTGGATGGTTTTATGCCATATGCACTCGAGCAAGGGCAGATTGCAGGCGCAGCGGTCGTGGTGGTGTACAATGGCGAACCGATCATTCAGAAGGGTTACGGCTATGCCGATGTCGCGACAAAAAAACCTGTCGATGGGCAGGTCACCATGTTCAGGCCCGGATCGATTTCCAAGCTATTCACCTGGACAGCGATCATGCAGCAGGTGGAAGCAGGAAAGCTGGACCTTGACGCCGATGTAAACCGGTATCTCGATTTCAAAATCCCCCAATATCGCAACAAGCCGATTACGCTGCGCGATATCATGACCCATACCGCCGGGTTCGAGGAATCGATCCGCTATCTGATCAGCAGCGATCCGAAAGCGATGATGAGTCTGGAGGAATATGTAAAAATTGCAGTGCCCGAGAGAGTCTTCCTGCCTGGCACAACGCCCGCATATTCGAACTATGCTACGGCGCTCGCAGGCTACATCATCGAGCGCGTGAGCGGCCTATCCTTCGATGATTATATAGATCAACATATATTCGGCCCGCTTGGAATGGACCATTCGACCTTCCGCCAGCCACTCCCGAAAAAGTTCCAGCCCTATATGTCAAGCGGATATCGGCGCCTGGGAGAGCCCGCCCGACCCTTCGAGCTGGTAATCGCGGCGCCTGCCGGCAGCCTGTCGGCCAGCAGCGCGGACATGGGAAAATTCATGATCGCCCATCTCGCCGACGGCGGAAAACTTCTTCAACCAAAGACGGCCCGCCTTATGCACGATTATCACGCGCCCACGATCGGACCGCTCAATGCGATGGCACTTGGGTTCTACGAGCAGTGGATCAACGGTCGGCGGGCCATTTCCCATGGCGGCGATACGGACCTGTTCCACAGTGACCTTTGGCTGTTTCCCGAGGAAAATATCGGTCTATATATAACAATGAACAGCGGCGGGAAGGACGGCGCTGCGCAAGGGATACGAAGCGCGCTATTTCAGAAATTTGCCAATCGTTATCTACCGGGAAGCGCGGAATACAGCGCGATAAACGAAGCAACAGCCCGCAAACATGCCGGGATGATGGCAGGCCATTATGTTATGAGCCGCGGAGCATTCACTAATTTTTTCAGCCTATTTGGCTTGCTGAGTCCCACCGAAGTCGTAGTTGGGCCTGAAGGCAGGATCATGGTCCCCGCTCTTGATGGCCTGACCGCTGGCATTCGAGATTGGGTCGAAGTCGAGCCGTTTGTCTGGCGAGACACGACGACCGGCGAGAGGCTTGCGGCGGAGGTAAAGGATGGCCGGGTGGTTCGGTTCAGCATCGACACTTTTTCACCCTTCACGGTGCTGGAACGCGCGCCTGCAGCAACCAATCCTGGATGGATCATTCCGGCACTTGTGGCGGCACTCGCGATCGCGGTGATCGCCGCTCTGGCCTGGCCGATAACGGCCTTGGTTCGGCTACGGTACAAGGTGGAGTTTCCGCTCATCCGGCGGCCGCTTCTGGCCTATCGGCTGTCCCGCATATTTGCGTGGTTGGTAATCGCTGCGGTCGCTGGATGGGCTGGTCTCATTGCCGCCTTCACCAACGACCTCGGGAGCATCGGTGGCCCCCTCGACTGGCTGATCAATCTGCTCAGGACGATCACGCCCATCGCATCTATTGGCCTGCTGATCGCGTCGACTTGGCATCTATTGCTCTCAATCCAGAACAACCGGCATTGGACAATGAAGCTTGGCGCCATATTCATGATATTTGCCGGGCTTGTTCTGACGTGGATTGCGCTCCAGTTTCATCTCTATGGTTATAACATGGTCTATTGATGACGAGCTTGAAATGATCCGGAGAAGCTTGCAGCGCCATTTCCATCCCAGCTGATGTCGATGGGCCGTTTAGCCTACAAGGCACATTCGCCTTATGACGACGCAAGTCCAATGCCATTTGCCCCGAGCATAGAAAGCCGCGGCCTCTCGAGGCGCTTAGATTTCCCAAAAAGCAGCTGACTGAGTCCGCTAGCCGGCGTTAACCTTATATTGAACATCCGCCTGTAGTGCATCCAGTCATGAACACGCGCGTTTTGATAGTCGATGATCGACCAACCAATCTGAGGATTTATGCCCAGTTTGTCACGTTGATGGGGGAAAAATATTCCGCCGTCACTTATGCGGATCCTGTCGAAGCGCTGGATTGGCTTCGTGACAATGGCGCCGACCTGATGGTTGTCGACTATCGCATGCCACAGATGAACGGTGCGGAATTCATCCGGAAAGTCAGGATGATGCCTGGGGCAAGCGAGATTCCCGCGATTGTTATCACAGCACATCAGGACCGGGAGTGCCGGCTGACGGCGCTCGATGCGGGTGCCACCGACTTTCTGCAGAGCCCGGTTTCGCATGTGGAGTTCTGCAGTCGCGCCTTGGCACTGCTGACCCAAAGCAAGAAAACTGTGACGCTGCGCAAGCGCGCATCGGAAATCGGTCGCAAGCATGTCGGGGGCGAAACCACCGGTTCCAGCGAAGGCTCTTCAGGCAAAAGCATGCTGGAGCAGATTATCGACACGATCCCGATCATGATCAATGCCACCGATCGCTCAGGCAAGTGCCTGTTTACAAACGCTTATCAATCTGCCCTGTTTGACAAGGACCCGGATGAAATGGTCGGAACGGATTTTGCCGACAATTTCGACCCGACGCTGGCTGCAAACACCCGCAGACGGGATGCGCTGGTTCTCAAATCAAGCCTCGCCATTCCCCATTACGAAGAAAAGATCACAAGCGACGGCGTCGATCTGATTTTTCATTGCAACAAGTCACCGCTGCTCAATCACAAGGGTGAAACGATCGGTGTTCTGACGACCGCGGTGGATATCACGGCCAGGAAATTTGCCGAGGAACACCGAACCCATCTCGCCCTGCACGACATGCTGACGGGTCTTCCCAATCGTGTATTGCTAGCCGAGAATGTCAAATCCACGATCGAAAATTGCAAGAAGACGAATAGCGAAGCCGCCTTGTTGCTGCTCGATCTGGATCGCTTCAAGGTCATCAACGACACCCGAGGCCATCATAGCGGCGACGCGCTCTTGCGTGAGGTTGCCGAGCGCATTTCCAGGGTCATCGGTCCGGAGGATTTCGCCGCGCGCATCGGTGGCGACGAATTTGCCGTCATTTTCAGCAGATTCGAAAATATTGATTCGATCAATTCGCGTTGCTCCAAAATTCTGAAAGCCATTAACGAACCCTATGCGATCAGCGGTGTAGGCCAGATCATCAGCGCCTCGATCGGGGTCAGCCTGATCCCCAGCGACGGCGACGAATATGAGGAAGTTCTGCGCATGGCAGATCTTGCCATGTATGACGCCAAGGCCAATGGGCGAAATTGTCACCGGTTCTTCTCCGAGGACATGAATGAAATTGCCCAAGCCGATGCAGCGCTCGAAAGCGAATTGCGCGACGCGTTCAATGACAATCAGTTTGCCCTGGAATATCAGCCCATTGTCGACGCCAAATCGCTTGAATATGTGGGCCTGGAAGCTCTCATCCGATGGGACCATCCGCGGCGCGGACGGTTGCTGCCGATCCAGTTCATACGGGTGGCCGACGAGAGCGGATTGATGGACATTCTCGGCAGCTGGGTGATCGGCGAAGTATGCCGGGAAATCAGATCCTATGCCGATCGGGGTATCGATCTGCCTCGCGTTGCGATCAACGTTTCACCAAGGCAATTCCAGAACCAGAATATCTGCGATGAACTGCTGGCAAATATTGAAGCCAACGGCATTGATCCATCGAAGATCACCATCGAGATCACCGAAGAATTGCTGATCGACAATAATGAAGAAGTCAGAGCGACGCTTCAGCGTATTCGCAGTCACGGCGTCGGCATATCCATTGATGATTTCGGGACCGGCTATTCCTCGCTCCAATATCTGAGAGACCTTCCTGCCAATTGCCTGAAAATCGATCGGACCTTCATCTCGCGCATTGAGCATAGCGCGGCCGATCGCGCGATCATTGGAACCATCGCCCACCTGGCGCACTCGCTCGGCATGCGGGTGGTTGCCGAAGGGGTCGAAAATGATGCCCAGCTGGATTTGCTGCGCGTTTCCGGATGCGATGAAATCCAGGGGTTCAAGATCGCGCGTCCGCAGCGGGCCGAAGATCTTGGAAAACTGTTTGACGGTCGGAAAGATGATTCTCGCAGTCGTGCTGCAGAAGGCTGACCATCTTGTTCTCCAGAGCATCTCGCACCCCGGATAGGTCGCAAATCAAGCATCGCCATCCGAAACACGGCATGGACGGCCAGGCGCGCGATCGTGAACATGAAATGATCAAGAACCGGATCATTTTGATCATTCTCGCATGGGCCTCGTTCGCCATCCTGGATGCCTCTTATGGATTGATCATCGGGTTTGGCGTTTATTTCTTTGTCAGTATCGCGCTCGCGGTTGCCTATCGCCTGCACCCCAAACCTTCAGGTTTGAGACGATTCCTGGGCCTTTGCATCGATTTCGGTGCGGCAGTTTTTCTCTTCCAGATCGGTGGAGAGAGCTTTGCGGCCGTATATCCTGCCCTGCTCTGGGTCATCCTGGGCAACGGCTTTCGCTTTGGCGTGAAATGGCTGTATTTGGCGTCGGCGATGGCGGCCATTTCGTTCGGTTGGACCATCTATCATGTCGACTATTGGCGCAACAGCCCGTCGCTTTCGATCGGTCTGCTTGTCGGCCTGATAGTGATACCGGCATATTGTTCGACGCTGATCACCAAAATCTCGCAAGCAAAAGAAGAAGCCGAGGCCGCAAACAAGGCCAAAAGCCTGTTCCTGGCCAGCATCAGCCATGAATTGCGCACTCCGCTGAACGCGATCATCGGCTACGGCACCCATTTGCTCGATATGAAGATGCCGGAGAAACAGCATCAGATGGTGGCCACCAGCGTGTCCGCAGGCCGTCACTTGCTGCATCTTATCAACCAGCTTCTCAGCTTTTCCCATTCGGAATCGCGCGATGCCCTGCCCGAACCAAAAAGTTTTTCTCTGGTCAATATACTGTCAGAGGTTCGGGATATCATGCAGATCGCTGCCGACGAGAAGGGCCTGACCATCACCCTGCAGGCGGAGCCGGGTAGTGACAAGGTCGTCTCCGGACAACTCGACTATATCCGCAACATTCTGCTCAATTTGACGAGCAATGCTGTCAAATTTACCGAGACCGGATCTATCACGTTGAGATGCGGATTCGCTTCGGCAGATGGCCATGATCAAATTTGGGTTTCGGTCACCGACACCGGACCCGGCATTCCTGAAAATGCACAGCGGAAAATCTTCGATGTGTTCCAGCAAGCCGACGACACGATCGCGAGCGAGTTCGGTGGCACCGGCCTGGGGCTGGCCATTTGCCGACAACAGGCAAACCAGATGGGCGGCTATATTACTGTCGACAGCGCGCTCGGCACCGGCAGCACCTTCACCTTGTTCTTTCCTGCAGAAGCTGTCGAAGCAGAAAAGACTGGCGCGGACGAGACCATCGTCAGAATTCTGTCCCTCACCCGGAAAGCCAGTGCACCGGTCATTTGCAACGATGACGATCAACCGATCAGAATTGACCATATTCAATGTCACGCGTCGGATGACATTTGCAAGATCCTCGATCGCCGCAACCTGGCCCTCTATGATATTGCGTTGCTGGACGAAGCCATCGCCAGCGATCATGATGACCAGTCGCCTTTGTGGTCCGCTTTCCGGAAAGCCAAACTTCCGCCGGTGTTGCTCGCCGAAGGAAAACGGAAAAACCTGAACGATCTGCAATTGCGGGCGGCATTCGCAACGCTGCTGCCAGCGGGATCCGATTTCAGTACAATCCGCAGCGCCGTCCAGATCGGCTGTTCCTTCATCGGCTCGGGCACCGGACATCCTTCAGATACGAGCGACATCCAGCAGCCGTCCGAAATCGATACGGCCCGGGTGCTTATTGCTGATGACAACCGCACGAACCAGATGGTTCTGGAAACGATATTATCCAATGCCGGACACGAAGTTACCGTGGTCGCGGATGGAGAGAAGGCGCTCGAAAAACTTGAAGAAAGTGCCTTTGATATCGTTTTCCTCGATGTAAACATGCCGATCATGGGTGGCATCGAGTGCTGCAAGATGTGGCGTCAGATCGAGGGGCCCAGACGACATGTTCCCATCATCGGCCTGACCGCCGATTCCACCGCGGAGACCGAGAAGAAATGTCTCGATGCCGGCATGGATCTGAGGCTTACAAAACCCATTGAGGCAACCGATTTGCTGGCCGTTATCGCTTCGCAGACGGCCAATCAATTGTATCGGACAGAAAGACGGTTCGAGCCCGATCCGCTGGGCATCGTCAGCAGTATCGAAGACCGCAAATCCGGGGCCGAACCGGCCGCCGTCGATCCTGCCCAACTGGACTATCTGCTTTCCATCGGCGACGAGGCCTTCGTCCAATCGATCATTGAGGCATATCTGGAAGACACTGGCGAAATCCTCGCCGCATTCAGGAAATCGATAGACGATGGATCGATTGACGACTTCCGCTTCCACGCCCACGCATTCAAGAGCGGTGCCGCGAATATCGGCGCGAACCTTTTGGTGGAACTCTGTTCAAAGCTCGAGGTGATCAGCGAACCGGAGTTCCGCGATCGAGGGTTTGACTATCTCGCGAAGATAGAGCGACAAGTTGAAGACATCCGCAATTGCCTCGAAGCCGTCGTGGCTGCCAGCCACGAGAATGTCTCCGTCGAAAAAGTCGCGTCAGTCTAGGCGAGTGTCAGACGGCCCGGAGCGACCGCATAATGCGGCGGTCCTGCGCTGTGGCCAGTCGCTCCATCTTGCGGACATCCGCCTCGCCGAGATAGAGAGCGGTCTCCGCCCATGTATCGGTAATTTCCAGCAACTCCTCCAAGCTCACCGGGTCGGCGATTTTTCGCGCCTGATAGACCGCGCGCTCGGCATGGAAACGCCTGCGGTTTTCCTTGGTATATTCGATGATCGCTGCTTCGCCCTGCCCATCCTCCGCCAGAATGTCGACGACGCCCATGTCATAGAGTTCGCTGGCCGAAAATAATTTGCCCTCAAGAATGAACCGCTCCGTATCCTTGCGACCGAGGCGCTGCCGCAAAAAGCTGTAGGCACCCATTCCCGGGAAGAGATTGAACAGAATTTCCGGCAACCCCATTCTTGTGCTTTTTTCGGCTACCAATATGTCGAACGCCAGCGCATGCTCAAAACCGCCGCCGAGAGCATCTCCCTGCACCAGCGCCATGGTAATGATGGGCGCGCCAAAGGCAGTGCTATTCTCATATTGCATATGGACGCAGGTCCGGGCGTATTTCTTCAAGGCTCCAAGGTCGCGACGACGGATACAATCGGCAAAATGCTTCAGATCGCCGCCAAGATTGTAGATCCCCGGTGTACGCGAACCGCATACGAAATAGCGCAACGGATCTGAGTTTTTCGAGCCTTCCCGTGCATAGGTGGAATGTATCCAGTCTTGTACCTGCTGAATCTCCTCCCCCAGTTCGTAGGTGTAGCTCGGCCGCGACTTCTGATTCATGTAGCACCAGAATATTTCATCGGAGCGATCAAACCGCAGTTCGATCTCGCGAAACTGTTTCGAGAAGATGTCAGGTTCTGAAATGGCTGGTGCCTGGACAAGCATATCATCCGCCCCGATCGTTACATTCCGATCCAACTCGTTGGCAGCGCGACTACGAAAGTCCATATGATACTCCATGTCTGGCAAAGGTGTTTGGCGCTACTAAGCCTAACAAAATCAGAAGGCCCTCGTGTAAAATTTTATGGTATGCCCCATTTCAATGCAAGTAAAACCGAGATCATTAGGTAACATGCTTAATTGATTCGAAAATTTGCTTATCTTAGAGTCAGTTGGACAAGATTATTTCTCTCGGGCTTGTTAATTGCGGCCAAGTTCTGGCGAACATTTGCAGCAACTATGTTTCATTTTGGGATTGATTTGATCTGTTCGGCTCGGGAAAGCGCCTGCATTTTAACCTGCGTCTGACTCCGCGCCGGCAGATTGGTTCACCAGTCCGCGAAATGCCCGGACAGCAGACCGGTTGCCTTTGGTGACCTCGAAAACATCCTCTGCAATGGGCATGGCAACACCGTATTTTTTTGCCAGCGCGATGACAGTCGGTGCGCTTTTCACACCTTCGGCCACCATGTGCATTTCTTCTATGATTTCATCGATAGGCCGTCCTTTGCCCAGTTCTACGCCGACGTGCCGGTTGCGGCTCAGCGGACTGGTGCAGGTGGCGATCATGTCGCCCATCCCGGTCAGGCCTGCGAATGTTTCGGGCTTGCCGCCCATGGCAACGCCCAGGCGGGTGATTTCCGCAAGCCCCCTGGTGATCAGTGCCGACCGGGTGTTGTCACCCGCGCCCAGGCCATCACCCATGCCAACGGCGATGGCGATTATATTCTTGAGGACGCCGCCCAGTTCGCAACCGAGAAGGTCGGTGTTGGTGTAGACACGAAACAGGCCGGAGTGGAAAAGTTGCTGCAACTGTTTCACGATGATCTCGTCTTCCATCGAGATCACGCTGGCAGCGGCCTGTCCCGCCATGATTTCGCGCGCGAGATTGGGCCCGGTCAGGACTCCGACCGGATGGCCCGGCAGGACTTCTTCGATCACCTCGGTCATCCGCTTGCTGGTCGCCAGCTCGAGACCCTTGGTGAGGCTGATTACAGGAACCCACGGACGCAGATGTTGCCCGGCTTCTTCCAGGACACTGCGAAAATTGTTGGAAGGTATCCCCATCACCAATACGTCGGCGCCCGAAACCGCTTCGCCGATTTCCGACGTTGCCGTCAGGGCTGGCGGCAATTTGATGCCGGGCAGATATTTGCTGTTACAATGATTGTTGTTGATGTCGTCGACGGTTTCGGGATCCCGCGCCCAAAGCTTTATCGGTGCATTGCGCGAAACCAGTGAGGCGACTGTGGTTCCCCACGATCCGCCGCCGAGCAATCCAACCTTCAGTTCCATCCATACCCTCCATCGACAACCCCTCTACCGGGAGTCCATCCTGTTCAAACTGCAGGGAATTTCAGTGTTTTGCAAGGAACTCGAGATGCCTCGCAGCAGTTTCCTTAGGTTTTTCGATCATCGGCACATGACCGGCATCCTCGAAAATAACCGATTCAGCATTCGGAATGCCATCTTCCAGCACCCTCACGCAGCTGACGTCGATCAACTGGTCATGACGCCCCCAGATGATCAGCGTTGGCGCCTTCACCTCGTTGAGCCTGTCATTCAATGGTCTGACGGTGCCATCTTCCACCAGATTCCAGAAAATCTTGTCGAGCAACTCCCGGTGCGCGGCAAAATCCTCGTAGAAAATTTTCCGGAATTGTCCCGGGACCTTCATCGGCTTGTGCGCGACGAACGCCAGCATCCGCTTGACATCATCGGCGCTGTGGATTTCGAGCGGGTTTTTCCCGGCCAGAGCCTCTTTCTGAAGCTCGCTTTCATTGGCCCCGACGACGCCGGCATTGTTGAACAGGGTCATCGACAGCAAGCGTTCGGGAAAATCCAGCGCAAAGCGAAGTGCGACAAAGCCGCCCATGCTGTTGCCGCCAATATGGCATTTTTCAATCCCCATAGCATCGAGGAAATCGCGAACCCGCGCGGCCTGCGTGGCCATGTCATAATCGCGGCCCGTCTCCCTGACATTCTCTCCAAACCCCGGCAAGTCAGGAGCGATCAGGCGATATTTGCCGACCATTTCCGGCGCGTACATCGCCCAGTTATCCTTGTCCCCGCCGAAGCCATGCAACAGCACCAGGGGTTCCCCATCGGCAGGGCCGCCTTCGAGATAGGGCCAGACCAGATCGCCGACCTTGATCGACTTTTCCGTCAGCTTGCCTTTTCGGCGCAAGGCATTGCGCAACAAGCCGTAAAGGCTGCGCGGAAAAAAGGCATAGATTGCAATCAGTGCCAGTACCAGGATACCCAAAATCGTCAGGATTATTTGCATTGCTTGCACCTTACGCTCCTCTTGCCGCCAATTGCCGGTCCAGCCAGTCCGTCATGTCGGTCAACACTGCGTCCTTCTCCGGTTCGTTGAATATCTCGTGAAACAATTCCGGATAGATTATCAGGGTCTTGTCGGGGGAGCTTATATGCGCATCCAGATATTTCGATCCCTCTGCATCGGCGAGACTGTCTTTCTGCCCGTGGAGCAGGAGGATCGGTAGCGAGATCTTTCCGGCATTCTGCTGAATATCGGTCATGTTGTTGAGCATTTCGGCTGCCAGCCGGGCACCCATCTTTCCGTTATAGACCAGTGGGTCAGCGAGATAATCGGCGACGACCTGCGGATCACGGCTGACCCCGTTCGGATCAAGCTCAAGGACACCAGCCTTCGGGAAGAAACGGGACAGGAAACCGCTGACGGCCTTCAAGAAGGCCGAGGGTTCCTCGGCTGCCTTGATCGCCGGACCGGACAGGACACAGGCCAGGAATTTGGACTGGTTGGAGAGCAGATAGGTGGCACTGATCAAGCCCCCCATACTATGGCCGACCAGCATCACGGGAAGATTCGGAAACTCCCCCTTGGCGCAAGCCAGCAGCTGGTCGACGCCATCATGAAACACGGAGAAATCCGGAACATATCCGGGTGTCCCGTCCGACTGGCCATGGCCCCAGTGGTCGATGGCAAGCACCGCGTATCCCTTGGCCACGCAATGTTCGGCAAAATAGCGGTAGCGTCCGGCATGTTCGGCATAGCCGTGAACGAGCAGGATTATGGCCTTGGGTGGTTCATCAGGAAGCCATTTCTGCAGATGCAATTTCGCTCCGGCGGCCTTGGAACCGCTCGGCAGCGTCAGCGTACCGTCTTGCTGTTTCAAGCGATCTTCCTTTTCATCGCCATTTCATGATCGTGCGCCAGTTCATTTTCATATTCGAAAAGAATGCGATCCAGAGTCTGGCTGATCTTGGTCTGTGTGCGCACCATCTCGATCTTGGGCCAGGTCGTGCGCTCACCCAACTGAATCAGTTCCGCAATATCTTCGACCGGCAAGTTGCTCAAGATCTTGGCAGGGCCCCAGAACATCGTCGGACGGATGATATTGATATCGCCCGTATAGTCCTGGTTTATCACCGACAACGCCATATTGGCCATGCTGTTGAGACGCGGAAAATAGGACAGCGGCTTCTGCATTATTTCCACGTTGGCGTTGAGCCAGGCCTTCATGGTGGCGGTGGTTGCATTGCGGATCGAAGACAGCGGATTGCGCGCCTGGCTGAAATCGGTGGCAAAGGGCGTGATCAGCGGATTGGCCTGGCTCACGATATGGTGGTTCACGCCATAGAGCCGTGCCAGCCGCTTGACCGGCAAGTCATGGGTTACCGATCCGTCCACCCATTTCCGGTTCGGGAGATAGGGTACGCGTTCGCCGCGATGATCCTTGGCGGCAAGCGTCACCGGCGGGTAAATGCCCGGGACCGCACAGGAGGCCAGCACCGCTTCGCGAATAAAGACATTGGGCGAGGCGATGGCATTCAACAGCCGCGATGTCTGATGCTTTTCGGCCGGGGCGATCGACACATTGAGATGGCGGCCGGTCAGCTCGTAGGCTTCCTGAAAGGTAAGGTCGGGGAGCAAGTCCGTCAGCCGCTGCCGAATTTCATCCGCCCGCATCTGCCGCGCTCCGCCCAGCAGGCCTCCCTTGCCATCGTCTTCATGGTCAGGGCCGATCACCAGATTCTCTGGCTTGAAAAAGGGCGGGATTTCATCGTCCGCATGCGTGCTGATCAAGGCACCCACGACCGAACCGCCGCTCGAGCCGGACATGATATGGGGCAACAAACCCTGTTCCCAGAGGGCCTTGGCGACCCCGACATGGAAGTAGAGATAGGCACCGGAGCCGCTCATCAAAAATGCGGATCGTCCATAGCAATGTTGCGCCCGGCGGAAAAAATCGAGCTTCTCCTCGAACGGGATATCGGTAACCTTGGAACTGGCAAGATATTCCAGCGAATTTGCGATCGCGTCGACATAGTCCTGGATCAGCTGCTTGGTTCCGAACTTGGCCTTCTGATAAAGCCGCGCATGACCCATGCCATCCATATTGCCGTGAATGCCTTCATTCAGAGCGTAGAGGAGTCCGGCATTGTCCTGGGATTTCCAGAGCTTGGACAGGCGTTTCAGGCGGCGACGGATCGAACTATGGTCGAAATGCTTGCTTTCGTCCGCTTCCTTCCATTTGTCGACTCCGGTGGATTTGTCGTGCGCCTTTGCGGCTTTCGACCATTCGGAATAGCTCTTGGCCTGCGCCATGGCTTTTTCCATCTTCAAAGTCGTGTTCAGAATCATGTCCGGTTCACTCTTTCACCAAAAATACACAAGGTCGCATCCGCCATCCGGAAACCGGTCGGCGTGCAAACTATCCGCTCCTCATTTCACTTTCGGCTTGTTCCCGCCGATTGCCTTTGATCCCGTGGCTCTGGGCTTTTTGGCCACCCGTCGATACATCACCGAACCGTCGCTGGGTGCTACCGGCTTTCTTGGCTCCGCTACCGCCTTTTTCGTCAGCCCCGCGTCAGCGCTGGGCTTGGCATCCTGAAGTTCGTTGAACGCTCTTTGCAGGCATTCGCGGAAAAATTCAATATCGGGCATCATTTTGCGATCGGAGATGATGCTGAAGGAAATTGTTCCGTTATAGCTTGGCGTTGCAATGAACAGGCCCATCCCGTGCGCGAGCGGCGCCAGGCCATATTGATGCGTCAGCTTGGCACCGTTCATGTAGAGCTGAATCTGCGGCCCCGGAACGTTTGACACCATCAGATTGCTCATTTTCGGGGCAAAGCGTTCATCGGTCAATATCCGCGCCACGCCCGCCATCGTCACGCCGGGGATATGCTTGGTGAGATCGGTCATGATCCGCGCACTGAGACCGGACTTGGCGGCCTTGGTTTCGC
Organism: uncultured Sphingomonadales bacterium; assembly: GCA_964022135.1. Classification (GTDB taxonomy): domain Bacteria; phylum Pseudomonadota; class Alphaproteobacteria; order Sphingomonadales; family Sphingomonadaceae; genus Parasphingorhabdus. The sequence goes on along the minus strand of CAXIBD010000006.1, from coordinate 41,922 downwards.
GCGTCGTGTCCTTGATCGCTTCCAGACGCTTGACGGGATCGGCAATATTCGACCAGATCTTTATCGTCATTGCCGAGATATTGTTACCCGGATTGGCTTCATCACCCGAACGGCTGCGCGCGTTGACCGGGGCCACCGCCACCAGGGATTCCTTGGGCAGCTCCTTGTGCTTGGTCAGATAGTGGCGCAAAGCGCCGCTGCAGATGGCCAGAACGACGTCGTTGATGGTCGCATCCCTGACCTTGAGGCGCATTTTCTTGAGCTCATCGAGATCGAATGTCACCGCATCGAACATTTTATTGGGAGTGACCGGGCCGTTGAAACGGGTTTGCGGAACACCGGTATCGGTCTCCTCGTGGCTCCCTGTCAGACTTTTCTGCGCCGTCGAGAGAAGCGCCGGCGTAAATTTCAGCAGCGCCTGGGTCAATTTAACCGGCGATGTGACGGTGCTGTTCAGTGCCCGGCTCAATATCTCGGTGGCCGTTGGCAGTTTTGTGGCGGCAGACTGACCTTCCGGCAGGGGAATCGCGGGTGTGCCCTTGGTATCCTTGTCCGAGATGGCCGCGAAGAAATGCGCCCCGGACACGCCATCGATGGTGGAATGATGGATGCGCGTCAAAATGGCATAGCTGCCCTTGGCATAACCGGGAATATTGTCGAGCCCCTCGACCACATACATGTCCCAGAGCGGCCGCGTCATGTCCAGCGGCTTGCTGTGATGGCGGGCGACGTGGATACAAAATTGCCGCCAGTCACCGGGCTCAGGCAGGCGGCTGTGCGATATATGCGCTTCTAGATCGAAATGTTCATCTTCCACCCAATAGGGATGATCGATGTCCAGCGGCAGACGATAGAGCTTTCGCTTGAACATCGGGGAGACATCCATGCGTTTCCGCATATGCTCGATAATGTCCTTGAACCTTACCTTCCCGCCGGGCGCTGTTGACGGATCATAGATGTAAACCGCCATGACATGCGTGAGATTGGTCGCCGACTGAATGTAGAGAAACTGGGCATCCTGTGCGCTCAACTGGCTGATATTGGTCTGCTCGGTCATCCATCATGTCCTTTCGACGGCGCTATCATTCAAATATCTTGTCTGCGAGCGCAAGCACTTCGAGCCTCGATTTTTCCATCCGCCGCGAAAGCGCCCGGAATTTCCGCAGCAGGGCCTTCCGCTCGGCGATCGTTTCCGCCGTCGTTTCCCCGGTCAGACCGAGGCCCGCCGCCATCCTGAAGCCATTTTCAAACAGGATTTTCCCGATCGATGCCTCGCTGGTTATCCGGCGGAGCAAATAGGCTTGGCGCCCTTCCTTGAGCGCCGTTTCCACGCAGCTTTTCTTGTCAATCGCATCGCCGGGTTCCAGCCGCGACAGGATTTCGAGAATGACGGTATAGGCTTCGACGAAGGGCAGGAAGACCGCATGTCCGATCAGAGGCTGGAGGCGGTTGGTCAGACTGATCAGCTTGATGCCACCTTCGTCCAGCTTGGCTTGCCAGTCCGGATCGGACCGCTGCAGTTCCGCCTTCAGATTCTCGCGATATTGCTGTTTTTCGGGGTAGAAAAACTCGAATTTGAACAGGTCGCGAAGCCGGTCCGTCTCTTCCCAGAACACATCAGCCGCGTTGCGGTCACTGACCTCCCGCGCCTTCAGGATCGACAGTTCGATGATCGCCTTGTCGAGAAAATGATGGATGATGGAGTTGCGATAATAGCTCGCAATCGGATGCTGGTCCGGCTCAATCGCGTATACCAGCGTCGATCCCTTGTCATAGCGGACGAGCAGGCCGTTGTTCACCAGAGTCTCGACGACGCGTTGAACACCTTCGAGATTCTGATCCGTCAGATCTTCGCTCATCCGGATACCCCGCTCGCGCGCCCAGCCAACCAGAAAGTTTATCACGGCACGCAGCTCGACTTCGGTCATCGCCCGCGGGGCCGTACCCAGTAGGCAAAGACACATCATGGAGGTCAGCGTCAGCGGCGTCGCCCGATTGGCCTGGACGGCAATCTCGAATGCCATTTTGGACAGGGCCAGCCGGTCATTCGGATTGGGTGCCTTCTTGACGATCACCGGTTCGCCGAAGTCGACATAGACCTTGCCCATCGGTTCGCGCAGACTGCGCAGATAGCCGATAAACCAGCTCAGCGATTCCGGCTTCTTGATCCGCCCGGTCTGTTCGCTCGCATATTCTTCCACATCCCGGATCAGGTCGAAGCTGGTCACGACGGGAATGATATGGACATTTTCGATATCATTGCTGTGCGCGCTGTCCATGACATATTTGAGCAGCCCATAGCGAGGCGGCATCAGCTTGCCGAGCCGCGAACGCGTGCCCTCGAATGCCCAGGTCATCGGGAAGCGCTTCTCGAGCAGATAGCTGACATAATAGCGCAGAACGAGCTTGTAGACGGGATTGTTCTCGAAGCTCCGGCGAATGAAAATTGTCCCGGCCCGGCGCAGCATGAAGCCCAGCCCGAAAAAATCCAGATTGATGCCACCAAAGACATGGATCAGCGGCAAGTCGTTCTGATAGGCCAGATCGGTCGCGGTCACGCCATCGATATAGGTTTTGTGGGTAAACAGCAGCAGCGTCGGATGTTCCCGCATGGTCTTGCGCAACCGGGTCAGCTCCTGGCGGTCAAAGACCACCTCATCTTCATAGCCCTGCGACAGCATGAACCGGTCCAGCTTGGCCTTCATGTCGATGAACAGCGGACTGGGCCTGGCGATCAGCTCCTTCATATATTTGGCGGCCTGCTCATAGAGCTCGGTTTCGCTTTGCCCCATGTCGCTGGAAAGCTTGGTCATCGCGGCCCGGAACCGCGCATCGCTGCGCAGGCCATCGGCGACATGCCGCGGCACCTTGTAGCGACGCCCTCGCAACCCGCGCTCGGCAATATCCAGCACCAGACCGGCCTGTCGCACGACGAAGGCTGCAAATTCCATATTGTCGGTCTGGTCGTAGTCCTTGCTTAGCTCGGCAAAGTTCTGCTCGAGCTCGCCGATCGTGGCGGGCTGACCGGTCAGGCAATGGGCGCGACGCTTGTCGCGCAACAGAATCGACCATGCTCGAAAGCTGCCCGGATTTCGGGGGTCCCCAAGAATGACATGGCGCATCTTGACCGCACGGGTCTTTTCGAAATTGGGAATGCGCCAGGCTATGCGAACCGGCACCACCAGAGTATCGGGGCTTTCCTTCAGTTTTTCGGCGAGACGGTCGAGACGTATTTTCGCCCGTTCGTCCGAAATCGGCAGGCTCACCCAGTTCAGTTTCCCGCCCGGACCGCCTTCGGCTATGGAAGTGTGGAGCCAGTCGAGAAGATAGCGCCGCTCGACGCCATTTCGCGCGTCGATCACAAATAGCTTCGGACCCTGCGCGAGCAGCGCTCCTGAATTTGCTATCTGCTTCGCTTCGTCCATCCCCGCTCCTCGATTTCTGTCTATTTCGCCGCTTCCATCGTTGATGTTTCGGATGCGGCGACTGCCTTGGTCGAGCTAGATCGCTTTGCGGGCGGCTTGGCAACGGCTTTTTTTGCTAATGCCTTTTTGGAGCTCGCCTTGCGAACGGCCGGTTTCTTCTGCACCGCCGTCTTTTTTGTGGCCGGTTTCTTCGAGCGGGTAGCCGTCTTTCGGGGTGGCTTGACGCCCCTGGCCTTTTTCGCCGGCGCTGGCTCCTCGTTGACCAGCGCTTCGAGCGCATCCTCTTCTTCCGCCTGCCCCAGTGCATCGAGGAACATGCCGCGCACTTCCGCCACATGCTGGTTCAAGGTCCGGACCGACCATTTGCTGGTGTCCACCGCCGGCAGAACATCAATCCTGACCTTGGCGGGACGCATCAGAAATTCATTTTTCGGTGCGACGTCCCCGGCATTGTGAATAACAATCGGCACCATCGGAACGCCCGCCTGGATTGCCATGTGAAACGCACCCTTCTTGAATGGCCCCAGCTTCGGAGACAGGGTTCGCGTACCTTCGGGCGCGATGACGATCGATTTGCCCTCGTTCTTGACCGCGTCGATCAGCGGCGCCATCGCCTTGATCGCGCTGCCGGCGTTGGCGCGGTCTATGAACACCGTGCCAGCCAGTTCCATCAGCTTGCCGATCACCGGCGTATCCCGGACCTCCTTCTTCGCCACCCCACCCATGTCCCGGCGGATCAGCTTGGCGAGGATCATCACATCGGCCTTGCTCTGATGGTTGAAGACAAAGATGCAGGGCCGCGACGTCCAGAGATTCTCTTCGCCGGTCACTTCCAGTTCGCAGCCGGTCAGCGCGGTTGCAATATCGCCGAACAGGCCGGTCGAAAAATTCATTGCCTCGCGCTGGGATCCGGTCAGCGCCCAGATCGGCAGCGACGCGATCGCCGACCCGATCAGCGACCCGGTGGCATAAATGGTGCGGATATAGTCGACCGGCTTGCCCTGCCCCCGGCTTTCATATTTTTCCAGCGGCCAGCCGCGCTCTCGCGCTGTCTCGCGCAATTTCGTATTCGGGTTCAAAGGTCGCGGCTTGCCGACCCGTTCGAGCAATTCGATGTCGTCATAGCTATCCGAATAGAAATAGCTCTGGTCGAGATCGAGGCCGTAATCGGCCGCGAGATTTTCCGCGGCAATGACCTTGCCCTCGCCAAAGCACAGCGGCCGGATGATATTCCCGGTAAATTCGCCATTCTCGACTTCATATTGCGAGCACAGCACATGCTCGATATCGAGATCGCGCGCCGTCGGCTCGATCTGGTAGATCGTCGCCGAGGACACAATCGCGATCGTATGGCCCTTGGCACGATGCGCCTCGATCAGCGCCCGTGCCTCGGGATAGACTTTGCGCGCAATATATTTCTCGTACAGTTCCTCGCCAAATTCGAAATAGCTCTCTTCCGTGACGCCTCTCATGAACTTGGCAGCGCCGGTCATCAGTCCGGAAAAGCCCATATTGCCGGTACTATATTGCGCCATCACGTTGATCGTTTCGACGACTTCCTCGGCGGTCATTTCGCGCCGCTTGATTTTCTCCCACAGCATCGCTGTGGCCGAATAGCCCGCAATGATCGTACCATCGAAATCGAACAGAGCCGCAATATGTGGCCCCTCCGGCGCGTCCAGCACGTCCTGCAGATGTGATCGATATTCGGTGATTTTTTTGTTGGTCATCCAGATGTCCTTTGCCCGATCCCCATCGTGCCAAAAAACAGCGGCATTTCCCAGCTATTATTGGCAAAACGGTCGATTCACGCCTGTATGATCTGGGAAAGTCCCCCTTGTGGTTCGATATCGGCAGAAAAATGAAGATTGGGATTCGGGAAGCCATGGCCCGAAGCGCAGCGTGGCAGCGACCAAGATCAGCTCCCGGAATCCGCTGGGGCGACAATATAGGCTTCTGTCAGCGAGCCAGTCTGAATGGGAAAAAACATATAAAAAGACGCGCCGGAAAATTTCCGACGCGTCTCCCGCAAAAAATGGTGCAGTGAACGGGGTTACGCAACTGGGTCACCGGCACCATTTCCGCGAACTGGTTACTGGTTGGACCCGTCTTCCGGCGCCTGGGTTTGCGCCTTTGAAGCCTGCTTGATGTCGCCCTTGCTCATCGCGGTCACCAGCACGTTGCCCGATCCCGCAAAATTGGCCGCAGGCAGTTCCGCCGTCCTATTGCCGGCCTCAACGATGACCGATCGTACGACGCCGGCACCCGTCTGACGGACCGACTGGACATGGCCGAGGACGCGGCCCTTGGGGTCCTGAACCGGCATCCCGGGTTCAACCGCGAACATGCCACCGGCATTGGCGGCCGTGCTGCCCGAGGCGGCCAACTGACCGAGATTGCCCATCGCCATCGCGCTACCGCTGCCGGCCAGTGAACCGGCGTTTGATGCGCGACTGGCAACATTCGATACGGCGCCACTTGCCGTTGATCGAGCGCCTCCCGCCGCATTGCGGGTGGCGCCAACAACTTCGCCGGTGGTCGAGCGGATCGCGTCGGTACCGATCAGGTCCGCGCTGGCGTTGCCTTTCGCGGAACTTGATGCAGACCCATCCGCAGAGCTGCCGAGCGCCCTGTTGGGCAGATCAGTGGTTCCGAGCAGCGAACCATTGGCGTTCGAACTGCTCTCTGCGTCGGCGTCAACTTTGCCTGAACGGGTATCGATATTGCGGTCGAGCCGGGTGGAATTGGCGATGTCACCCTGACCAGTGATCGAACCGGCCGTGCGGCCAATGGGGTCAGCCCCCAGGGTGCCGCCAAGCGTACCACCTACCCCGCCGCTACCGCCGAGCAGTTGCGCAGACGCCGGTGCCGCGATGATCAATGCGATAGTGAATGTGCTTGCGATAAGATTTTTCATGGTCTTTCTCCTTGCATGACGATGATATTTTCGTCGTCTGCCAGGAGAACGATGCCGCCTTGCCGTTTAATCCCTGGAGCCCGAAATATTTTCGAAAAATCAGCGCAACCCGCATTTTTCGCAGACCAGGCCATGACCATAGATCTTGTCGGTGCCCTTTTTACCCAGGTCCTTTGCCTCGCGGATCAATCCCGTCACCGCCGGTTCGATCCGGCTGATATTCGCTGCCGGATAGTGGGATAATAGGCGAGCGGCGACAAGCGGCACAGCAAAGGACGTGCCGCGCAGCGTAACCAGCTTTCCGTCGGGGGAAGCGCCCTTGATCCCGGCACCCGGAGCCGCAAAATCGACCGGCGTTGCTGTCCCCGCTTCCGGCAGCGCCCGTTCGTGCCTATCGACGCCGGTCACTCCGATCACCCCTTTATAGGCCGCGGGGTAACGTGGCGGCGCGGCGGGACCGTCATTGCCCACCGCAGCGACAATGAGCACACCTTGCCCCTGCGCTGCCCTGATAGCGCGCGACAGCAGGCCGTTGTCGGGACCAACCAGGCTGATCGCGACGACCGGAACATGCCGCTGCGCCATCCAGCCCAGTGCCCGGGCAATGGCGGTGGCATTGCCACCAGCCGGATCGCTGCCATAGATATCGGCTGCAAGAAGACCACGCGTACCGCTGCCACGACTGCCGGAGATCAGCGAGGCGATGGCAGTACCATGACCGCTCGCCATTGGCGCACCTTTGGCGAATCCGCGCTGCTCGACCGGCATTGCAATCGCGCTGTGGCGGGCGACACCGCCGTCGATCAGTCCGATCGCGCCCGTTCGCACCGTGCCATTCGCCAAAAGCGCAGCGTTGGTAGCGAGCGGAGTGGAGCCGCTGGTAAAATAGATATTGTCGGCACTGATTTCTGCTTCGCCAGCCAGTTTCTGCAACTGCTTCTGCTCCGACTTGAGCGATTCATCCGGACGCGTGGCAAATTTCACGAAGCTGAGACCGAGCCCCTCGATTTCGCCGCGTTCCAATATCCGAAAGCCGGCTTGCTGCACCTTTTCGAGTGATGCTCCGGAGATGCCGGTGGCAATCAGGACGCCGCGAACGGCCGCCTCCCCATTGCGATCCCGCTCGACATAATCGCGATTCTGCCGGATAAACTGATTGAGCCGATCAATCCGGAGCCGCTTCAACGCGCTTCCGAGTTCTGATTTGCTCAACCGATCCAGAACGCGGACATCCACCATCCCGCTGACCGGATCGACCAGGGGATCGGCTATGTTGCCAAGTCCATGATCGGGAAGCGGAAGCCCCGGACCTATTGTTGGCAGTGCGAGTTGTGGCCAGGCTGCGACCGGCGCAACCAGGAACAGCGCAGCGGCGACCCATTTGACCGTGATTTTCATGTCTGCCTCCTTGTGCACCGGGACCGCTCTGGCAATCGCAAGTGGATTGCATTTATTTCGCATTCGTGGATTAAACGAGCCAGACGCGTCGTTTCATCCATAGACCATCAATAAAGGATATCCGCGCTGAATGGCCTTTGAACAGGATTTGCTGGAGTTACTCCCGCGATTGCGGCGCTTTGCCCGTAGCCTGACGCGCGATATCAATGACGCAGATGACCTGTGCCAGATGGCCCTGGAACGCGCCCTGAACAAGCGCGACCAGTGGCAGGCAGGAACGAGACTGGATAGCTGGATGTACAGAATTACGCGTAATATTTGGATCGATACCGTGCGTGCCGCCGGTCGCCGCGAACATGTCGCCAATGACGAGGATGCGATTGCGAATGTGGCTGGCGACGACCATCGCCGCATGGAAAGCCGGATGGAGCTCCAGGATGTCGACCGCGCGATGGACCGCCTGCCGATCGAGCAGCGCGAGGCCGTCTCGCTCGTCCTGGTCGAGGGCTTTGCCTACAAGGAAGCCGCCGCCTTGCTCGATATTCCGATCGGCACCCTGACCTCGCGCCTGGTGCGCGGCCGCGAAGCCCTGCAGCGGGAACTGGGAGAAGCCGCATGACCTTCGATCAGCAGACCATCATGGCCTATGTCGACGGCGAATGCGATGCGGTCACCGCAAGGCGGATCGAGAAAGCCATGGCGACCGACTCCGCGCTGGCTGAGCAGATTGGCCAGGAGCGCGCGCTGAGGGACAAATTGGCAGCCCATTATGCACCGGTTGTGAATGAGGCGATTCCGGACCGTCTGACGGCAATGCTGACCACTGCCGCGGCTTCCAATGTGGACGACAGCTTTACTGCACGGAAAGCTGGCCAGCGACAGGCAGAGCAGCGCCGCAGCTTCGGCATGGCCCAATGGGGTGCGATGGCAGCGACCCTGGCGCTGGGTGTCGTGGTCGGTCAATTTGGCCTCAATGGCAGTTCGGACGCCCCCTTTCTGCAACAGGGCGAGGCGCTCATTGCCAGCGGCACATTGGAACATGCCCTGGACCGGCAACTCGCATCGGCACAGGCGGATGACACCGACTTTCGTATCGGACTGACCTTCCGTGCAAAGACCGGCACGATCTGCCGCAGCTTCAGCGGTGAGGCCGTCTCCGGCATCGGTTGCCGCGAAGGCCAGCATTGGAAGATGGTCAGCACCCTGCCCGGTGGCGAGCAGAACGACTATCGCCAGGCGTCCAGCAGCGCGATCAATGCGGTTGCGGCAGAGCTGATGGCGGATGGGCCGATGGATGCCGATGCTGAGCGCAAAGCCCTGGAATCAGGCTGGAAATAAGCCAGCCAGCTGCAAACGGCACACGACCGGATCTTGATCACAGGCACAAAAAAGGCGGGATTTGACCCCGCCTTTTTCATTGTTTGGCTGTGTACCTAGCCGCCGATCGTCACTCGGCCCACCACGTAATTGCGTTCCCGCATTTCCTTGACATAATCCTTGTCGGCATCGACCAGTTCATGCTCATATTCTTCCCAGGCATCGCGCGTGTCCTCTCGATCGGTGGCGCGGCGCAGGTCGCTCTTCAGCTCCTTGTCGGCCTCAAGGACATCGGCCAGATAGTTATACCAGAATTTGTTGTAGACCCCGGCAACAGGCTCACTGCGCACCACGGCATGACTTTCTGCATCAACATGTGCGATGGCAGGAGCTGTCGCGATGCCCGCGACTGCCAGACAGAGAAACATCGGTGATTTACGCATTGTCGCGTCTCCTTTTTTGGTTGCTGAAAGGACAACGATGCAGCCGCGATTTTTCATCCAAAAATAATTGGTTTTTTCGACTCTCCTCGATCCGGCGTCTTCCCCCCGAATTCTGAGGTGAACGGACGATAGCCAGACCATCACCCTGCTCATTCTCCACTCAATTTTTGACAGGCCCCAATATGGGTTGCGGGCGCGCGCGATGATCGCTAGATGCTGCCCCGTCTATGAGGTGCGTTGGCTGAGTGGTCGAAAGCGCCGCACTCGAAATGCGGTATGCCAGCAATGGTATCTAGGGTTCGAATCCCTAACGCACCTCCACAGACAATATGGGCTCGGCATCCACGGCCGGTTGCCGAACAGGCCGGCCCTCGCCGTCATTTTCCGCAATAATGCAGCAGATCGGCCCAGCATGGCTCATGTCTCTTGGCCAGGAGGCTGTCTTGCCATCAGGCAATGACGTTTCGGGACCGGAAGCAGTGCAGCAGCTGCCTATCCTGCAGCGCTTTTCGGGGCCTGGTGATCGCTATCCGGATCCTCGCGAGGCGAATCGGAATCACCGACGATTTTCAGATCATCAATATCATAGCCGCCAGCCGCCAGGGCAATTTGCGGAAGCAGTTTGATCAGCTCTTCCCTGGATGTCGCCCGTCCGTAAAGCCAGCCCTGCCCGTCCATCGACCCGATCTCGTCGAGATAGCCCCGCATTTCATCGGATTCGATCCCTTCTGCGGTGATCGGCACATTGAGCGAGGTTGCAAGCGCCGCAATCGATTTGACGATCGCGGCGCTTTCGTCATTGTCGAGCATGGAGAAGACAAAACTGCGGTCAATCTTGATCCGGTCGAACGGGAAGGCTTTCAACTGGGTCATCGAGGAATAGCCCGTGCCAAAATCGTCCAGCGAGATCCTGATACCCAGCGCTTTCAGGCTGGTGATGGTGCTCAGTACTAGCGCTGTATCCTCGAGCAGGCTGCTTTCGGTGATCTCCAGCTCCAGTCTTTGAGCCGGGAAGCCTGTTTCCGCGAGAATCTTCATAATCTGCTTGTCGAGATTTGGATCACTCAACTGCACCGGTGAGATGTTCACGGCCAGGACCAGCGAATGGTCCCACTGCTTCGCGTCGGCAAAGGCCTGCCGCATCACCGAGAAGGAGAGCTGCGATATCATCCCGGTGGCTTCGGCAAGCGGAATGAAATCAGTCGGTTCTATCAGTTCGCCGCTGGGATGGTTCCAGCGGGCCAATACCTCAAACCCGACGAGATTGGAGCCGCGGATACCATATTGTGGCTGGTAGAAAGGGACGAATTCCCCCTTGGGGATACCCTCTCTCATGTCGGATTCCATTTTGTAGCGCTGCTGCACTTCGGCTTCCATTGCCGGTTCGAAGCAGGATATGCGTTCGCCGCCGGCCTTTTTCGACTCATACATGGCGATGTCACTGCGCCGGAAGACATCTGCGACGCTCGAACCAGGCGCAACATCTAGGTATATACCCATCGATGCACCGATTTTCGTGACGCTTCCACCCACCGAAGCGGGCTCAGCAAAGGCGAGCTGTATCTGGTTGGCAATGGCCAGCGCATTTTTTTGCTGGCGGCCCGTCCGAAAAGCAAAACCGCAAACTCGTCGCCGCCGAGGCGCGCGCAAGCGGAATGTTCGGGTGTAACGGCAACCAGCCGGTCAGCGACTTCTTTGAGCATCAAGTCGCCAGCTTCATGTCCGTAAAGATCGTTGATCTTCTTGAAATTATCGAGATCGAGATTGATCAGGGAGATTTTTTCTCCGGCGTCCAGTTTCTTTTCGATTATATCGCTTATGCCCGGGCGATTTCGCAGCCCCGTGGCATAATCCTTGACGGCGACAATGCCGATTTCGCGCTGCGCATCGTCCGCGACCTTTGCTTGCCGGGAGAGAACCTGAGAGCCACGCCAAATTAGCAGTATCAGGGCAATGTTGAGCAGTAGCGCGGCGCTGAGGGTCTCATCGAGAACGGCAGCGGACCCGAAGATTTTTGCTACCGCTTGTGGCAGGAGCCAACTGCTCAAACCAACAAAGACAGCGATAGCGCCCGACAGAGCTACGATATTCAGGAGTCCTGCTCTGCCCCCTGATTTTTGCTCTCGCGATCTAGTTACTTGCATATCGACATTCCCAACCAAGGCAGGAAGTCTATCAGGCGACAGTTTCAATATGATTAAGGCCGAATATACTCTCGACACTCCCTGCCGGGCGCAGCGATTGCGAAATCGCCCGCATTTTTCGTTCACAGGCAGCTGTGGCACATGGCCATCTGCGCCGCGACGGTTCAGTTCATTTGCGTACTCGCTATGGCCTGTTTTATGTCCTGCTCGGAATAGGGCTTGCGGATGATAGGGGCTCCCTGGAGATCGTCATAATCAAAGCGCGAACCAAATCCGGTCGTGAAAAACCAGGGAATATTATTCTTTCGAAGCACCCGAGCGACCGGCAGCGTCAGTTCGCCGTTCAGATCGACGTCGAGAAAGACAAGCGAGAAGCGTTTATCCTCCGCAATTTGCAAAGCGCCCGACAGATTGAAGGCAAATTCCAGATTTGTGTAACCCAGCTTGCGCAGAATATCTTCCATCGCGAGGGAGAGCATGGCATCGTCTTCGACGACCAGGATGGCAAATTCAGGCACAGCGTGACTTTCAATTCGTGTTTCATTCGACCGGGAATGAGCATCTGAAGATCACACCGGATGGCAAATATTCGACCGCAGTTTCCCCCTGCATCTCTGAAGCCAACGCACGCTCTATCAAAGTCGTTCCAAAGCCTTTGCGTTGCGGCGGAGAAACTTTCGGGCCGCCGCTTTCCTGCCACCTGAATTCGAGCCGGTCCTTTTCCGCCGCCGTTGCATATTGCCAGTCGATATCTATCGCCCCCTCGTCACCGCTCAGCGCGCCATATTTCACTGCATTGGTGCCCAGTTCATTCAGCGCCATGGAGAGAGCAAGCGAGGTGCGGGAAGACAATCTGCAGTCCGGACCGGAAGTCGTTATCCGCCCGCCTTCGGTACCCCCGAAAGGGTGAATTGCCTGCTCGACGATGTCTGAAATAGCCGCACCAGACCAATTCTGCGCGAGCAACAGATCGTGAGAGCGGCTCAGCGCCAGTATGCGGGAAACAAAGGCTTCCTTGCCTAGCGTATCATCCGGCAATGACATTCTGGCAATCGCCTGGACCGTTGCCAATGTATTCTTCACCCGGTGCTGGAGCTCTCCGGCCATGATATCGAGATGCTGCTGATGTTCCTTCTCGCTGGTGATATCCTCAACCACCGCGATGCAAAATTCCATTTGACCCGAGGGATTTTTCTGGGACGACGTGGTCAGCCTCACCCAGATCAGCGCGCCATCCTTGCGATAGTATCTTTTTTCCAGATTATATCCGCTGATCTCGCCGGTCTTTAGCTTTTCGTATAATTCGAGATCGCCGCTCAGGTCATCAGGATGGGTAATGTCCTGAAACGTCATCGTCAGCAGTTCCGCCCGGGGATAGCCGACGATGTCGCACAATTTGTCATTGATCCGCAGCCAGCTGCCGTCGTGGCCAACATGGGCTATGCCGACGGCCGCATTGTCAAAGGTTTTCGCCAGCAGGGCTTTCTCGCGTTCGCGTTCCCGGGCTATCGCCCTTTTCTTGGCCAGCCCCCGTACTTCCACGACTTTTCCGACAAGAGTTCCGTCCTCGATAATCGGGCTCGAGGTATAGGACACGGGATAGAAGCTGCCGTCGGCGTGGACGAAAATATCCTCGCCCTGTTCGCGCGTGTTGGCCGGCAAACCATTGTCCAGCGGGCATTCCGAGATCGGATATTCGCTGCCATCGGGACGGCTATGGTGAATCATGTCGTGAAGGCGCTGACCTGTCAGCTGTCTGGCCTTGAAACCGGTCAAGGTTTCCGCAGCCGGATTCGCATAGATGCAATTCTGCGTGGCATCGACCACGAACAGCGCCGCGGTCGCGTTTTCGCATATCGCCTTGAAGGAGGCAGCTATATTATGTTCGTGCAGGGGCATTCGGCATCGAGTACACCGTTCCCTAAAAAGCACAACTAATCTATGTTAATCGGGCACGTCTTTCGAGATCAATTCTATCGGCGTAGGGGGGATCACCCGCGTCAATATGATCTGCCGGAATCTATACTTCTGCAGACGGCCCGCTCTGCGCCTGGGCCGGGGCCGGGTCGGGTCAGATAGCGGCTGATTCAGCCATCAGATCCGCAGCGCACCAGATCGGCATTGGCCGCTCCCGAGAGCTTCAGCCTGTCCATTTTTGGCAAATCCAGCTGATACATTCGGTCAGCCGCTTTTTCGCCTTCAGACTTGCACTGGTTGACCTTGACCGTCAAAGTCGAGCCGTCACCCTCGATGCTCTTGATCATGCAGACCGTCTCGCCATAGGCGATTTTTGCCTGATCCAGCTCCAGATATTGTTCCGATCCCGCGCATTGTCCCTTGGGAGCATAGCTGCCCAGATAGTAGGTGGCGTAGCGAGACTTTGCGGGCAATGTGATATCCTGATTGAGTTCGTCATCCTTCCCGTCCGTCGGATCGATATCGGCACCGGCCTTGTCCATACCCGACAGCGATTTCTCGGCCAGGATTTCGTCGGATTCCCCGGTATTGCTGCTGGTGTCGGACATGCTGCTGTTCACGTCATCCGCCAAAGGCGTACCGTCACCATCGGCACCACGCTCTTCCGCCTGGCATGCAGCCAGCAGGGAAATTCCGGCCAGCATCGCGATATGTTTCTTCATTTCCTATTCTCCTGTTTCTGTTTCCGATTTGGCGGTTTTTCGAACGGGCATTGCATTGCCGCCCCTTTGCTAATTTTACGCAAGATCGGAAAATAGGTTCCCCGCCATGTCGGCCCGTCCTCGGGTCGCTATGCGCGCTCTGCACAATAAGGGGCCGAGCGTCGCTGGCGAAGCCAACATACTAGAAAAAAAAGAAAAAATGCTGCCGTTCGGAACCAACACCCTTGCCGACCATTGATTGGGTACCCCCAACGCAAAGGAGACATCGCATGAACGAGAATACAATCAAAGGAAACTGGGAACAAGTCAAAGGCAACGTCCAGAAGAAATGGGGCGAACTGACCGATGACGAACTGGACCAGATCGACGGAGACCGCAAAATCCTTGCCGGCAAGATCCAGGAAAAATATGGACGGGCCCAGGACGAAGCGGAACGTGAAATTGACGAGTTCGAACGGAGCTACTGAGCCCCTCGATTTTGTCGAAAATAACGAACAACGATCAGCCCCGTGCCTCGGCACGGGGCTTTTTAATGCAAGTTGAGGTGTTCGATCAGGTCTTAAGCCCGCTCGACCCAATGTGGGTATCGCACAATTTTGATCCTTCTCGGTCAATTCGGTGGAAAAGTGAAGACGAGAAACGGGAGCCACAGGCAACCGCCTCTGCTCCTCGCATCCAACATCCCCATATCCGGTCCGGCCATTTTTCAGCCCCGCATCCAAATACGGATGGAGCGCTTGCATATGGCCCCGAAACGCCTAAATTGTCAGCATGAATTCTGCAGACCCATTCAAGTCCGGCAATCCCCTGCCGCCCAATACGCCCGATATTCTCGATGCGCGCTTTGCCATTGGCGATGTTGTACGCCACCGGATCTTTGATTTTCGCGGTGTGATCTATGACATCGATCCGGTTTTCGCCAACAGCGAAGAATGGTATGAAGCTATACCGAAGGACTTGCAGCCCCCGAGAAATCAGCCTTTCTACCATCTTTTCGCGGAAAATGCCGACGGCAGCTATGTTGCCTACGTCAGCCAGCAGAATCTGTTGCCCGACGACAGCGGCGAACCGGTTGGCCATCCCGATGTGGCGCGGCTGTTTCAGGCAACCGAGGGCGGCAAATATAAGCTGCACCGCATCCACCGTCACTAGCAGCGGTCAGGTCAGGACTTGATCTTCCAGCCCGATTTCAGCAGCAGATAGCAGATCAGCGCCAGGCCGATATTGATCGCCAGCAGCACCAGTGCCCCGACCACGATTGGCGAATCCGCCACCCCGAGAAAACCATAGCGGAATCCGGAGATCGCGTAGAAAAAGGGATTGGCGTGGCTGACCGCCTGAAACGCCGGTGCGAGACGGTCGATCGAGTAAAATGTACCGGACAGCAGGGCCAGAGGTGCGACCACGAAATTGGTGACCGCCGCGGCATGGTCGAATTTTTCTGCCCAGATCGACGTCAGCACGCCCAGGAAGGACAGCATCGCCGCGCCCATGATACCGAACCACAGCACCGCCCACCAATGCTCGATTCCCACATCGACACTTGGCCAGATGAACATCGCCAGCCAGACCGCGAAGCCAACCAGCGCGGCTCTGGTCATCGAAGCAGCGACCAGCGCCGCCAGCAACTCACCCACCGAAAGCGGCGGCGTCAGATAATCTATGATCGTGCCCTGGATCTTGCCGACCAGCATCGAAAAGCTGCTGTTGGCAAAGGCATTTTGCAGCATGCCCATGCAGATCAGCCCGGGTGCGATAAAGTCGGCAAAGGGAACCCCCAATACGGTGCGGTCGCCGCGGCCCATGGCCACGGTGAATATCACGAGAAACAATAATGTGGTGATCGACGGTGCCCAGACGGTCTGCAACTGGACCTTGAAGAACCGCCTGACCTCTTTCCAGTATAGCGCCAGAAATCCGGCCCAGTTGACACCGCGAATGACCGGAACGCCGGGTTCGGCAAAGCGCGTTGCACCGGCAGGAAGGCCGCTTGTCTGATCTTTTTTGGTTTGGTCGAGCATATTGAATCCGCCTATCGGCTCCCAGCGCCAATCACAACCCCATATCGCGGGAATCGCGCGCCATTCGTGGTTGTATAATCACCCCGGCGACCCTATATCGCCCGTAACTCAAGATGATTAGGACTTTGCATGGCTTGGACGGATGAGCGAATCGATTCGCTGAAGAATATGTGGGAAAAAGGCCTGACCGCCAGCCAGATCGCGGAAGAACTGGGCGGCGTCAGCCGCAATGCCGTGATCGGCAAGGCGCATCGCCTCGGCCTGAAGTCGCGCCCGTCACCCGTGAAAGCGAAGCCACAAGCCAAGAAGGGCGCAAAACCCGCGCCCAAGGCGAAGAAGCCGCCGGCAAAAAGCGGTGCCGCTTCCAAGCCCAAGGAAGAGCATGTCGCAAGGCGCGCCATGCCGCCACCAACGCCAGCGGCCCGCACCCACGCCGCGCAGCAGGCCCGCCAGCCCAAGCATGACGGCCCGAAGATCGTGTCCGTCGGCCCCGGCGGCTTCCTGCGTCAGGGTCCCGGTGACCAGCAGGCTCCGATTCCGCCGGCGCCACCGCGCCGTCTGGTTCCGGCCAAGCCGAGCGACGAGATTGCCGACAAGACCAGCCTGCTCGACCTCAATGACAAGATCTGTCGCTGGCCGATCAACCACCCTGGTGAACCCGACTTCCATTTCTGTGGCGAAGAAGTGAACCCGGGCTTCCCCTATTGCGTCGAACATTGCGGTCGTGCGTTCCAGGCACAACTGCCACGCGGTGCCCGTCGTGCTCCTCCGCCGCTGCCCTTTGGTGGCCCGCGCGTCCGCTAGGCAACGCACCAAATCGCAAGAATTTTCAATGCACTGGCCAGAGACCGCATAAGTCTCTTGCCAGTGTGACTCCTGCGCTCTTATAGGATCGTCCATGTCTGATGATCTGTTCGGTTCCAACCCGCCAACCCATTCCAAAACCGGTGACTATGATGCCTCGGCAATCGAGGTCCTGGAAGGGCTGGAGCCTGTCCGCAAGCGCCCCGGCATGTATATCGGCGGTATTGATGAACGCGCGCTCCACCATCTTGCTGCCGAAGTCATCGACAATTGCATGGACGAGGCGGTCGCGGGTCATGCCAGCCGGATCGAGATCACACTGGATGCCGACAACCGACTGACCGCGAGCGACAATGGCCGCGGCATCCCGGTCGATCCGCACCCGAAATTTCCCGGCAAATCGGCGCTCGAAGTGATCATGACAACGCTCCACTCGGGCGGAAAATTTTCCGACAAGGCCTATGCGACATCCGGCGGCCTGCACGGCGTCGGCGTGTCCGTGGTCAACGCCCTCTCCTCGGATACCGTGGTCGAGGTTGCGCGCAACAAGACCCTCTATCGCCAGACATTCTCGCAGGGTCTGGCGACCTCGAAGCTCGAGGAAGTCGGCACCACCCCAAACCGCCGCGGCACCAGCATCTCGTTCATCCCCGATGTCGAGATTTTCGGCGAGGGCAACAAGTTCAAGCCGGCGCGCCTGTTCAAACTCGCCCGTTCCAAGGCCTATCTCTACGCCGGCGTCGAGATCCGCTGGAAATGCGACCCCAGCCAGGCCAGCGATGATGTCCCCGCAGAAGCCGTGTTCCAGTTCCCGGGTGGCCTGTCCGATCATCTGCGCGAGCAGCTCGAAGGGCGCGAATGCGTAACCACCGAATTTTTCGCCGGCAGCCAGGATTTCCCGGACAATGAAGGTCGCGTCGAGTGGGCGATTACCTGGCCGATCTGGACGGACGGCAGCTACAGCTGGTATTGCAACACCATCCCCACGCCCAATGGCGGCACCCACGAAGCCGGCCTGCGCAACGCCCTCGTCCGCGGTCTGCGGGCCTTCGGCGAGCTGGTCCAGATCAAGAAGGCCTCGCAGCTGACCGCCGACGACATCATCTCCGGCGGCGAAATGCTGCTCTCGGTGTTCATCCGCGATCCGCAGTTCCAGAGCCAGACCAAGGACCGGCTGACCTCTCCCGAGGCAACCAAATTTGTCGAAAATGCCGTACGCGACCATTTCGACCATTTCCTCACCGACAATATGGATCGGGGCAAGGCGCTGCTCGGTTTTGTCATGGAAAAGATGGACGAGCGTCTCAAGCGCAAGGCCGAGCGCGAGGTCAAACGCAAGACCGCGACCTCGGGCCGCAAGGTGCGCCTGCCCGGCAAGCTAACCGACTGTTCCGGCAATGACCCGGCCGGCACCGAGATTTTCATCGTCGAAGGCGACAGCGCCGGCGGCTCGGCCAAGCAGGCCCGTGACCGCAAGACCCAGGCGATCCTGCCGATCCGCGGCAAGATCCTCAACGTCGCCTCCGCCAACAGCGCCAAGATCTTCGCCAACAGCGAAATCGCGGACCTGATCCTCGCGCTCGGCTGCGGCACCCGCAAGGACTGCGATCCCGACAATCTGCGCTACGAGCGGGTGATCATCATGACCGATGCCGACGTCGACGGAGCCCATATCGCGACCCTGCTGATGACCTTCTTCTTCCAGGAAATGCCCGAGCTGGTCCGCCAGGGGCATCTTTTCCTCGCCCGGCCGCCGCTCTACCGGATCAGTTCCGGCGGCAAGAGCCATTATGCGCAGGACGAGCGCGCCCGTGGTGTGATCGAGAACGGCCCGTTCAAGGGCAAGAAGGTCGAGGTCAGCCGCTTCAAGGGCCTCGGCGAGATGAACCCGAACCAGCTCAAGGAAACCACGATGGACCCGAACACGCGGTCCCTGTTCCGGGTAACGCTGCCGCAGGAATATGAGCAGCGCGCCGGGGTCAAGGATCTGGTCGACCGGCTGATGGGCAAGAATCCGGAGCACCGGTTCAACTTCATCCAGCAAAATGCCGCGAGCCTTGATGAGGACGTGATCGACGCCTAATGGCTGGAGCCTGATCCACAGCCAGTTGCGGGAGATTGTCGTGCGCTTCCTTTACGCCATCATGCTTTGCCTGCTTGGCAGCAGCCTCATCTCGATTGCCGGTCCTTCAGAAGCACAGACACAGGCCGACATCTCCGAACAGCTTTCGACGCGCGCCGATGATGTGCTGCGCCTGCTGCAGGGCGAGGAGATCGAGGCCGAGGTGTTCGACGAGAATTTCCGTAATGCCGTGCCCCCTGCCCAGTTCCGGGCCCTGGCGGCACAGGTCAGGGCGCAGCAGGGCAAGCCGCTGGCAGTCGAGTCAATCGTCCCGCAGAATGCGAATTCCGCGACCCTCGGTATCCGCTTTGAAAAATCGATCGGGACCATCAACCTGGCACTCGAGAACAGTCCGCCGCATCGCATTGCCGGCCTGCTTCTGACGGGCTTCGAAGCCGCTGGCGAGACAGTCTCCGAGGTTCTAGCAGCGGTCGACGCCCTGCCCGGTCGCCAAGGCGTGCTGATCCAGAAACTCGAGGCGGGAAACCAGCCGCCAATCGCAGCGCTAGATCCCGATGGTCGCTATGCCATCGCCTCGGCGTTCAAACTCTATATATTGGCCGAACTCGACCGCGCGGTGCAGGCGGGAGAGCGAAAATGGTCGGACGTTGTCACGCTCGGGCCAAAGTCCCATCCATCGGGGATCAGCCAGAACTGGCCCGACGGGTCCCCGACCACGTTGCACACGCTGGCTACGCTGATGATCTCGATCAGCGACAATAGCGCCACCGATACGCTGATCCGGGTCATCGGGCAGGATCGGCTTGCTGCGATGGTCAAAGCTGCTGGCCACCACAGGCCGGACCATCTTCGCCCGTTTCTGATGACGCGGCAGGCATCGGCCCTGAAAATGCCGGTCCATGCTGATCTGAGAACCCGGTTCCTGTCCGCCGGTCCGACTGAACGGGAAAGACTGCTGGCGGAATTCGATAAGGATCTGACGCTCGATAGTCTCGACTCCCGCCTGCTGACCAGCAAGCCGAACTTTATCGATCAACTGGAATGGTTCGCAACACCCCGGGACATGGTCAGCCTGATTGCCTATCTGAACAGCAATGCAGGTCCCGAGACGCTGGCCATTCTCGCCATCAATC
This sequence comes from uncultured Sphingomonadales bacterium, assembly GCA_964022135.1. Taxonomy (GTDB): domain Bacteria; phylum Pseudomonadota; class Alphaproteobacteria; order Sphingomonadales; family Sphingomonadaceae; genus Parasphingorhabdus. Next base: position 21,598 of record CAXIBD010000006.1, on the reverse strand, counting down.
CCGGTATCGGTCAGGATGCCGCCCGGAAATGGAGCTATTTCGGCTACAAGGGCGGGTCGGAGCCGGGGGTCCTGTCCTATAATTTCCTGCTGCGATCCAAGGCGGGGGACAGCTATGCGATTTCAGTCAACTGGAACAATGCGGAACAATCGCTGCAGGAGAGCGAACTGCTGGGACTTGCAACCCGGCTGGTGAATCTGCTGGCAGATCGGTAGTCGGATCGCCCTGCACGCTAGGGCTGTCCGGCAGCGCTCACATCATAGGTGATGATATATTCGCTGCGGTCGCCATTCATGGTCTGGGTATAGCTGCCTGGAGTGGAATTTACCGTCACCGTGCCAATCGTATCATGACCGCCAATAACATCATGTTCCATTACCTTGAAAACGACCGGGTCGGGCAGCTCGAACGTTTTGCTGATCGCCCAGAGGTCCCCTTTCTTGAACTTCTGGTTCTCCTTGCCTGAATCCGGATAGCGCTCGCCATTATTGAAGCGCAGGAACAGATCATCCGGCATGCCCAGAAAACCCGTCAATTTCACATTGCGGATCTTGATATTGAAAATTCTGATTGGCTTGCCGGAGCTGGCAGGCGCGATTCCATTTGGCTTCGCGACGGTCACCGGAGCGGCAATCAGCGCAGAAATCCTCTCGGCAGCCAATGGGGCATATTGTCCGCCGGGAAACAGCGACAAATAGGTGCTGAAGGCGCTGACACTGTCGGTAGCGAGCGCCCCGCGCCAGGTAATTGCTTCTATTTCAGCTTCGTTTGCGGCCGGGGCAGCAACCGGGGAGGGAGCGGATGATGCAGACTCAGACCGTCTCGGCGTCAGGTAGACCGGCGTGCCGGTAATGCTCGCGCTGACAAAAGGCCGTTGCTTTCCGCCCGTGGCTTTCAGCACATCATCGCGCACGGTCCCGCCGAGCAACTGAAGGGGCAGATCGGGTTCCGGCAAGCGTGCCGCCAGGGACACGGCAAAGGGGGAATTGGGTCCCTCGCCATCGCTCGCCGTCTGCCCTGGCGCCGCCGCATAGATCACCAGCACATCGTCAACATCAATGCCCGCCAGGCCGCGGTTCACCGCCCGCGAACCGGCGCGCCAGCTGTTGGCGAAAGGATTGTTCCGGCAGGCATCGAGGATCACGACACGCACCTGGGCACCGGATACGGTTTCCATCAGGCGATTGAGATTGATTGTTTCAAAGGGTAGGTCAAAGCTGGAATTCAGTTCCGCATCAATCGGAACCAGCCAGTTTTCGCCCTGTCCTTCCAGACCATGACCAGCATAATAGACGAGAGCTACATCGGCGCCGGCAGCCCGTTCCCGAAAGCGCCGCAAGGACATCCGGAAGTCGTCGACCGATTGATCAAGTGCGATGGTGACGTCGTCGAACCCTGCCCTTTTCGCCGCCTCTGCCACCAGATTGGCGTCGTTGCCCGCATTGTCGAGCGTACTGGTGTTCAGATATTGGGCATTGCCGATGATCAGCGCGACTTTCTTGGCCTGTGCGCCGCTGGCGACGAAAAAAAGCGCTGTCGCCACGAAAACCCAGAATCTAGCCATGCAAAATCCCCCTGCCCTGGCTATCCACTACGCCGGAGAGGCGGGACTTACAAGCTACGAGCCTGCTAGGGCCTCGACCAGTGCCTTGACCTTCTGCTGCCGCCACTGCGGCAGCGGCGCCATCAGCCAGTAGCCGCGCGACGACACGCTGTCCTCGCCGATGATCTCAACTCTGCCGGCCGCCAGATCGCGCTGGACCAGCATCTTGGGCACCCAGGCATAGCCGAACCCGTTGGCCGCGGCTTCAATGGCGAGACCGCCGTCGGCGACCCGCATCAGCGATTCCTCGCCTTCCGAAATCGGGCAGCCGGGCCAGTCGATCTTGTTGCCGCCGTTCGAACCCGGCGCAGCGATCTTCACGAACACGGTATCGCCGAGCATCTTGCCCTCGTGCTGACCCGGCCCGTCGCCCAGCCAGATCGCCACGTCGAGATTGGCTTCGGTAAAATCGATTTCATTGTCCGCCGCGACCAGCGCGAAGCTGGTATCCGGATTGTCGGCGGAGAAACGGGACAAGCGCTCGTTCAGCCATTTCTGGGTGAAGTCCCGGGGAGCGGCAATGGTCAGCTTGTGCGAGGACTGGCCGGACTGCATTGCCCGGACCGCTTCCTCGAATTGCAAAAAGCCGGAGCGCAGCGCGTCCAGACCCGCAGAGGCTTCGTCGGTCAGCTCGAGCCCTTTGGGCGTGCGGCGGAACATCACCACGCCGAGCATATCTTCAAGCGCGCGAATTTGCTGGCCAACCGCGGCCGGCGTAACCGCCAGTTCGTCGGCCGCCTTGGTGAAGCTGAGATGGCGAGCGGCGGCATCGAGCACGCGCAGCCCGTTCAGTGGCAAATGGGTCCGCTTCATTGTCCGACGGTCGGTTCGGACAGGGGAAAATGGGGAATGCGGACCTGGAAAGCGGGCGGTGTAGTGCCGACCATGACAAAATGCCCTTCCATCGAACCGTTCGGCGTGTTGAGCGGGCAGCCCGAGACATAATCATGCGATTTGCCCGGCTGGATCACCGGCTGCTCCCCAATCACACCCTCGCCGTCAACCATGTGGAGTCCGCCGCGCTCGTCATGGATCCGCCAGTGCCGGGTGAGCAACTGGACCGGCGTTTCGCGATGGTTCTCGATCCGGATATGATAGGCCCAGAACCAGCGCTTGCCGTCGATATCGGATTGTTCGGGCAGAAAGGTCACCGACACCCGAACGGTAACACCGTCGGTGGTTTCAGCGAAGGGAAAGAATGATTCCATGAGCATGATATAGAGTTAAAGCCCCACGGACGAAAGGGCCTGATCCAGGTCCTCGATCAGGTCGATCGGATCTTCCAGACCGACGTTGATCCGCAGCATGTCCTCGGTGATCCCGATTTCCACCCTCGCTTCCTCTCCCAATCCATGGTGGGTGGTCGAGGAAGGATGACACATCAACGACCGGCTGTCACCGATATTGTTCGAAATATCGATCAGATTCAATGCGTTGAGCAGTCCATGCGCCTGCTTGCGCCCGCCCCCGACATAGAGCGAGAAGATCGGTCCGGCGGCCTCCATCTGGCTCATCGCCAGATTGTGCTGCGGGTGGCTCGGCAGACCCGGGTGCAATATTTTCTCTACCCGCTGCTCCAGAAACTTGCCCACTTCCACCGCATTGTTGCTCTGCCGGCGGATCCGCAGGTCGAGCGTCTCCAGTCCCTTGAGCACGACCCAGGCGTTGAAGGCGCTGAGCGTCGGCCCCGTGTTGCGGGTGAAGGCCAGCAAGGTCTCCTCGATAAATTCTTCCGTTCCGCAGACCGCGCCGGCGAGCACGCGTCCCTGGCCGTCCATCATCTTGGTGGCGCTATAGGCCACAACATCCGCACCATATTCCATCGGCCGCTGCAGCACATTGGTGGCGAATGCATTGTCAACGACGCTGGTGATGCCCTTGGCCCGCGCCAGATCGCAGACGCTGCGGATATCGATCACGTCCATCGTCGGATTGGCCGGGGTCTCGAAGAAGAAGACCTTGGTCTTCGACGTGATCGCCCGCTCCCAATTCTCGATCTCGCGGCCGTCGACCACGGTGGTTTCGATCCCGAACTTGGGGAGCAAGGTGTCGGTCAGCCAGCGGCAGGAGCCGAACAAGGCACGGCTGGCAACCACATGGTCGCCCGCTTCCAGCTGGCACAGCAGGGCTGCGGTCATCGCCGCCATGCCCGAGGCGGTGGCGCGGCAGGCCTCGGCGCCCTCCATGATCGCGATCCGCTCTTCCAGCATCTGCACCGTCGGGTTCTGCAGGCGGCTGTAGGTCATGCCGTCCTGCTCCCCAGCGAAGCGGGCGGCGGCATCCTCGGCGCAGTCGTAGCTGTAACCGGATGTCAGGAACAGCGCCTCGGAGGTTTCGCCGAATTCGCTGCGCATGGTGCCGCTGCGGATCGCCTGGGTCGCCGGACGCCATTTCTTGGTGATATTGCGGTCTTGGCCGGTATTTCTCTTCATCTGTCTTTCCTAGCCGCCTGTCAGCTGTGCGACAATAGCGTCGCCGATTTCGGTGGTGGACGCGTTACCGCCCAGATCATGGCCCAGCACGCCCTGCGCCAGTACGGCCGCAACCGCCGTCTCGATCCTTGCTGCCTCCGCATCCATGCCGAAACTGTGCCGCAGCATCATCGCGACGGAAAGGATCATTGCCGAGGGATTGGCAATGCCCTGCCCGGCAATATCCGGCGCGCTGCCATGGATCGGCTCGTACAGGCCTTTTGTGCCCTCCCCCAGCGAAGCGGAGGCCAGCAGCCCGATCGATCCCACGCACATGCTTGCCTGGTCGGAGAGGATATCGCCGAACAGATTGCCGGTGACAACCACGTCAAACTGGCCCGGATTGCGCACCAGCTGCATCGCGGCATTGTCGACATACATGTGGCTGAGCTCGACCTCGGGATAGTCGGCCGCCACCTCGATCATCACGTCGCGCCACAATTGCGATGTTTCCAGCACATTGGCCTTGTCGACCGAGCACAGCCGCTTGCCGCGCCCCATGGCGGTCTTGAACGCAACATGGGCAATGCGCCGGACTTCGCTCTCGTCGTAGGACATGATGTCATAGCCCTCGCGCAGGCCATCGGCGGTCGTGCGCATGCCCTTTTCACCGAAATAGACATCGCCATTCAGTTCGCGGACGATGACAATATCGATGGTGCGCGCGATTTCCGGCTTGAGGCCCGAGGCATCCTCCATGCCCGGGAACATTTTCGCGGGCCGCAGGTTGGCGAAGGTCTGCATTTCCTTGCGGAGGCCGAGCACCGCCTGTTCGGGGCGAAGATGGCGTTCGAGGTGGTCGCAGGCAGGATCGCCGACCGCGCCGAACAAAACCGCGTCGGCCGATTTCGCGAGTGCAACCGTTTCGGCCGGCAGCGGATGGCCATGGTTGCGAAAGGCGACACCACCGACATCGGCGTGTTCCAGGCGCAGGTTCGGCAAATCCATCGCCTCCAGAACGCGCAGCGCCTCGACCATGATTTCCTGACCAATGCCGTCGCCGGCGAGCACCGCAATATGCATGAAATATCCTTTGTGTAAGCGCGCCGTTCCTGCCGAGAATCGCGCGGTTAGGCAACCACCCTTTTCAGCCGGTCGACCAATACCGACCGGGCGGCCATCACATCCTTCCGGCGGTCCTCGAAGAAATGGCGTTTGAGGAAAAAGCCGGTGACCCGCAGGCCGTCGAATATGTCATCCCATTCCGGCGTGACCGCTCCTCTCAGAAAGGCGGGGAGCGGCAACAGCCGGTCCTTGTAGAGGGTCCCGGCACCAGCACTGACCGCGGTCGCGCTCTTCGGGCTGATATAGGCAAGATCATCGCCCGATCCGGTCACCGCGCATCTGTCCAGCGCCAGGCCAAAACCCAGTTCCGAGAGCAGCAGCAGCTCGTAGCGCACCAGCGCGACCGACCAGCCCTTGGCGGAAGGCGCGCTGCAAATGGCATCAAGCAGGGCGGACAGCGCCGAATGCAGCTGCGGATAGCTATGTTCTTCGGGCAGCACCGCCGCGGTCAGCGCCGTTACCCAGTCGAGCGCGGCGCTGGCCAATGGCTCGCCGAGAAACGGCCCCCGGCTGAGCTGCAATTCCGCTGTCATCGAAGCCAGCTGGTCCTCGGTGCGCGCCCGGTAGTCGGCCTGCACGATATTGGACGGGATCAGTATAGGCCGCATTACCCGCGAGTGCGCGCCGCGCACATAGCCGGTCACGAGACCATTTTCGGGGGTAAGAGAACGCACAACCGCGCCATGCTCGCCGTGCGACTTGACCGAACAGATGATCGCCGTTGTTCTCAGACTAGGCATGGAAAAAATCGTAGATTTTCTGCGCCACCGTCGCCGACACCCCGGGCGCGCCCTGCAGGTCGTCCAGCGACGCGTTCTTCACCGCCCTGGCCGTTCCGAAATGCAACAGCAGCGCTTTTTTCCGCGCCGGCCCTATCCCCGGCACGTCGTCGAGCGAGCTGTGCCCGACCGACTTGGCGCGCCGCGTCCGGTGGGCACCAATGGCAAAGCGATGCGCCTCGTCGCGCAGTCGCTGGAGATAGAAGAGCACCGGGCTGTTCGGCGGCAGATTGACCTGACGGCCATCCGGCAGATGGAAAGTTTCCCGCCCGGCATTGCGGTCAGGTCCTTTCGAGACGCCGATCATCACCACATCCTCGACCCCGATCTCGGCCAGGGCATCGCGCGCCGCGCTCATCTGGCCCTTGCCGCCGTCGATCAGCACCAGATCCGGCCATTCGCCCTTGTCGCGATCCGGATCCTCCTTCTGCGCGCGCGAAAAGCGCCGTTCGAGCACTTCGCGCATCATCGCGAAATCGTCTCCCGGCGCGATATCGGGATTCTTGATATTGAACTTGCGATAGGCATTTTTGCGGAAACCCTCCGGTCCCGCGACAACCATCCCGCCGACCATATTGGTGCCCTGGATATGGCTGTTGTCGTAAATCTCGATCCGGTCCGGCACCGCGTCCAGTTCCAGCAGCTCGACCATCTCCCGCATGATCTTCGCTTGGGTGGAGGTTTCCGCCAGGCGTCGGTCGAGCGCGTCCTCGGCGTTGCGACTTGCCTGCGTCAACAGCTTTCGGCGATCGCCGCGCTGCGGCTTCGACACCGACACCTTGTAGTCGGCCTTGGTGCTGAGCGCTTCCGCCAGCAATTCCGCATCGGGCAATTCCCGGTCCAACAGCACCAGCTTCGGAGGCGGCATCTGGTCGTAGAACTGCATCAGGAAGCTGGAAAAAACCTCCTCGATCTCGACATTGCTGGTGTGGGCGGGAAAGAAGCTGCGATGCCCCCAGTTCTGCCCGCCCCGGATGAAGAAGGCCTGGATGCAGACAGTCGAGCCCTTGGCCGCCAGCGCAAATATATCAGCGTCCGGCAGTCCCGCCGCATTGATCGCCTGATTGCCCTGGATGAAGGTCAGCGCCCGCAGCCGGTCGCGATAGACCGCTGCCATCTCGAAATCGAGATTCTCGGCCGCCTGCTCCATCGCTCCCCCCAGCTTGTGCTGCACGTCGGTGGACTTGCCGGAGAGAAAGTCCCGGGCGTCTTCGACCAGCTCGGCATAATCCTCCTTGCTGATCCGGTCCACGCAGGGCGCAGAGCAGCGCTTGATCTGATAGAGCAGGCAGGGGCGGGAACGGTTGTTGAAGAAGCTGTCGGTGCAGGAGCGCAGCAGGAACAGCTTCTGCAGCGCATTGATCGTGCGGTTAACCGAGCCGGCGCTGGCAAAGGGCCCGAAATACTGCCCCTGCACCCGCTGCGCGCCGCGATGCTTGGTGATCCGCGGAAAATCATGCCCTTCGCGCAGCAGAATGAACGGGAAGCTCTTGTCGTCGCGCAGCAGCACATTATAGGCCGGCCGGAATTTCTTGATCAGTTGCGCCTCGAGCAGCAGCGCTTCCGCCTCGCTTCCGGTGGTGACGATGGTCATCGAGCGGGTCTGAGCGACCATCCGCAGCAGTCGGTGCGGCAGCCGGTTCATCTGGACATAGGCACCGACGCGCGCCTTCAGCGACCGCGCCTTCCCGACATAGAGCACGTCGCCGCGCTTGTCCTGCATGCGGTAGACGCCGGGCCGCGTTGGCAGCGTGTTCAGCACTTCCCGGATAGCCGCCATGCCCGCCTCGAGATCGGGCGTATCCCCTTCCCCGCGCACGGCATAGGTCGCCTTGTCCTCGTTGAAACGGGAGGCGGCATTGGGTTGATCGGGACGGTCGGCCTTGGACATGGGGCCTATCTAAGCATGCATGGAGTGCAATGCCAGAATCAATCGTTCCGGCGTTCCTGCATCCGCAGAAACCCGGAACAATGACCTGAAACTCAGGGAATAAACGGTTCCTTCCTGCTCGCGCAGGAACAACGGGGTGCTAGTTCAGCGCCTTGCCGATATCGCCGATGGCCTTGTCGACCAGGGCCTTGTCGGCAGCGGCATCATGGCGCGCGGCGATCAGGGCTTCGGCTGCCTGGGTAGCGGCGGTTGCCGCCTTTGCCCGGACCGCAGCAATCGCGGAGCGTTCGGCCGCACCGATTTTCTCTTCGGCCATTTTCTTGCGGCGGGCGATCAAGGCCTTGGTATCGGCCTCTGCCTGCTTGACCAGAATGGCCGCCTCTTTTTCGGCGCTCTCCATCAGCGCTTCGGCTTCTGCCTGGGCACCAGCGGTCTTCGCTTCATATTCGGCTTTCAGCGCTTCGGCTTCCTTCCGCAGTCCAGCAGCCTCGTCGAGCGTCTTCTTGATCTCGGCGATCTGCTTGTCGAGCATCCCGCCGACAATCTTCGGAACTTTCGCCCACAGCATGATGCCGAACACAATCAGCATTCCGACCGCGACCCATCCGGTTGCGTTCAGTCCGAGTGCGCTGGCTTCCGCGCCTTCTGCCAAAACTGTCAATAGCATCGTCTGTCTCCTTCAGCAGGCGCTCAGAAAGCGGCCTTGACCGCCTTCTTTGCATCGGTTGCCGACACCTTGGCACCGGACACCGTCGTGACAATGGCCTGAGCCGCTTCGACAGCCACAGCTTCAATTTCCTTGAGAGCGGCGGTCTTTGCCGCTTTCAGTTCGGCGTCCGCTTCCTCTGCCTTTTTGGCAAGGGCAGAATCGGCCTTCTTGATCGCGGCCTCGTTCTTCAGCGCCGCCTTGGTCTTGGCTTCGTTGACTTTGCTGACAGCATCGGCCCGCGCATTGTTTATACTGGTGCGATAATCGGTCTCGATCTGCTCAGCCCTGTCCTGCGCGTTCTGCGCAGCCGCAAGATCGTCGGTGATCCGTTTCTGACGGTCATCGACGGTCTTGCTGATCTTCGGCACCATATTCTTGGCGATGCCAAAATAAATGATGCCGATGACGATCAGCAACCAGAAAAACTGGCTGCCATAGACTTCCAAGAGCTGACTAATTTGAGGCATTATTCACCTGTAAGTTCAAAACGCATGACGGACAGTCTGACCGCGCCGGATGATACCGGCGCGCCCGGCAGATTATTCTGCTGGTTCAGCTACCGGTGCTTCCATTGCTGCAGGCGCATCAACCGCGGCAGCTTCAACTGCAACGACTTCCGCTTCTGCAACCGCAGGTGGAGCATAGAGAATGATCATGGCAACAGCGAAAGCGATCAGGCCGAGCAATTCGGCAGCCGCAAAGCCGATGAACAGACGTCCCTGCTGGCCGTCAGCCGCAGATGGGTTGCGCAAAGCGCCTTCGAGGAAGGAACCGAAAACATTACCAACACCGGTAGCAGCGGCACCAACGCCGATTGCAGCCAGGCCAGCGCCGATAACTTGTGCAGAAGAGAGATCCATTTTTTAACTCCGTATTGTAAAATTAGGGATTGAAAGTGACTTAGTGAAGGTTTTCCGCATCATTGATGTACAAGGATGTGAGAAGGGCGAAAACATAGGCCTGAATGGCGCATACCAGCAGTTCGAGCGCGCTTACAAAGGCGATGAAGACGATGCTGAGCAGCGCGACCAGGAGGCTGGCCCCGCCGGCATCCAGCGCCTGGATGACGAAATTGGCGAACACCTTGATCAGGATATGGCCGGCGATCATCGCGACGAACAGTCGCAGCGCCAGACTGAACGGGCGTACGAGGAAGGACAACAGTTCGACCATGAAGATCAGCGGGATCATCGGGATCGGCGTACCGTGCGGGATGAACAGGCTGAAAAAGTGGAACTTGTGCTTCCAGAACCCGACGATCAGGACGATCGAGAAGCTGATCGCTGCCAGCAGGCCGGTCACGGTGAACTGGCTGGTGACGGTGAACGGATGAATGCCCGGAATGATACCGAATGGCATCATGCCCAGCAGGTTGGAGAACAGGATGAACATGAACAGGGTGAACACCCACGGCGTGTATTTCTTGCCGTTCGGGCCGATGCTGGTGGAGAAGATATTGTCGACGAAGCCGACCACGCCCTCGACCATGATCTGCCAGCGACCGGGAACCAGTTCACGCTTCATTCCGCCCATCACGAACACATAGAGAAGCCCGAGGCCGACAAACATCCACCGCGCGCTGTTGGTGAAGTTGATCTGCTGGCCGAATAAAGTGAAGCCATCAAAGATGGGCTGCACTTCAAACTGGTGCATAGGATCAATCTTGCCTGGTTCCGCCACTAATCTAACCCCTGATCGTCAATCATCATCATCTGCGATGGCCGTTCCGATATCTTTCACCGGTTGGCTCGCAATCACATAAATTTTCCTGAACGCTACTCCCGTTCCAAGGAAGAAGAATAGCAACAGGAACAATGGCGTCGTTCCCAACCAGCTGTCAAACAGCCACCCGAGTAAGAATCCTGCGGCCACGCCTCCGATCAGATAGCTTAGCACCCTCGCGCCGAGCCGCTGACTTTCGTCCGGCCCTTTGTTTCGGTGCCCCGCTTTGACCCGCTCCCGATTTTGTGCCGATATCAGTCGCTCGTCCAGCGATGAAACCCGCACATCCTCTTCGAGGGGATCCCGATCAGATTCGCTTGCTGCCATTACAGACCCTTTAAATGCCCCGAAGAGCGCCAAAAAAAGCCAGAAACAACAGCAGGCCGACCCGCCAAGGCGCGGCCCGTTTAGGAAAGCAGCGTGCCCAAGTCAACAGCAATGCTGCAACGCGGAAAATGGCTTGGGTTCGGGGAAGAATTTGGGCAGCAAGGGAGCCGGAAAATCGGGCGAATGCTCATGCCTTCCCGCCAAAGCCGGTCCAGAGTCTGCCACCCGATGCCCGTCTACAGGAGGACGGTTTTGCCTTCGTGCAAAGCGCGAAAATGCCGCTTGCTCCGCTCGACCTCCACTGTAGACTTGCAGAACGCTCAAAACAAAGGACCTCACCCGTGACTCTCCAGATCGACCGTGACGACAATATCCTGACCGTAACCATAGACCGGCCCGAGCGCAGAAACGCGGTCGATGGCGAAACGGCCAAGGCTCTTTATACCGCGTTCCGCGATTTTGACACGGACGAGAGCCTCAGCGTCGCCATATTGACAGGTGCCAACGGCAATTTCTGCGCTGGTGCCGACCTGAAAGCCGTATCCGAGGGCAAGGGCAATCCGGTCTTGGTCGAGGGCGACATGGCACCGATGGGCCCTGGCCGGCTGCGGCTGTCGAAACCGGTGATCGCCGCCGTCGAAGGCTTTGCGGTCGCCGGCGGTCTGGAACTGGCCTTGTGGTGCGACCTGCGGGTTGCGGCGCAATCGTCGGCCTTCGGGGTATTCTGCCGGCGCTGGGGCGTGCCGCTTGTTGATCTGGGAACGATCCGGCTGCCGCGTCTGATCGGCCAGTCGCGCGCATCGGACATGATCCTGACCGGCCGCGAGGTGAAAGCGGAAGAAGCGCTGTCTTTCGGCCTGGTCAACCGGCTGGTGCCGGATGGAGAAGCCCTGGCCGAGGCCAGGAAACTGGCCGCAGATATTGCCGCCTTTCCCCAGCGCTGCCTGCGCAGCGATCGCCGCTCGATGTTCGAGCAATGGGATCTCGAGGAAGCGGACGCGATCCGACGTGAAGTCCAACTGGGGCTGGAGACGATAAAATCAGGAGAGACCCGGGAAGGCGCCACCGCTTTTGCCAAGGGCCGCGGCCGCCATGGCGAGTTTGGCGACTAGTCCGGCAGCCTCACAAGGCCGCCCCGATGGCAAATGAAGGTCGGACAAATAGAAAAGGCGCACCGGATTAACCGGCACGCCTTTCAAAAATCATCATTTCGACGTCAGCTCAGGGGCAACGCGAATCCCGCACCGGCGCGGAGCTGTCCCGCGTGTTCCAGGTACCGTTCGGCGTCTGATATTTCTCGCCGGGCACCGTGCGCATGATCAGGTTGCAGCCCGAGGTAAAGGCAAATTGCTCGACCGTCGAATTGGTTTCCTGCGCCTTGCGGGTATAGGCCGCCTTGCGCTTGATATTGATATCCTCGACCAGCGCCTTGATCGCCGGGGATGGCGACGTCACATAGCCGAGATAGCCGTCCGGCTTCTCGCCGATCAGTCCGGACGAGCGCGCCGCTTCATAGGCCGGATCGCGCTGCGCCATGACGGGCACCGCCACGACCGCGGTCAGTATCAGTCCGCCAATAATGGCCAGGGCCTTGTTTTTCTTTGCAAATTCAAACATCAGAAAATATCCGCTTCCTCGTTGATCAGGTCTTTTGCATCTCCGTCAAGGCGATACACCACTTCCTGCTTGATATTGATATTGAGATTGATGACGATCGGCTTGTCCGGTGCACTGACCTGCACGCAGGCCGAAAGCCCGGTCAATGCCCCAAAAATCAGGCCGGTGGTGGTTAAGCTCCTCATATTGCGACGAATCGCATCATATGCCCGATCCGTCAATTGGCTTGTCTGATACATCATCGTCGCTTTCCCCCGGCTGAATGGATTATTCATCATCTTCAAGCGCCTTCACGGCTTCCTTGGCCCGCGCCTCCTGCGCCCGCAACAGCGCCGGCAAATTCTGGCCGACCAGAATTTCCGGTTCATAATAGGATTTAACGCTGCTCATCAACTGCATGAACGGTGCCTGGATGCGGACGTTGAACTGGATCGGGATGCGCGCGAGCTGTTTGGTGATGAAATTGCGGCTCGCATCCTCGCCTTGCTGCAACCCGTCGAATTTGACCTCGGTGATGATTTCGCCGGCGATATCGCCGTTCATCCCGATGGTAAGGTTGCGGTACCTGATCGATTTCAGCGCGTTGAACGCGAAATTGGCCATCGTGCCCATATCTTCATAGGTAAGCTCTCCGACATAGGCAAGCGTTCCGCCGCCTTCACGCGCCACCAGATAACCACCGACGATCCGGCCACCATCCTGATCGAATACCATCGGCAGCTTGCCGTCGAACACACCCGTCGCGGTCATGTTCTCGAAATCGAACTGGGTCAGGAACTGCGCGGCATCGATACCCTCGACAGTAAATTGCAACCGTCGCTCGGCATCCTCCCCGAGATCGAGAATCGTCGGTTCCAGATAAAGCTTGCCGCCCGCAAAGGGCCATTCGCCGCCTTCAACCTGCATCTTGTAATCGGGCAGCAGACGATAGCGGATCTGTCCGTTAAAGACGGCAACGCCGGGATTGACCTCGGACAGGGTCACGATCTGGCCCGGCCCCGTTTCCAGCGCCAGCAGATCGGAAAATTTGATCTCGCCCGCGAGACCCGTCACCGGACCAAAGGCGGCCGCGAGATTGATCCCGTTGGTCCGGAAGGTCCCCGTGCTCTTGATGCCATTTTCGGAGGAATCCCAGTTGATGCGCCCGGACCCGGATATTTCTCCGTCCACATTGGCGATCACGCCCAGAGTCAGCGGGGTCAGCAGTTCCGGCTGGAAGCGTTCGGTGAACCGCAGCGAAGGCACGTCAATCAGCGCCCTTCCCTCGCTGTTGCCGAACGTGTGGAGAACATCGATCACCGCAACCTTGGTCATCGTCTCCGGCTCGCTCAGCCAACCCGCGGCAGCCACATCCTTGCCGTCAAAGCGCAATTTGACGTCGTCGCTGACCATCGGCCGGAATCGCTCCACCGGTTGCTCGTCGCGAACCAGCAGGCTGGCATCGGCCAGAAATTCGCCATTCTCGTAGCGCCAGTCGCCTTCGATCTTTTCCATCAGCAGCGGCACATTGGCAATCTGGCCGGACGCGCCCTCGATACGGCCGTTGATCGTCCGCCCGAAGCCGGCGCTCAGGACCGCCATGTCCAGCCGCGTCATGCTCTCCGCTGTGCCCAGCCTGATTCCGACATTCTGGGCCGTCAGACCCTTCGCCCTGGAATAGCCCAGCGCTCCGCTGGAAATGGACAGCGGCGTACCGCCAAGATTGCCATTCAGCTTGAGCGAAGGCGCATTGGCGGCGACATTCACGTTCGATCCGCTTCCGGAGACAATGGCATTGCCCTGTGGACATAGTCGCGCGTTCGTAGGGCCGGCGGTCAATGATGAAGTGCGCAGGCTGGCAAATTGCAGGTTGATGCACTGCCGGAACAACGCGAAATTGCCGTTTCGCGCGATATATCCGCTGACCGGCACCTGCAGCCCGGTGATCTGCCCGTCACCCAGCGGTCCGGTCAGGATGATCCGCCCGTCGATATCGGTTCCGCCCTCGCGCGTCGGTGAAAAGGCCAGGGCCGGGATTTTCAGCTGTGCGGAACCGGCCTGATAATTGGCCATTTCGAGCCGTCCGGAAAATCCGCGCGTAAGGCTCCCGTCATCGAGCCGCAATATGGTGTCGGGGAAACCACCGCCCTGCAGCCGGATATTGCCATCGGCCAGCATCCGGATATTCCTGTCGGTAAAGGCCAGAAGCAATGGATCGCTCAGGCTCAGCGTCGCGCCGGATCGCGAACGGGCGCCAAGCGCGTTGAGCGATAGCGTCGTCCGGCCGGCATTTTTGGTGAATTTGATATCGCTGGAAATATCGAACTGGCTTCCCGCTTGCCGAACCGCGCTCGCAAACCGCTCCGCGAGCGGACCGACCGGAGTACCGGCGACAGCTGCAGACAGGCGCCCCGCCTCTTGTGACAGATTGCTGTTGGCCTGTGCACCGCGAATTTCCGGGAGCCCCTCAAAGCTCGCCGTCATCTCGGCTCCGCCATAGCCAATCGTGAACGGGCCCTTGATCCGGGAACTCTCGGCACTGCCATAAGGGGATCGCAACCCGCTGGCGGTCAGATCGACATCGCCGCTGCTCTGCTCGAGATCGCCGGTCATATTGAGCGAGGCCTTGATTTTCCGGCTGGCATAATCGGCATAGCGCAATGGGCCGCCGGTCAGGCCAATGGTACCGGACCAGCTGGCCAGATCTTCGCCGAGATACACAGAGACTTGCGCCGCCATATTGTCAGCCCCGATTGCAGTTTTGCTGCACTCGACGGAGGGTAACCGCAGCGGACCCTGCAGCCGGGGTTTCTTGCCGCTGATCGCAACCGTGCCGAAAAAGGTCGGCTTCTGCAGGGCACAGCCGCCAGCTTCCAGCGTCCGGCTGATCGCCGCGATTTCGCCGTTGAAGCCATTGTGCAGCTCGCCCTGGCCGTTGAGCGCCAGCGCGATGGCGCCATAGTCGCTGTCGATCCGCAACTTGGCATCGGACAGACCGAGCCACAGGTCTGGCAGTTCCAGCGGCGTATCCGCTTCGGGTTCCATGAACTTGTCGACTTCCCCGAAGCTGAGCGTGCCGTTCTCCAGCCGCCCGAACAGCCTGACGCCGGTTGCCCGGACCCAGTTGATGCCGACGCCGCCAAGGCTCAGGCTGTTGCCAACCTCGACCAGATCCGCGGTCAGGTCGGGACGGTCCGGATCACCGATTACCAGATTGCGAATGACCTGGCGGCGCAGGCCGATGTCCTCGATCTCGTAACTGGCCGTTACACCCATTTTTTCGAGTTCGGACCGGATCACATTGTCCGCCAGCGTCGTGCGGCTGATCCACAGGGCGATCAGTCCGAGCAGAAGCAGTACAAGCAAAATCGCCGCGACCAGTCGAGACCGGGAATGGCGACCGACAGGGTCATTGGCGATTTCTTCTTCCATTGCAGCTGAAATGCAGAAGTCTGTCTTAAGTTGCAATGTACAAGTGTCGGAACTTGCTAGTTTTCCGGCCCTCTCCGAATATTGGACATTTCCGGTCGGTTTCGCCGTAATCATCACCGTTCTTGGTTTGTTCTGATATTAGCTGGGAAATGGTCAGGAAGTCCCAAATTCAGTCCGCGCCACCGACCCGCACCAGCGGTCATCGCGCCCGGCTGCGCCACCGGATATTGACCGGTCAGGCCAATGGCCTGCACGATCACGAGCTGGTCGAATATCTGCTAGCGCTGGCCATTCCGCGCCGCGACACCAAGCCTCTGGCCAGGCAATTGGTTGATGAATTCGGTGGATTCTCGGGCCTGCTTATCGCCGATGCCGATGTCCTGCAAAATTTTCCAGGCATGGGAGAAACCAGCGTAGCGGCGCTCAAGATCGTCCAGATCGCCGCCTTGCGCCTGATCTCGGAGCCGGTGCGAACGCAACCGATCCTCGGCAGCTGGCATGCGCTGCTCGACTATCTGCGCGCCGATATGGCGCACCTCGCCCACGAACGGGTGCGGGTCCTGCATCTCGACAGCAAGAACCGGCTGATCCGCGACGAACTGGTCAGCGAAGGGTCAATCGACCAGGCCGCCATCTACACCCGGGAAGTCATCAAGCGTGCCCTGGCGCTCGGGACAGCGGCGATCATCCTGGTCCACAACCATCCCAGCGGCGACAGCACCCCCAGCCGGCAGGATATCGCGATCACTCGGGATATATGCGCCGCTGGCCGCACTCTCGGCATAACAGTTCATGACCATATCATCATCGGTCGTGACGGCCATACGTCCTTCCGCTCCAAAGGGTTGATCTAGGCTGGATGTGTGTCCGACCCGGTCAATAGAGGAACATCGGCATGCCTTCGACCTGGATCAGACTGGCGCGATACTGGTTCGCATCATAGAGACCGGAGACATTCACCCCCTTGGTATCCTCCAGCAAGGTGCCGATCGGGACCGTGCAATAATTGCCGTCGGTCAGGCAGACCATATTGGCCATCCGGTCCTGCTCGATCAGCTGTACCGCCAGCGCGCCGAATGCAAAGCCGACCATCCGGTCCATCGCGTCGGGTTCCCCCGCCCGCATCAGATAGGCCAGCTCCTGCACGATCGTGCGCTGGTCGCTCCGTGCCTCGATTTCCCGTGCCAGCTGGGTGCCGATATTGAGGCCATCGCGGTTGGTGTTGGACTTGTTGATCTCGTCGACAAAGTCGGTGGTACCGGAAAGCTTGGCCCCTTCCGAAACCAGGCAGATCGCATAGGATTCGGGATTGGCCTCCTTGTCGCCGAGCAGCAGCGGCAACAGTACATCCATATCGGCAGGCACTTCGGCAATCACCGTCCGGTCGGCCTGCGACAGAAAACCGGAAAGCAGCGCCGTCTCGCCGGATCGCCGTCCAAACAGTTCGATCACCGCGATCCGCTCATGGCTCGCCGCCGTCGTCCGCAGCGCGTTGATCGCCTGGACCGAGCGGGTGACGGCGGTCGAGAAACCGATGCAATAATCGGTGCCATGGACATCATTGTCCATCGTCTTGGGAACCGAAATGACATTGCGGCCCAAGCTCGACAGATGCGCCGAGAAACGCAGCGTACCGTCACCGCCGAGCGTGATCAGCGCATCAATCTCCAGGGCATCCAGGACATCCAGCACCTTTTGCGTCTGGTCGCCCTGCGCCGTTACGCGCGGGTCGCAGCGCGAGCTGTGCAGGATCGTGCCGCCTTGCCGGTCGATGCCACGCACCCGGTTGCGGTCGAGCATCATCACGCTGTTATCCCGCGCCCAGGGATCGGCGGGATCGATTTCCAGCACGCCTTCCCAGCCGCGACGCAGGCCGACCACGTCCCAGCCGCGCTGCCAGGCCGATGTCGCGATCGACTGGATGCAGGGATTGAGGCCAGGGACATCGCCGCCGCCGGTGAGTATAGCCAGACGCATTTTATTCTCCCTGTTTCCGCCGCTGCATTGCCGACTCATTTCGTAGGTGCTAGCGGGGCGGCAAATCAAGGCTCATCATTGCCGCAATCATTCTCTTTGTCCAAGGACCAATCATGATTCCACGCTATTCCCGCCCCGAAATGACCGCCATCTGGGAGCCCGAATCGAAATTCCAGATCTGGTTCGAAATCGAGGCGCACGCCACCGATGCGCTGGCCGAACTGGGCGTGGTGCCAAAGGAAGCGGCAGAAGCAATCTGGGCCAAGGGCAAGTTCGACGTCGAGCGGATCGACGAGATCGAACGCGAGGTGAAGCATGACGTGATCGCCTTCCTGACCAATGTCGCGGAAAATGTCGGCGAGGAAGCCCGCTTCATGCACCAGGGCATGACCTCGAGCGACGTGCTCGACACCTGCCTCGCGGTGCAGCTGGCCCGCGCTTCCGACATCCTGCTGGACGATATCGACGCCCTGCTCGCCGCGATCAAGAAGCGCGCCTACGAGCACAAGTTCACCCCGACCATCGGCCGCAGCCATGGTATCCATGGCGAACCGGTGACTTTCGGCCTCAAGCTGGCACAGGCCTATGCCGAATTCGAGCGCAACCGCGAAAGGCTGGTCGCCGCGCGCAAGGAAATCGCCACCTGCGCGATTTCCGGTGCGGTCGGCACTTTCGCCAATATCGATCCCAGGGTCGAAGAGCATGTCGCAAAGAAACTGGGCCTGACCGTCGAACCGATCTCGACACAGGTGATCCCGCGCGACCGCCATGCGCAATATTTTGCCACGCTCGGCGTCATCGCTTCCTCGGTCGAACGCCTCGCCGTCGAAATCCGCCATCTGCAGCGCACGGAAGTGCTGGAGGCGGAAGAATATTTCTCGCCGGGCCAGAAGGGTTCGAGCGCGATGCCGCACAAGCGCAACCCGATCCTGACCGAAAATCTCACCGGCCTTGCCCGCATGGTCCGCAGCTATGCCCTGCCCGCGATGGAAAATGTCGCATTGTGGCACGAGCGCGATATCTCGCACAGCTCGGTCGAGCGGATGATCGGCCCGGATGCGACCGTCACCCTCGACTTTTCGCTGGTGCGCCTGACCGGCGTGATCGACAAGCTGCTGATCTATCCCGAGCGGATGCAGAAGAATCTCGACCGCATGGGCGGTCTGGTCCATTCGCAGCGCGTCCTCCTCGCCCTCACCCAGGCCGGCATCAGCCGCGAGGACAGCTACCGCATCGTCCAGCGCAACGCGATGAAGGTCTGGGAATCGGACGGCGAGATCGCCCTGCTCGACCTGCTCAAGGCCGACCCAGACGTCTCGGCGAAACTCTCCGATGCGGAGCTCGAGGAACGCTTCAATCTCGATTATCATTTCAAGCATGTCGACACGATCTTCACCCGGGTCTTTGGCGAATAGGCCGGTTTTCGCGCCCGTTTCATAGCATCTGGCCACCCGCCGTTTTTCGGGCTAGGATGCTGTTCAAATGAAAAGAAGGTGAAGCATGCAATTTATCAAAATCCTGTTCTGGGTTCTTCTGCTTGTCGCAACCTTCATCTTCTGGTGGACCAATGAAGCGCGCGCCTCGCTCGATCTCGGTGCCGCCGTCGTGGAAGCACGGGTTTCGACCTTTGTTGTCGGTGCCTTCCTGCTCGGCTTCGTGCCGACCTGGCTGCTTTTGCGCGGCTCCAAGTGGCGGCTTTCCCGCCGAATCAAGACGCTGGAGGATGCCGCGAAACCGGCTCCAGTGCCGACCCGCCCGGCCAGCAGCACAGCAACACCGACACCGGCTGCCGAACCCGCCCCGGCGGTTTCCTCGGTGGACAGCCCGAAAACACCGGGCCTGTGAGTAATCCGGTATTCGTCGCGCTTGACACGCCCGACCTGGATCGGGCGCTCGAGATTGCGAAATCGGTCAGGAACCATGTCGGCGGCCTCAAGCTCGGTCTCGAATTTTTCTGTGCCCATGGCCATCACGGCGTCCACGAAATCCAGAAGATCGGCCTGCCGATCTTTCTCGATCTCAAGCTGCACGACATTCCCAATACCGTCGCCAAGGCGATGCAGGCGATCAATGTGCTGCAACCCGCCATTGTGACGGTCCACGCGTCGGGTGGCCGGGCGATGATGGAAGACGCAAAGGCGGCGGCCAATGGCCAGACGAAAATTGTCGGCGTGACCCTGCTCACCTCGCTGGACGAACGCGACATGGGCCGGATCGGCTATACCGGCACACCGCACGACCAGGTCGAGCGGCTGACGGAACTGGCGCAGCAGGCCGGGCTGGACGGCATTGTCTGCTCCGGCAACGAGGTCAAGGCGGCCCACAAGATCTGGAAGGACGGCTTTTTCGTCGTCCCCGGCCTGCGCCCCAAGGGCGGCGCGCTCGGCGACCAGAAACGCGCGGTAACCCCGCAGCAGGCGCGGAACAATGGCGCCAGCGTGCTGGTGATCGGGCGGCCGATTACCGGCGCGGAGGATCCCAACGCGGCGGCGCGGTCGATCGAGGCGACGCTCTAGCTTTTTCACCGTCATCCTGAATTCGTTTCAAAACCCCGTCATTGCACGCGCAACCTGAGGGATACGGACGCAAGTTCAGCATGACGAATAATGTATAGTTCGTTATTAGCCCCGCCATGACCACCCAAATCAAAATCTGCGGCCTCTCGACCGAAGCCACTATCGACGCCGCCATCGACGCCGGCGCGACCCATATCGGCCTGGTCCATTTCGAGAAAAGTCCGCGCCATGTATCGCTGGACCGCGCGGCACAGCTGCGCGACCATGCAGGCGGGCGGGTGCAGACCGTGTTGCTGCTGGTCAACGCCGACCCCGCCCTGACCGGTAAGGCGATCGACAAGGTCAAGCCCGACATCGTGCAGTTCCACGGCAGCGAGACACCCGAATGGCTGAAGCTGGTAGCCGACAACAGCGGCCTGGAAATCTGGAAGGCCCTGGGCGTCAGGGACGCGCCGACGCTGGCGAAAAGCAACCGCTTTGTCGGTTCCGCCGACCGGCTGCTATTCGATGCGCCGGCAAAAGCGCTCCCCGGCGGCACCGGCACCTCCTTCGACTGGTCGCTGCTCGCGGATCATGAGCATGAATTGCCCTGGGGCCTCGCTGGCGGGCTCGATCCCGACAATGTGACCGAAGCCCTGACCGCCACCCGCGCGCAGCTGGTCGATGTCTCCTCCGGCGTCGAATCCGCGCCCGGCGTCAAACAGGTGGACAGAATCGCCGCCTTTTGCCAAGCGGTGCGGGACTATGACGCGTCAAATTAAGACCCGTTCGCCCTGAACCTGTCGAAGGGTGATGGCCGCACGGGTTCGTACTTCGACAAGCTCAGCACGAACGGATATAATCGAACCCATGAACGACCTGCCCCCCAACAGCTATCGCAACCAGCCCGATGATCGCGGCCATTTCGGCGAATTCGGCGGCCGCTATGTCGCCGAGACGCTGATGCCGCTGATCCTCGATCTGGAAAAACATTATCGCGCCGCACAGGCCGATCCGGCGTTCGAGGAACAGTTCAACGACCTGCTCGAACATTATGTCGGCCGCCCCAGCCCGCTCTATTATGCCGAGCGGCTGACCGACCATGTCCGCGAAACCGCTCCCGCCGGCAAGGGGGCGCAAATCTGGTTCAAGCGCGACGAACTCAACCATACCGGCGCGCACAAGATCAACAATTGCATCGGCCAGATCCTGCTCGCGCTGCGCATGGGCAAGACAAGGATCATCGCCGAAACCGGCGCCGGCCAGCATGGCGTGGCGACGGCGACCGTCTGCGCCCGCTTCAACCTGCCCTGCACCATATTCATGGGCGCGACCGATATCGAGCGGCAGAAGCCGAATATCTTCCGGATGAAATTGCTCGGCGCCAAGGTCGTCTCGGTGACCAGCGGCTCCGCGACGCTCAAGGACGCGATGAACGAGGCGCTGCGAGACTGGGTCGCCAATGTCCACGACACTTTCTACATCATCGGCACCGCCGCGGGCCCGCACCCCTATCCCGAGCTGGTCCGCG
>CAXIBD010000005.1:0-77642 GCA_964022135.1 uncultured Sphingomonadales bacterium | reverse complement strand
AGGTCGCAATGACCGGCGAGCGCCTCGTCGATCGCGTTATCAGATACCTCGAACACCATATGATGCAGGCCGCTGCCGTCGTCGGTGTCGCCGATATACATGCCGGGCCGTTTGCGGACGGCATCCAGGCCTTTGAGAACCTTGATCGAATCGGCGCCATATTCGTTCTGGTTGGAAGAACTGGAAGCATCTTCCGGTGCGTTGTTTTCATTGCTGTTGGTCATGCCGGGACCATAGCCGCTGGCGCCGTCAAACCCAAGCAAAATGTCCGATTTCGGGATATTAAAAGCATATCGAATCAATAGGTTAGACGCAGATTTTCGCGCGCGGGGAATTCTCCTGATCCAGGGGGCATATCAAAATCGATAGGGGATAAAACGGGCGTGATTCCGCCCCTTCACGACCGCCAGCAAAAGGCCTTTGCGGGTCTCGCGTCTTTGTGCGAAACAGTCCGAAAGTTGGCATTTTTCCACCAGAACCAGAAAAGAAGGCCCAGTTTATGTCCAATCCCGCCGATATGGTGCCCTTTGCGAAGACCATGGGCATCACCATCACCGCCATGGACAAGGACCGGGTCCGCGGCGAGATGCTGGTCCGCCCCGAGATCTGCACGGCGGGCAACGGGCGTGGCAGTCCGAGCATCCATGGCGGTGCGGTAATGACCTTTGCCGATGTGCTCGGCGCGTTCGGCGGCTTTGCCAATCTGCCCGAGGGCTCGAACGGCACCACCACATCGGAAAGCAAGACCAATTTCCTGAACGCCGCGCCCGAGGGGAGCATTGTCTATGGCGATGCCACGCCGTTCAAGGTCGGACGCCGCCAGTCGGTCTGGCAGACCAAAATCACGCTGGAAGACGGTACGCTGGTGGCGGTCGTCACCCAGACGCAGATCGTGTTGTGAGGGATTGCGTATCAATCCGTTCCTGCTCTGGCCGCCGAGCCCACTGACTTCCCGTTCGTGCTGAACTTGTCGATGCACCGTTGGCGCTCTCCCGCGTCCTTCGACAAGCTCAGGCGAACGGCGGCCGGACACAATATATTCGCCGCTTCCCAAAACCCCCGCTTTTGCGCTAAACCGCCCGTCATGAACAGAACCCTGCTCGCCGCCTCCCTCTTGTGCCTGGCCACCACTGCTTGTTCCGAATCCACCCAGGTCAGCGAGGACCTGCCCGGAAGCAGCACCGATCTCGACAATCCGACCGGACGGACCGAACGGGTCGAGACCGGCCCGTCGGCCAAGCCGGTGCGTATCGGCGAGGGCGGCCCGCGCTTTGACGCCTGCCAGTCGATCGGCGAGGTGGGCGGTCATGTCAGTGGTTCGCTGCCGGTACTGAGCGCCCCCTTTGATGCCGCCGAGAAAAAGGACAGCCTGACCGCCGGCCATAGGGTGTATATCTGCACGCGCAGCATCGACCAGCAATGGTATGGGATTGTTTATGACAAGCCGGCAGCGGCCCTCGACGATGCCACGCCAGCGCAAGTCCCCGGCGACTGCGGGGTCTCCTCCCCGGTCCGTGCCAAGCGCAATTACGATGGCCCGTGCCAGAGCGGCTGGGTCGAGAGCACCTATGTGGTGCTGGTCGCCGGCTAGAGTCCGCTTGTTGTTCCGCCGCAAGGCGGTCCGTGCCGAAGAGGGGAGGGAGGCCCAGCCGGCCGAATCCTGAACGGTGCCGGATAATCGCACGGATTGCGCCACGACGACCAACGGCGACAGCAGGTTGCGGCATCCGCGATCACCCTGTGCCGGCGGGAAGGCAATCGAACGACGATCTCCAGGCCAAAAAAAACGGGGCCGAAAGGCCCCGTTTCCTAATCTCGTTTAGCGTGCGCTCACGGGCTGGTTGGGCTGCTGCCATCGCTGGTTTCGGCGATCAGCAAAAATCCGCCGATCACGGCTACCGATGCCAAAATGCCGAGAAGGACGCTATTATCGCCTTCAAGCTTCGAAGAGTTTTCGCCGGTTGCGGCTACGCGCTCTACCTTCGATACAGCCGACTTTGCAGCGCTCTGCTGCGACTGAGCCAGTGCTGGCGAGGCGATCAAGGAAGTTGCAGCAATGCAGGCTGCCAATTTACCAAATTTCATTTTCCGTATTCTCCGAATCTTTGCATTAAAATCTTGTCTACTGCTTCAAGGGCTGTTGAGACCAATATTCAGCCGTAATGTCAACAAAAATTCCTGATTCCATCGCGATAGCCAAACTGTGTAACAATATAGTGACAGTTTCGGACGCAACTAAATGCCAGCTCCATGCAGGTTGTCAGCGCGACAACCGAATGCGCATGACGGCCCCGGCCCGTATTCACCACATCGTGGAAACGGTTCATCGGCTATTCGGCGAAGCCGATGTTTGGTACCGTGTTGTCGACAGGCCAATCCAGAGGCGCAGTACCGGAATCCGGCGCCCCCAGTCAAAAAACAGCCAGCATCCGAGGGCAGTGGTTGCCAGCAGAAGAGGTGCCTCGACAGCGAGCGGCAGCTGCAGTTCGTCGAGATAGTGACCGGCCACGACGATGATTGTCTGGTGGATCAGATAGAAAGGGAAGATGGCCTGCGTGAGCAATCGGCGGACGGGGCCGTCCGCGCCGCGCAGATGCCGATGCGCCAGACCGATGGCCGCGACGATCGCGCACCAGGCATCGAGTTCGCGCACGCTGCGCATGGTCAGCCGCAGCCACTCCGGCGGATCAATGCCTTCGGCGTAGACGTTGTAATAAGTGACCAGCGCGGCCCAGCAAGCCAGGGCAAGGACGACGGCGATCCAGCGCAGGCGTATGCATTGATCGAAAAAGGACTGATATTTTGCAATGGCAAAGCCGAACAGGAAGACGCTGAAATAGAGGCTGTGCAGATACCAGTCGTTGCGGAAATCATGGCTTTCGCCGAACAGCGGGAACAGTGTCAGGCGCAGTGCGCTGAGATAGAGCCACGGCACCAGAATGAGCAGCGGGCCGGCAACAAGCCCGCGCACCGCCGCAGGAATGCGGCGCAGCAGCGGCAGGATCGCGATCAGCGCCAGCGTGTAGAGAATCAGATAGGCGACAAACCACATGTGGTTGTAGGTCGGCGTGACAAGACAGCCGTCGGCATCGCACCAATGGCCCGAGCCGGTGACATATTTGATATAGAAATTGTCGAGCCAGCCGGCATGACCCGGTGCAAGCCCGTTCGCCGCCTGCAGCGCCTCGACAATCTCGTAATAGGACTGCGGCGGAACGATCACGAACATCGCCAGCAGCAGCGGCGGCCACAGCCGCACCATCCGCCCCGCAAGAAACTGCCGGACGCTCATCTTGTCCGCCATGAAGCGGGTGGCGGCGCCCGCGATCAGGAACAGGAGTGACAGCCGCCAGGGACTGGTCAGCATCATCAGCGGCTCGATCGCATCGCTGGCAAAGCGGGATTTCACGTGCCAGTCCCAGCTTACGTAGAACATCCCGCAATGATAGAATATCAGCAGGCCGAAGGCGATGATGCGGAGCCAGTCGAGGTCGTAGCGGCGTTCGGTCATGGCGGGTGGTGTCTCCTTGTTGCCCGGCTTCTTGCGCCGCCGCGGCCCGGGGTCTACACTGGTGCCGCACGAGGCGTGTGGCGGGGACGAACGGGAATGGCGCGGTGACGGACGGCAGCGAAACAGGGACGAGCGGCTGGCCCCGGGCCGAACAGCGACCGTGGCTGGCGGTCCTTCTGGTGACTGTCGTACTGACCTTCGTCAACGCCACATCGGATATCATGGAGGGCGCCGGGACCCACTGGAGCCAGCCCATATTGTGGGAGGTGACCAGCGCGATCGTCATCGTCGCTCTTGCTCCGTTGATCGGCCGTGCCGTGCAGCGATGGCCGCTCCGGAAAGACAATATTGCCGCCTTTGCGGTCATCCACTTCTCGCTGACATTCCCCTTTTCCCTGGTCCATATCGGCTTCATCTTCGTGACCCGCGAGACGGCCTACAAGCTGTTCGGCGGCCGCTACGGCTTTTTCGACGATGGCGTCGCGATCACCCTGCTCTATGAATGGCGCAAGGATGTCCTGGTCTATGCCGCGATCGCGGCGACTTACTGGACCTTCAACTATATCGCCGAGCGCAACCGGCTCGCGTCATCGCCGCCCGCCGACGACCGCATCCAGTTGCAGGACGGGGGTGCGGCGATCTTCCTGTCGCCCGACGAGATCAGCCATGTCGAGGCCGCCGGCCATCATGTCGAGTTTCACACCGCGGCCAAATCGCATTTGGTCCGCGGCACCCTGGCCTCCTGGGAAGAGCGCCTCACCGCTCGCGGCTTTGTCCGCGTGCACCGCTCGCGACTGGTCAACCGCAGCAAGATTGCCGCGCTCACGCCGACGCGATCCGGCGACTTCGAAATATCCCTCGCAGACGGTCGCAAGGTGGCGGGCAGCCGGCGCTATCGGACGCAGTTAGGCGAACGCGAACCCGCCTGGCTGCAGCCGTAATTCCAGTTTCGGTCAGGAAATTGGTGCACTGTCACCGTAGTTCTGTCACCGTAATTCTGCGTCATTCAAGTGATGTCGAACCATTCATATTGTAGATTTTATAAATGCCCAAAATTGTTAGCGAACATCCTAGGGCAAATACGGCTATGGCAACCCCGTCTTCGATAATGCGGTCGACCGTATTATAGACAATGTGAATAATAACTACTCCACCCAAAATCATATAAAAAAGCGCTGTATTTGGTTGGTTAGAAAATAAATGATCGTATAATATGGCTGTTGAAAAATGAAAAATAAAACCGAGAATTGAAAAAACAACAATATATGCGATAAGTTCGAAGTCCATATAAAAAAGAAATGGAGATTTTACTAATATTATTTCTAGAATCGCAAAAACAATAACTGTGTAAAATGCTCTTTTCTTAAAAAAAACAAATAACCCAATCTTGATAACCTCCTCAATGGCAGTCCCGACTACAATTCCTAATTCAAGTCCCAATATCATCTCGCTGATCGCAAAAAAGACACTTGTCAAAATTATAGTGCAAGACGCCAGTCCTAATGTTGGCCAGATACTCTTTTTTGAAAAATGGTGTTTCATCAATAGTTCCATCCCAGCGCACTTGAGCGCGTCCAAGGCTTCTTTTGCAAAAGCAACCTTAGTTGCTGATTTTCGCAGCACACTATTAGCTACTTGATCCAATCCTGCACTAACAAAGTTAGTGGCACTACTCGTGGCACTTCAATTACGGTATTCCTTTGATGGTTCATTCAATTAACGAACACATCGTGGAATATCGGTGCAACCGAATCAAACGCTCAACAGAGCGCCGTTCACAGCGTCACCGTAATCCTTCGCGTCTTCGCGTGATCAATTTTTACCGGACAGGCGAAAGCGCGAGTCAGCGAG
Organism: uncultured Sphingomonadales bacterium; assembly: GCA_964022135.1. Classification (GTDB taxonomy): domain Bacteria; phylum Pseudomonadota; class Alphaproteobacteria; order Sphingomonadales; family Sphingomonadaceae; genus Parasphingorhabdus. The sequence continues at coordinate 72,280 of CAXIBD010000005.1, read as the reverse complement.
CAAAGCCGTTGCATTTCCTCTGCAGATGTTGAAACAGTTGCGCCATGAAAATCATAGACCCCGCCCGCTATCTCGAGCAGCCGTTCGGCCAGCTCGCCGATCTGATCAACGCCCATGCGGTCAACCAGCCCGACCGGATCGCGCTGGATGACAGCGCGGAGAAGCTCAGCTGGGCCGAGACCGCGGCGCTGGTCAACCGGATCGCGGCGCAGCTGCAGGCGGACGGGCTGCAGAAGGGGCAGGCGGTGGCGATCCTCGGGACGACGACGGTGCGCTATGCGCTGGCCTATCTCGGGGCGATTGTGGCCGGCGGTTGCGCGGCACCGCTGACCACTTCGGCGACGCCAAAGCAGCTGGCCAATATGATGGCGGACAGCGGCGCGATGCACTTGTTTATTGATAGCGCCAAGCGGGCGGAGCTGCTGGACAGCGGCGAACCATTGCCGGCGCTCAAGCACATCATGATGGACGCGGCGGCGGACGGCGCGCCGCTGATGCATGACTGGATGGCGGCAGAAGGCGCAACGCCCGCTGATCCGGATGTCGGTCCGAAAGACCCTTACAATATCATCTATTCCAGCGGCACCACCGGCACGCCCAAGGGCATTGTCCACAGCCGCCAGATGCGCTGGTATCATGCCGCGGTCGGCGAGGGCACCGGCTATGGCCAGCCGAGGCAGGTCACCCTGCTGTCGACGCCGCTCTATTCGAATACCACGCTGGCGCTGTTCACCCCGACCATTGCCTATGGCGGGACGGTGGTGCTGATGGGCAAGTTCGATTGCCAGCGCTGGCTGGAACTCGCCCAGCAGCATCGCGCCAGCCACACCATGCTGGTGCCGGTGCAATATCAGCGGCTGATGGATTTCGAGGGCTTTGACAATTATGACCTCGCCAGCCTGACCCACAAATATTGCACCAGCGCGCCTTTCTCGGCGGAGCTGAAGCGCGAGGTGCTCGACCGGATGCCGGGCGGGCTGATCGAGATCTACTCGATGACCGAGGGCGGGGTCGTCTGCCTGTTGCTTTGCCATGAGCATCCGGACAAGCTGCACACCGTCGGCATCGCCTGGGGCGGCAGCGAGGTGATCACCGTCGACGAGCAGCTCAACCGGCTGCCGCCGGGCAAAATGGGCGAGCTGGTCGGCCGGTCGCAGACGATGATGTCGGGCTACAAGAACCAGCCGGAGAAGACCGAGGAAGCCAGCTGGTATGACGAGAATGGCGAGCGCTGGCAGCGGATGGGCGATATCGGTAGGGTCGACGCGGACGGCTTTATCACCCTGATGGGCCGGACCAAGGACATGATCATCTCCGGCGGCTTCAATATCTATCCGCGCGATCTCGAGGAGGCGCTGATGGCGCAGCCGGGCGTCGCCGATGCCGCGGTGGTCGGCGTCGCCTCGCGGCAATGGGGCGAGACGCCGGTCGGCTTTGTGGTCGCCGAGGCGGGGGTGACGCTCGATCTGGAAGCACTGAAGACCGCGACCAATGCCGGGCTCGGCAAGACCCAGCGCTTGTCCGAACTGCGCCTGATCGACGAACTGCCGCGCAGCCATATCGGCAAGATCCTGAAGACCGAGCTGCGCGACATGGCCGAGGGATAGGTCTGGTGCCCCTGTGCAGCAGGGGCACGCAACCTAGTTTGCGGAAGCGCGTTACCGTCTTATGCTGATGACCTTTCTTGTCGTCGCGGTGGTGTCGGCCGCGCTAATAGCCGGCGCGCTGTGGGGCATTTACGGCAAACTTTCGACCGAAACCCAAGGCTTTGTCATCGCGCTGGCCGGCGGTGCGCTGATCGTCTCGCTGGTGACCGAGCTGATCGAACCATCCCTGGAGCAGAGCAATATGTGGGTCGGGCTGGGCGCCGTGGCCGCCGGTGCTATCGTGTTTTCCGTGGTCGATTACTGGATCGACGAGAAATGGGGTTCGGATGACGGTGGCGGCCTGCTCGCCGCGATCACTCTCGACGGCATACCGGAAAATCTGGCGCTGGGGGTCGCGCTGATCGGCGCCAAGCCGATCGAGGTGGCGGCGCTGGCTGGGTCGATCCTGCTCTCCAACCTGCCGGAAGCGGCTGGCGGCGCCAAGCAGATGGCCGGCGAGGGCCATTCCAGGGCCAAGATACTCGGCCTGTGGGCCGCGACTGCGGCGATCCTGTCGGGAGCGGCAATCGTCGGCAACATCGCGCTGGAGGGTGTGTCGCCGCATTTCCTGGCCGCGACCCGCTGCTTTGCCGCCGGTGCGGTGGTCGCGTCGCTGGCGACCGAGGTGTTTCCCCAGGCATACAAGGAGGACCATCATATGGCCGGCGTCGCGACGGCGCTGGGCGTGGTGCTGGCGGTCTTTCTCGGCGAACTGGGCGGGGGCTGACAAAGCACCGCCTTTTGCCGTGGCAGGGACAATCGCGCTGGACTCAAAAGGGGCGGCCCACTAAGCGCTTTAGCCATGTCCATTGCTCATGAAGAAACCATCCTGATCGTCGATTTCGGCTCGCAGGTCACGCAGCTTATCGCCCGCCGGGTCCGCGAGGCCGGGGTCTATTCGGAAATCGCGCCGTTCAACAGCGCCGAGGAGGCCTTTCACCGGCTGAAGCCCAAGGGCATCATCCTGTCGGGGTCGCCGGCCGGCGTGCCCGACGAAGGCAGCCCGCGCGCCCCGCAGATCCTGTTCGACAGCGGCCTGCCGATCCTCGGCATCTGCTACGGCCAGCAGGTGATGACGCACCAACTCGGCGGCGAGGTACGGCCAGGGCACGAGACCGGCCCCGATGATTTAAGCAGGGGCGGCGAGTTCGGCCGCGCCTATCTGACCGTCACCGAGGGCTGCGTGCTGTTCGATGGCCTCTGGGAGGTCGGCGAGCGACACCAGGTGTGGATGAGCCATGGCGACAAGGTCACCCGCTTCGCGCCGGGCTTCCGGATCGTGGCGACCAGCGACGGCGCGCCGTTCGCGCTGATCGCCGATGACGAGCGGCGTTATTATGGCACCCAGTTCCACCCCGAGGTCGTGCACACGCCCGACGGCGCGAAGCTGATCGCCAATTTTGTCCGTCATGTCTGCGGGCTGGCCGGCGACTGGACGATGGCGGAGTACAAGGACGCCAAGATCGCCGAGATTCGCGAACAGGTCGGCGACAAGAAGGTCATCTGCGGCCTGTCCGGCGGCGTCGACAGCTCGGTCGCGGCGATCCTGATCCACGAGGCGATCGGCGACCAGCTGACCTGCGTCTTTGTCGACCACGGCCTGCTGCGGCTGAACGAGCGCGAGCAGGTCGAGACTTTGTTCCGCGACCATTATAATATCCCGCTGGTGGTGGTCGATGCCGAGGCGCGCTTCATGAAGGGCCTGGCCGGCGAGACCGATCCCGAGAAGAAGCGCAAGTTCATCGGCGGCGAATTTATCGAGGTGTTCGACGAGGAAGCCGCCCGGGTCGGCGGCGCCGATTTCCTCGCCCAGGGCACGCTCTATCCCGACGTGATCGAGAGCGTCAGCTTTACCGGCGGGCCGAGCGTGACGATCAAGTCGCACCACAATGTCGGCGGCCTGCCCGCGCGGATGAAGCTGGTCGAACCGCTGCGCGAGCTGTTCAAGGACGAGGTCCGCGATCTCGGCCGCGAGCTGGGCCTGAACGACCAGTTTGTCGGCCGCCATCCCTTTCCCGGCCCGGGCCTTGCGATCCGCATTCCCGGCGAGGTGACCAAGGAACGCTGTGATATATTGCGCAAGGCGGATGCGATCTATCTCGAGGAAATCCGGAGCGCCGGCCTGTACGACGCGATCTGGCAGGCCTTTGCCGTATTGCTGCCGGTCAAGACGGTCGGCGTGATGGGCGACAGCCGCACCTATGACAATGTCTGCGGCCTGCGCGCGGTGACCAGCACCGACGGCATGACCGCCGATGTCTACCCCTTCGACGCCAGCTTCCTGACCCGCGTGTCGACGCGGATCGTCAACGAGGTCAAGGGGATCAACCGGGTGGTTTACGATTATACCAGCAAGCCGCCGGGGACTATTGAGTGGGAGTGACGCGGGAAGAGCGGATGTCCGGGGGAGACGTCCGCCCGAAACATTCGGCGACGCAAGGACCTGAATTGGCGAGCCAAGGGTGACCAGTCTGGCTTCGTGAACGCCTCGGTCCTTCGACAGGCTCAGCACGAACGGAGATGGTTGTGATCGGACCTTTTCCAGAATTCCCTCCCTCCCGTTCGTCCTGAGCCTGTCGAAGGCCGCCGAGGCGCCAAGAACCGGTGCCGGCGGAACCCGAACGGTCCTCGCTCGTTATCCCTCTGTTGCTCTCGCGCATGAGACGCGAGCGAACAGGAGAGAAAAAATGATCAAACTGCAAAATCTGCTGCTGGCGGGCCTTGGCACCGCCGTGCTTGCCGGGTGCGCCACGGTCGAAGAGAAGATCGCGGAACGCGCCGCGGATACCTACCGCGCGACCCTGCTCGGTAGCGAGGAAGTGGGCGGCGGCGATCCCGATGGCTATGGCCGCGCCGAAATCTCGATATCCGACGAGTTCAACCAGATCTGCTGGGACCTCAACCAGATTCGCGGGATCGGGCCGATCACCGCGGCCCATATCCACCGCGGTGTTCGCGGTACCAATGGTCCGCCGGTGTTCACGCTGCGTCCCGCCAATGAAGGCGGCTACAAGGGCTGCGCCAACGGCTCGGAATGGACGCAGGACCGGATCGAAGGCAATCCGTCGGATTTCTATGTCAATGTGCATACGGCGGAATATCCGGTCGGCGCGATCCGGGGTCAGCTGAGCCGCTAGTCCAGGGCGCGGGGATGGGAGCCGAATGTGCCGGTCGAACTTGACCAGCGGTCGGCCCGATACTAAGCCTGTTTTTAATTGATCAATTAAAAACAGGAGAGTTAACCCATGAAGGCCATCCAGCTCAAAGCCCCCGCGTCGCTCGACAATCTGACTCTGGTCGACCTGCCCGATCCCGCTGCCCCCGGGCCCGGCGAGATCGCGGTGCGACTGCGCGCGTCCAGTCTCAACTATCATGACTATGCGGTGGTCAAGGGGATGATCCCGACCGCCGAGAACCGCATTCCGATGTCCGATGGAGCGGGCGAGGTTACCGCCGTCGGCGAGGGCGTCAGCGAGTTCGCGGTCGGCGATGCGGTGGTCTCGACCTTCTTCCCCGAGTGGCTCGACGGCGCGCCGCCCGAGGGCGGGTTCAAGCGCGTGCCCGGCGACGGCATCGACGGCTATGCGGTCGAACAGGCCGTGGGCCCCGCGACATCATGGACGCACGCACCCAAGGGCTATAGCGCTGCCGAGGCGGCGACCCTGACCTGCGCGGGACTGACTGCCTGGCGGGCGCTGTTTTGCGATGGCTGCGTGAAGCCGGGCGACACGGTGCTGGTACAGGGCACCGGCGGCGTCTCGATCTTCGCCTTGCAATTCGCCAAGGCGGCTGGCGCGACGGTGATCGCGACCTCCTCGTCCAACGACAAGCTCGAGCGGCTGAAGGCGATGGGCGCAGACCATCTGATCAACTACAAGGAGGTCGAGGCCTGGGGACCCAAGGTGCTCGAACTGACCGGCGGCAAGGGCGTCGATTGCGTCGTCGAGATCGGCGGGCCGGGCACGCTCGACCAGTCGATGATGGCCACCCGGATCGGTGGCCATGTCGCTCTGATTGGCGTGCTGACCGGTTTTGCCGGTCCGGTGCAGACGGCGCTGCTGATGGCGAAAAACCTGCGCGTGCAGGGGCTGACGGTCGGTAGCCGGGCGCAGCAGATCGACATGATCGCGGCGATCGAGGCCAATGGCATCAAGCCGGTGCTCGACAAGCATTTCCCGCTCGCCGATCTCGCCGAGGCCTTCCGTCACCAGGAATCGGGCAAGCATTTCGGCAAGATCATCGTCGATATCTAGGCGATGATCCGGCGTGCCAGAGGCGAGGATCGCGCGGCGGTGATCGCGTTGTGGGAGGCTTGCGGCCTCACCCGGCCCTGGAACGACGCCGCCACCGATTTTGCGCGGGCAGTGGCCGGAGCGGGTTCGGACATTTTCGTGCTGGAGCAAGAGGGGCAGCTGGCGGCGACCGTGATGGTCGGCGATGACGGTCATCGCGGCTGGGTCTATTATCTGGGAGTTGCGCCGGACCATCGCGGCCATGGACTGGGCCGGGTGCTGATGGAGGCTGCCGAAGCATGGCTTCAAGACCGCGGCGCCCCGAAAATCCAGCTCATGGTGCGCGACAACAATGAACCGGCGATCGGCTTTTACAAGGCACTGGGTTATGAGGTACAGCCGGTGGTGACGATCGGAAAGAGGCTGGATTGAGGTAGCGAACAGGCGATGGAAAAACTGGCCGAGAATATCTGGGTCGCGGAAGGCGATATCGTTGATTTCCATGGTTTTCCCTATCCGACGCGCAGCGTGATCGTCCGGCTCGCCAGCGGCGCTCTGTGGTGCTGGTCGCCGGTCGCGCTGACGCCGGCGCTGAAGACGGCAATCGACCGGATCGGCAGGCCGATGCATCTGGTCAGCCCCAACAAGATCCATCATCTTTACCTGCAGGACTGGAAAGCGGTCTGGCCGGACGCGGCTCTCTGGGGGCCGGCATCGACGATCCGCAAGCGACCGGACCTGACCTTCGAGGCGCCGCTGGAAAATGAACCGCCCGCCGCCTGGGAAGGTGCGATAGACCAGATCTGGTTCGACGGTTCGCCGGTGATGGACGAGATTGTCTTCCTCCACCGGCCATCGCAAACTGCCATCCTCGCCGACCTGTGCGAAAATTTCAGTGAAGCGTTCATTCGCAGATACTGGAAGGGGTGGAAGCGCTGGATTGCCAAGCCCTGGGGGATCACCGAAGGCAAGGGCCAGGCGCCGCTCGAATGGCGGCTTTCCTTCATCCGGCGCGAGGCCACGCGGGCCGCCCGCGACCGCCTGCTCGCCTGGAATCCCCGCCGGGTGGTCATGGCGCACGGCGAAATTCAGCGCGAAAACGGCCTGGCCTTTCTGAAACGGTCCTTCGCCTGGCTCCATTGAAGGGGCGCGCAACAACGGGTATCTTGCGACTTGCCGCGGGTCGACCCATATGCCGGTGATGCAACTTGACCTTGGGGCCGACCAGCGAACAGAAATATCACGGCGGATGCACAGCCGGCTGATCAGCGCGTTCGGCCGCATAATCCGCCCGGACGACAAGCGCCGCGATCCGGTCTGGACGCTGGTGCAGGGCGTGATCGGGGCACGCGCGAAGACGGCGGTGTCCAACGAGAACAGCGACCGGCTGATTGCGGACTACGGGACATGGGAGCAGGTTGCCAACGCGGATCTCGGCGCGCTCACCCGCAGCCTGAAGACCGCCACCTTTCCGGCGATGGCGGCAGAACGCCTGAAAACATGCCTGCAGGAGATCATCAGACAACGCGGTAGCGTGACGCTGGACCATCTGGACAAGCTCGACACCGCCGAGGCCATGGCGTGGCTCGAGCGGCTGCCCGGGGTTGCGCGCAAGATTAGCGCCGGCGTGATGAATACCAGTTACTTCAACCGCAAGGCGCTGGTGCTGGATTCCGGGCATCGCCGGGTGGTGCAGCGGATGGGGCTGGTGCCGGCCAGGGCCGACACCGCGCGCGCCTATGACGCGCTGATGCCGGTCTTGCCGCCCGAATGGACGGCGGAAGATATTGACGAGCATCATTTGCTCGGCAAAAGGCTGGCGCAGACGGTCTGCCGTCCGAAACAGCCCGATTGTCCCGCTTGTCCGGTGCGCAGCGATTGTGACCATGGCCGATAGCCTCGCACCAGATCAGATCGAGACGGTCTACCGCCGCCTCGCCGCAGCAATGCCTGGCCGCACAGCCGATGCCAAGGGACCCAAGGGACAGCCGGATGCCTTTCGCTCCTGCATTTCCTGCATGCTGTCGGCGCAGTCGCTGGACCGCAATACCGCCAGGGCCGCGGCCGCCCTATTTGCATTGGCGGAGACACCGGAAGAGATGCTGGCGCTGGATGATCCTGATATTGCGGCGGCGATCAGGCCGTGCGGACTCTATAATGTAAAGACCCGCAGCATCCGGAAATTCTGTCAGCATCTGCTGGCCGAGCATGGCGGGGTCGTGCCCGATACGCGGGAAGGGCTGCTGACGATGCCCGGCATCGGCAGGAAGTGCGCCGATATTGTGATGAGCTTCACCTTTGGTGCCGACGTGATCGCCGTCGACACCCATGTGCACCGGGTCTGCAACCGTATCGGCCTGACCGATGCGAGAACGGCGGACAAGACCGCGCAGCAGCTGGAGGAGCGCAGCCCGGATTGGGCCTTGCGCGACGGGCATTTCTGGCTAATTCAGTTCGGGAAGCGAATCTGCACTTCCCGGAGTCCCAAATGTGACCGATGTCCGGTCTCTGACATCTGCCTCTGGGTCAAAGCGCAGCAGAAACAGGAACAAAGTGATGAGTAACGAAACCAAGATGTATGGCATTTCAAATTGCGATACGGTCAAGAAGGCGCGCAACTGGATGGAACGCAATGGGATCAGCTATGTGTTCCATGACTATAAAAAGTCCGGAATTACCAAGGAAAAGCTGGAAATGTGGGTGATGCAGGTCGGCTGGGAAGCGCTGGTCAACAAGCGCGGCACGACCTTTCGCAAGCTGCCCGACATGGTGAAGGAAAATATCGGCGACGATACCGCGGTGATGGTGATGGCGGAAAACCCCAGCATGATCAAACGCCCGGTGCTGGAGCATGGCGACGAACTGGTCGTCGGGTTCAAGGCTTCGGACTATGAGGCCGCCGGACTGGCCGCGCGCAACAGCTAGGGGGTTTTTCCGCCGGCGGGATGCGAATCCCGGTCGTCGCGATATGCGATCCCGCCCCCATGGCCGTATCGTCAAGCGACGGCTTGCCACCTATTCCATCAGCCGAGTCCGGATGCGCTTTCCGGGCAAAAGCGCAACGCGGCAGACGATCTCGATTGACGCTGTTTGGCGGAGATGAAAAGGATTTCGATATGGTTCAGGCAAAATGGAATGATGTGGTGATTGCGGAGAGCGACCAGACGGTGGTGGTCGAGGGCAATCATTATTTTCCGCGCGATTCGGTCTGGTCGAAATATCTCATGCACAGCGACACCACCAGTCACTGTCCGTGGAAGGGCGATGCGTCCTATCACTCGCTGATCGTCGCCGGTGAAATCAACGAGGATGCGGCCTGGTATTATCCGTCCCCGAAGGCGGCGGCCAACGAAATAGCCGGGCGGATCGCCTTCTGGAAAGGCGTCGAGGTCGGCTAGTCATGAACCTCCGCGTTGCTTTCAGCTCCATCATCTTCCTGTTATTGGCCGGTTGCGGCGTCCAGGCAGAGGCGAACGGAGAATCGAAGATGCGCGTGGCAACATTGAGCGGCGATCCCCCGGTCATCATCGCCCATCGCGGTGCCAGCGGCGAGCGCCCGGAGCACACGCTTGCTTCCTATGAACTGGCGATCGAGCAGGGCGCGGATTTTATCGAGCCCGATCTGGTGCTGACCAGGGACGGCGTGCTGGTCGCGCGGCACGAGAACGAGATCAGCGAAACCACCGATGTGGCCGACAGGCCGGAATTCGCCGGGCGCAAGACGATCAAGACGATCGACGGCGAGCGCCACGAAGGCTGGTTCACCGAAGATTTCACTCTCGCCGAACTGAAGACGCTGCGGGCGAAAGAGCGGCTGCCACAATTGCGGGCGGCCAACGCGGCCTATGACGGCCGGTTCGAAATACCGACCTTCGAGGAAATATTGCAACTGCTGCAGGCGCATCAAGGCCAAGGCGGAAAACGGGTCGGTGTCTATCCGGAAACCAAGCACCCAAGCTATTTCAAGGCTTTGGGGCTTAGTCACGACGAGCCCATGCTCAAATTGCTGGAACAATATGGCTATGCTGGCAAAGCCGATCCGGTCTTTATCCAGTCGTTCGAGGTTGGCAATCTTATTGCCCTCAAGAGCAAAACCGATATCCGGCTGGTGCAGCTGGTCGCCAGCGAAGCCGGTCCGCCTGATATCGACGTACAGACGTATGCCGCGATGATCACGGCGGATGGTCTGAAAAAAATCGCCAGCTATGCGGACGGGATCGGGCCGTCGAAAGACCTGGTGATCGGCCGCAACGCCATTGGCCAGCTGGGCACACCGACCGGGCTGGTCGCGGCGGCGCACAAGGCAGGCCTGGTCGTCCATCCCTGGACCTTTCGCCGGGAAAACTACTTCCTGCCGACCGATTTCAAGAGCGGTATCGATCCGCGCGCGGCCGGCGATCTGGCCGGCGAGGTGCGCGCCTTTGTCGCGGCCGGAGTCGACGGTCTGTTCAGCGACAATCCCGGGGTCGCGGCGGCGGCGATAGAGCGATAACCGCGAGGCTGGCCTTATCGGCCAGCCTCGCTTATCAGGGCCGGTCTATCACTATTACTGCTGAGGTTTGCCATGTCCACGACCTTCAAACTCGATACGTCCACCAGTCGCGCCAATCCGCGCCCGCAGCCGATGCGGCGCCTGTCTGTTCCCAAGATCCAGGGCCGGAAGGTTGATGGCGTCACCGCGGAGCCGGTGGTCATGCTGACCGCCTATACCGCGCGGACGGCGCAGCTGCTCGACGCGCATTGCGATATGCTGCTGGTCGGCGATTCGCTGGCGCAGGTCATCTATGGTCTCGACTCGACCATTCCGGTGACGCTCGACATGATGTGCAACCATGGCGCGGCGGTGGTCCGGGGCAGCTATCACAGCGTTGTGGTCGTCGACATGCCCTTCGGGTCCTACGAACGCTCACCGGAACAGGCCTATGAGAGCGCTGCCCATATCCTGAAGCAGACCGGCGCGGCTGCCGTGAAGCTGGAAGGTGGGGAGGTGATGGCCGAGACCGTCGCGTTCCTCGTGCAGCGCGGCATTCCCGTGATTGGCCATGTCGGCCTCACGCCGCAGGCGATCAATGTCCTTGGCGGCTATGCCGCCCGCGGCCGCGACGATGCGGAAGCGAAGAAGATTGTCGGTGACGCGTTGGCGCTCGACCAGGCCGGTGCCTTTGCGATCGTTCTGGAAGGGGTGCTGGAGCCGATCGCGATCGAGGCGACAAAGGCCGTGAACGCCATCACCATCGGCATCGGTGCATCGGCGCAATGCGACGGCCAGGTGCTGGTGACCGAAGACATGCTCGGCATGTTCGACCGCACGGCCCGCTTCGTGAAACGCTATCACAATATTGCCGAGCAAATCGACCAGGCCGCCGAACAATATGCCGGAGAGGTCAGGGAGCGCAGCTTTCCGGGGCCGGACCAGCTCTATCAGCCGAAAAAATAGCGAAAATTATCGCGGTTGCCGGATCGGCCGTTCAGCCTGTGGAAATGGTCAATAGACTTTTACATTTGCCAGAACGGACGCTAAAGGACAGCCCATTGCAAATCCGCTTCACCGGACTGGTGGAGGGGCGCGCGTACAAAGATTGAGGAAGCCGCATTGGCCAAAGACAAAGACAAGGCACCGGAAGAACAGCCAGACCGCCAGGAACAGGTTTTCCTGCGCGAAGTCGACGAAGCGGTGCGCGAAGACCAGCTGAAGAATTTTGCCACCCGCTATGGCATCTGGATCTTTGTCGCGGTGATCGTCGGCCTCGGTGCGCTGGCCGGCTGGATATTCTATCAGAACAGCCAGAATGAGAATTCGGGTCTGCGCAGCGAGGAATATGTCGCGGCCATCGACAGTATCCGCCAGAATAATCTGGATGGTGCCTCGAAAGCGCTCGAACCGCTGATGGAAGCCGAGCAGCCGGGCTACCGGGCTGCCGCGCAATTGCTGCAGGCGAATATTGCCCTGGAAAAGGACAATCCGAAAAAGGCGATCGAGGGCTATGCCAAGGTCGCTGCCGATGACAGCCTGCCCAAGCCGTTCCGCGATCTCGCGCTGATCCGTCAGACCACGGCCGAATTCGACACGCTCAAGCCTCAGCAGGTGATCGACCGGCTGAAACCGCTGGCGGTACCGGGCAACCCCTGGTTCGGCAGCGCCGGCGAAATGGTCGCTGTATCCTATCTGAACATGGGCAAGTCCGATCTGGCTGGGCCGCTGTTCGCGCAGCTCGCCAAGGATGACAATGTCCCGCCCACGATCCGGTCGCGTGCCTTGCAAATGGCGGGTGTCGAAGGCATTGACGCTGTCGAGCTGGACAGTGATGACAAAAAGGTCGCGCCGCTCAAGGCGGTTGCGGCCGAAGGAGAGTCCAAGGAATGATTTCCGGTAAGAAACTGATGGCCAGCCTGCTCGCCCTGTCCCTGCTCTCGGGCTGCGGCATATTGGGTGGCGGCGATGGCGAAGACAAGAAGAACACGCCGACGCTCGGCAAGCGCACGCCGATCCTGAGCGGAGAAAGCGGCGCGGAAGTCGATCCCGCTCTGGCCTCGATCGCGGTGATCCTGCCGGCTCCGGTCGCGAACAGCGAATGGGCGCAGTCGGGCGGCAACGCGAGCAAGTCGATCGGCCATGTCGCGCTGGGGGACAATCTTTCGCGAGTCTGGACCGCCAGTATCGCCGGTACAAGCAAGCGGGCACGGCTGGCATCTGCTCCGGTCGTCTCCGGTGGCCGCCTGTACGTCACGGACACCGAGGCCACGGTTCATGCCTTTGATGCCGCCACCGGCGCGAAAATCTGGTCTGTCCAGATGGACGTCAAGGGCGACGGCGAATCGTCGCTGTTCGGCGGCGGTGTGAGCGTGTTCGACAAGATCGTCTATGCCACCAACGGCGTCGGCGATGTTGTGGCGCTGAACGCGGCTGATGGCAGCGAGATATGGAAAGTGCGTCCCGCCGGACCGCTGCGCGGCTCGCCGACCATTTCCAACGGCAATGTCTATGTGATGACCCAGGACAACCAGATTTACGCGCTCAACATGCTGGACGGTTCGGTGCAGTGGAACGAAGCCGGGACCGTCGGTCTGGCCGGAATTTTTGGGGTCGCCGCGCCTGCGGCCGGCCAGGGCACGGTGGTTGCCGGCTATAGTTCGGGCGAACTGACCGCCTATCGGTACGAGAACGGTCGCAATCTCTGGAACGATGCGCTGGCGCGGACCAGCATTTCGACTTCCGTTGCGACCCTTTCCGATATCGACGCCGATCCGGTGATCGACCGCGGCCGCGTATTCGCGCTCGGCCAGGGCGGCCGCATGGCGGCCTATGAACTGGTGACCGGCCAGCGGATCTGGGAATTGAATATCGCCGGAATCACCACGCCGGTTGTGGCCGGCGAATGGGTGTTCGTGCTGACCGATGATGCGAAGCTGCTGTGCATCGCCCGGCCGAACGGGAAGGTTCGCTGGATCAGCCAGCTTGCCGCCTACAAGAATGACGAGAAGAAGAAAAATCCGATCAACTGGACGGGGCCGATCCTCGCCGGCAATCGTCTGATTGTTGCCAATACCGAAGGCGAGGTTGTAGCGGTTTCTCCGGGCGAGGGATCGAGCCAGACCTTGTTCGAACTGGACGACGGCATTTCGCTGCCGCCAGTCGTTGCCGGTGGCATGCTATATATTCTCGACGACAGCGGCCGTATTACCGCGTTCCGCTGAGGAACAGAACCAAAGGACAGGGACCGGCTTTATGCTGCCCAATATTGCAATCATAGGTCGACCCAATGTCGGCAAATCGACGCTGTTCAACCGACTGGTTGGCAAGAAGCTGGCGCTCGTCGACGACATGCCCGGGGTCACGCGTGACCGCCGCGAGGGCGCTGCCAATCTTCTGGGTCTCGAGTTCAACGTCGTCGACACCGCGGGCTATGAAAATGAAGATGCCAAGAGCCTGCCCGGACGGATGCGCAAGCAGACCGAAATGGCGGTCGCCGGAGCGGAGCTCGCGATCTTCGTGATCGACGGTCGCGCCGGGCTCACGCCGCTCGACGAGGAAATTGCCCGCTGGCTCCGCAGCGCGAAGACGCCGGTGATTTTGCTGGTCAACAAGGCCGAGGGCAGAGCAGCGGAATCCGGGATCCTGGAAAGCTATGCGCTCGGTTTTGGCGATCCGATTCCGTTCAGTGCGGAACATGGCGAGGGCATGGCCGACCTGTTCCAGGCGATCCGACCCTATGTCGAGAATTTCAAGGCGGCGGAGACGGATGATCCGACCGACGAATCCGCGCCGCTGAAACTGGCCATTGTCGGACGTCCGAATGCAGGCAAGTCGACCCTGATCAACAAGATGCTGGACGAAGACCGGATGATCACCGGTCCGGAAGCGGGCATTACCCGCGACAGCATCACGGTCGACTGGATCTGGCATGATGACGAGCTGACCGAGGAAGAAAAGCTCGATGGCATCGAGCCCGACCGCCGGGTCCGGCTGATCGACACCGCCGGCATGCGCAAGCGTGCCAAGGTCAATGACAAGCTGGAGAAGCTGGCGGTCGCCGATGCTCGCCACGCGGTGGATTTTGCCGAAGTGGTGGTCCTGCTGCTCGATGCGACCAAGGGGCTGGAGGCCCAGGACCTGCGGATCGCGGATCATGCGATCCAGGAGGGCCGCTGCCTGATCATCGGGATCAACAAATGGGATGTCGCCGAAGGCCCGAGCAAATTGTTCAACGGTATCCGGGCGGCGCTGAACGACGGTCTCGCGCAGGTGCGCGACGTGCCGCTGGTGGCCGTCTCGGCCTTTACCGGCAAGGGTATCGACCAGCTGATGAAGGCCGCGTTCCAGGCCCGCCGGATCTGGTCGCAGCGCGTATCGACCGGCAAGCTCAACCGCTGGTTCGAGGATGCCATCACCGAAAATCCGCCGCCGGCTCCGGGCGGCAAGCGGATCAAGCTGCGCTATATCACCCAGGCCAAGACCCGTCCGCCATCCTTCGTGATCTTCGGCACGCGGATCGACGAGCTGCCGGAAAGCTATCGGCGCTATCTGGTCAACGGCATTCGCCGCGAACTCGGTTTTGGCGGCGTGCCGGTGCGGCTGATCATCCGGGCCCCGAAAAACCCCTATCACGAAAAAGACTGATCCTATCGCGGCACCGCAAAAGCCGGGACCAATCGTGGTTAATTTTTTTTGAACCGGTAACAAAGTCTTTACCGGTTTGGCGCTAGATTGCAGCCCGAGTAGCGGATTTTCGCTAAATTGTCAGGAGCGGCCGGTGGCGCCATTGGAAAGCGAATTGATTGACTGGACGGTTTGCAATGCAACCCGCTCTGCGCTCGGTCCCAATTTCGTGCGTATTCTCGGTTATTTCCGGGAGGATGGCACCGATTCGGTCAACAAGATCGAAGCGGCCATGCGCGCAAAGGACCCCGTCGCGATGGTCATGGCCGCGCACAAGCTCAAGGGAGAGGCGCTGCAATTTGGCGCCTTGCGGCTGTGGGTTGCGGCAGAAACGATAGAGATGACGGCCCGCGCCTGCGTGGAGCATCATGACACGCCGGACGAGGTGCTGGAAACGGTGGTCGCGCTACGGCCCATGTTCGAGGAAACGCTGGCCCTGCTCGAAGAGGACGCAAGCCCGATCGTCCACGAACGCCACCCGCTCGGCTTTGGTCGCCTGCTGGGCTGATCAGGATCCTTCGGCCGGTTTCGACTGCAGCTGGATATAGTTCTCGATTCCCATGCGTTCGATCATGTCGAACTGTTGTTCCAGCGTATCGACATGGTCTTCCTCGCTTTCCAGGATTTCGGCAAACAGGTCGCGGCTGACATAGTCGCGGACGCTTTCGCAATATTCGATGGCGTCCTTGAGCATCGGCAGCGCTTCATATTCCAGCTCGAGATCGGCCTTGAGGACTTCCTCTACCGTTTCGCCGATCTTCAACCGGCCCAGCAACTGGAAATTCGGCAGTCCGTCGAGAAAGAAAATCCGCTCTGCCAGCTTGTCGGCATGTTTCATCTCGTCGATCGATTCGTGCCGCTCGAACTCGGCGAGCTTGGTCACACCCCAGTTGTCGAGCATGCGATAGTGCAGCCAATATTGGTTGATCGCGGTGAGTTCGTTCTTCAACGCTTCGTTGAGGAATTCGATGACTTTGGTATCGCCCTTCATGGCAGCTTCCTTCCCGCTGGTGGCTCTATGGATTGCCTGCGGTTATACAGTATCGATCCGCGAAGCGAAAGGGCAGCTTCGATAGAAAATATAAATATTTCAACGATTTGATAACGAGAATGCTAAGCGGTCGCAACTTCCGAACGGATGATGGTCTGGGCAAAGGCGAGGCATTGCCCGCATTTCGGCTTGCGACCGAGCAGCGCATAGACCTGCGACGGCCGATCCGCTCCGCTGCGGACGGCAGCTCTCAGGTCTTTTTCCTTAATTGCATTACAGACGCAAACAACCATTTCCGTTCCTCTCGGCGATTCGTATATCGCTAATGAGAATAGATCGCAATAGCAAAATATCACTAATTCGAGATCCTCGTGATCCGCAACGATTGAACCCGTCGTCTGGCCAGGCTGCGCCAGAGCCATTCCAGCGGCCCGTAACGGAAATGGCTCAGCCAGGGCTTCGACCACAGCAGCATGAGCGCCCAGGCGGCGACCACGAAAAGGTAAAGCTCCGCGCGCCCGACCGATCCATATAGACCCAGTCCCCAGCCATAGAAGAGGAAGGTCATCAGCAGGCTGGTGCCGAGATAGTTGGAGAAGGCGGCCCGGCCGACCGCGGCAACCCGCTGGATCCAAGCAGATGCGGCGGATTGCCGGATCAGCCCGATCAGCAGGGCGGCATAGCCGATCGTCATCAGCAATTGTGACGGCCAGTTCCAGGCATAGCTGGCGTTCAGCATCAGCAATATGTCGAAATCCCGGTAGATCAGGCCCGATGTTATTGCGGCCAGGATCAAGGCCCCGATCGCGGTCAGCCTTGTCCCCAGCCGGCGATAGTCCGCGGCGCTCCACTGCCCGGTCATGAAGCCGTTTTTGTAGAGGGCCATGCCGATCATCATCAGCGGCAGGGTCTCGGCCAGATTATAGGCCAGCAGGATCAGCGGCTGAAAGAGATCGTCCCGGAATTTGGCCGTGACGATCGCAAGGAATCCGGAACGATGCAGGCGAATATCGGCGGCGATGGCCGCGGGTCCCGGATCAAAGTCCGCGATAGTCTGCGCCAGGCTGTCGATCGTGGCGGCGCTGGCTCCCGGAAGGCCGGCCTGATATTGCAGATGGAGCAGGCTGCCGAACATGAATGTATAGCCGACAAAACCGATCGCGAAGATGAGCAGCGCCCGCCGGAACAGATCCTCGGCGGTCAGGCCGCTGAGGAAAAAGGCGATACAGCCGACGGCGGCATAGAGGAACAGGATATCGCCAAACCATAGAAGGAAGAAATGCGCGAGGCCAAAGACCGCCAGCCACGCCATGCGGGAAAAATGGATGCGCGCGGCATTCTCGCCATTATCCTCCGCGCGCTCGATAATCAGCATCATGCTGGCGCCGAACAGGATGGTGAACAGGCCGCGCATCTTGCCGTCGACGAAGATGTAGGACAGGGCCCAGACAATGACGTCGGGCATGTCGGTGCCGCCATAGACCGCCGGGCTGACATAGGCCATTTCCGGCATCGAGAAGCCGACGATATTCATCAGCAATATGCCCATGACCGCAAAGCCGCGCAGGGCATCGAGTTCAAGATAGCGTGGGGTTTTTGTCGCTATAGTCATGCGCACGCCGTTCGTGCTGAGCTTGTCGAAGCACCGTCAGTCGCAGCGGTAGCTCCTGGCCAAAGTCCTTCGACAAGCTCAGGACGAACGGTATATCGGGGGCCGGATTTGGTCACAGCCAGCTGGCGATCTGGTCGAGCGGTTTCTTGATCGTCGCGTGCAGCGGAATCGTGGCATCCGCGGCGGGCTTGCCGACGACCAGTATCATCATCGGTTTTTCTTGCGCCGGCCGTTCGCACAGCCGGTTCAGGAATTTCATCGGATTGGGCGTATGGGTGAGCGTCGCCAGGCCGGCGTCGTGCAGCGCCGTGATCAGCATGCCGGTGGCGATACCGACGCTCTCGTTGACATAATAATTCTGCTTCATCTCGCCGGGGTTCATGCCGCCCTTGCGCTGGCCGAAAATGACGATCAGATAAGGAGCGGTCTCCAGAAACGGCTTGTCGGCGTCGGTGCCGAGCGGTGCCAGCGCCTCGAGCCATTCTTCGCTGCCCTTGCTGGCGTAGAAGGCGCGCTCTTCCTCTTCGGCGGCGGTGCGCAGCGCCTTTTTCTTCTCAGGCGTTTCGATCACGGCAAAATGCCAGGGTTGATGATTGGCGCCATTGGGTGCGGTCCCGGCGGCCAGAATTGCATTTTCGATGACCGGGCGGGGAACCGGTTCCGCGCTGAAATAGCGGCACGTCCGGCGCGTCCTGATCGCGTCGTAAAAGGCCCTGGACCGGGCAATCCGTTCCGCGTCGGAATAATCCGGCAGCTGTGTATAGGGAAGGCTGTCATGCGGTTTCAATTTTCGTCTCCCGCGCCCCGGGTCGGGCAATGATGATCAGATCTGGGCCAGGAAAGCCTTTCGCAAGGCCCCGCTGGGACCGGTCGGTGATTAGCCGAGCCGGGTTCCGGGGGGAAGCGATGAATCTATATTGACATTGATGTTAATAAGGATTATCCGGGACTCATGAAAATTGATCATGACTTTTCGGCGCCGAGTGATTCGGACATGCCATTCATCAACCCGGATCGCCCGGCCGCCCGTTTTCGTCCCCTGAAGGCGCTCCATCATTTCCGCGAGCTGATCAAGGACAAGGAAGATACCGAACAGGTGTTCCATATCTTTGAATCTCTGCCGCGCCCCGGTTTCCGCAAGGATGCGAAGGCCTTTGTCGAAAGCGACAGGGGCAAGGAACTGCTGGCCAGCGAACCCGCGCTTGCCCCGTTGCTCGACGACCATGATCGCCTGCGCCAGATGCCCGAGGGCAGTCTGGCCCACGCCTATTGCGATTTCATGGAAAAGGAAGGGCTGAGCGCCGCCGGCCTGATCGCCGAATATGACCGCTTCAGCCCGCGCAAATATCACGACCTGATCGAATGGTACGGCTTTCGGCAGCGCGACACCCACGATCTGCTCCACGTCCTCACCGGCTATGGCCGCGATGCACTGGGCGAAGCCTGTGTGCTGGCGTTCACCTATGGCCAGAACCCCTCGCTGGGCAATATATTCATCGCCTATGCGGCCGGTCTGAACATGAAGAAGCAGATCAAGAGCGACGCGCCGATCTTCAGCGCGATCCGCGAAGCCCAGAAAATGGGCAAGGCCTGCCCGCGGATCAGCGAGGAGTCGATCACCGATCTGCTCGCCCAGCCGCTCGATGCCTTGCGGGAACGGCTGCATATCAAGACACCGCATTTCTATCACGAAGCCCATGCGCGGTTCCGGGCCCGGGATATCGATCCCTATGATATGCTGGCGCAGCCGGCCTGATCTGATGCGGGCGTCAGCTTTTGCTGGCAGCAAGCACCGCGGCCACCGTGCGCTCTATCTTGCCGGCCAATATTTCCGGTGATCCCGAAACGCTTCCCCGCACCCAGTTTCTGAGAGCGGCCATGACGGTTCCGGCTGCCAGAATCGCAAGCAGCTTGCCGTTCGTCCGGTCGGCCAGGTGCCGTTCGAACTGACGCGCCAGCAACGCTTCCGCGCGCTCGCCTCGGACTCCCGAAAGCATGTCCCGGGCCCGCGAACGGTTTTGCCAGATATGGTCGAAATACCAGGCCAATTCCCGGGTATCGCCCGGTGCTAACAGAGCCCTGGCGATTTCGCCCAGCAAGCCGGCCAGGCTTTCGTTGAGCAGCTCTTCCACGCCGTCGAAATAGTCATAGAAGGTCGAGCGGGAAATATTGGCTTCCGCGATAATCCGGGCGACTTTCGGGCGCGGAGCCTCGTCTTCCAGCAGCAGCTGGTTGAAGACGGCGACCAGACGCGCCCTTGTCGCGATCCGCGCATCGGACTTTTTGCTCTCAATGTTCATTGTGCGTCCCGTTCTGCTGGCCCATTTTCGCTGCGAAACCTGCCGGAGGAGAAGTAGCAATGGATGTACCAGTTGATCAAGAGACCAGAGCAGCGGGATGGGCGCTGGTCGGCACCGGCCTGTTGACCATCCTGCTGATGTCCCAGCATCCGAGCAGCGCCAGCGATATCATGACGCCGCTGGTCCACGGCGGCCTGCAGGTCGTGTTGCTCGTCCAGCTTGCTGCCTTGCTGATCGTCGCGCGCCGTTGGGGAGGAGGCCTGTTGCTGACCACCGGCATGCTGTTTTTTGCCGCCGGGGCGTTCGCCGGGCTGGGTGCCGCGACGATCAACGGCTTTGTCGCGCCATCGCTCGCCAGCTATCCGTCCGGAGAAATCGGACATGATATCTTTGCCCTTGCGTGGGAAGCCAATCAGGCGCTGGCGACGCTCGGCGTGATCTCGACCGGACTGGCCTTTGCCATGATCTCGGTCAGGCTGTGGCAGGAAGCGCAGCGGAGCCTGGCTGTCGCCGGCTGGCTGGCGGGCCTGCTGCCGGCGGCCCTGCTCGCCGTCGGCCATATCAGCATGAACCTGCATGGCGCGCTGTTGGTCTATGTCACGCAAGCGGCCTGGATCATCGCGCTCGGCTGGCACGCGGCGCGGCGCGGGGCGTAGCCGGTCAGCGCAATTCCCTGCGGATCACAAGCTTGAGGCCCGACCAGACCGCGTTCACGGCACAGACCTTGATATCGACAAAGCCCATCGGCAGGGCGACTTCGCGGATGACGTCCTCGGTGATGTCGGTTTCGACCTTGGCCGCCTTCTTTGGCCAGCTGACCCAGACATGGCCGGCGGGGTCGATCAAGTCGCGCAATATGCCCAGCTGCTCTTCCATCTCGGCCCGATCCGTCATGAAAATATGGGCGGCGTGGAGGCCGGGGGTCGGCACTTCCTCCTCCGACAGGGTGAGACCATATTTCTCGATTTCCGCGCGAACGCTGTCGGGCATGTCCAGGAACCAGACGCGCATCCCGTTCTTGAGCGAAAGTTTTTCGGCGAGCGGGGTGGA
This sequence comes from uncultured Sphingomonadales bacterium, assembly GCA_964022135.1. Classification (GTDB taxonomy): domain Bacteria; phylum Pseudomonadota; class Alphaproteobacteria; order Sphingomonadales; family Sphingomonadaceae; genus Parasphingorhabdus. The sequence goes on along the minus strand of CAXIBD010000005.1, from coordinate 51,292 downwards.
GGAATAGCCTGCGGTCATGATGGGCATCCTTTTCTATTGTCATCAGGGGCTGTATTACCAGGATCAACGGCAAGATACCGGAGCGGTTCCATATTCCGCGGGGGACTGACTTCTGGGAAGGTCTTTTTGATTGCCAGTGCCATGGCCCCTCCGTCATCGCTGCGCGATGCCACCTCCCCATTGCTGCGCAACGGGGAGGAAAGATATAGCATAACAGTCGCTATTTGTGCATCCTCCCTGTGCCGCAGGCATGGGGAATTGGCAGTCCGGAGGACTGACGGAGGGGCCTAGCGCAAACTCCGCACGTATCGCAATATCCGATCCGCAACATCTTCCGCGTCATGCAGGACTTCCTGCGCAGATACCCGGATGATTTCGACACCCTCCTGAGACAGCGCCCACTCGCGCCGGCTGTCGTGCTCCGGGTGCGTGCCCATATCGTGCGCCATGCCGTCCACTTCGATCGCCAGCTTGGCGGACGGGCAATAGAAATCCAGGATATAGGGACCAATCGGATGCTGCCGGCGGAACCTGATGCCCGAGGGTGTCTTGCGCAGCAGTTGCCATAGCATGACTTCCGGTTTGCTCATCGCTTTCCGGAGTTGCCTCGCCTTCAGGACAGTCTTTCTTGTTGTTCTTGCCATGGCCCCTCCGTCAGCCTTTCAGGCTGCCACCTCTCCATTGCTGCGCAACGGGGAGGAAAGATATAGCAGAGCTATTGCGATTTGGGGATATGCGAGACGAAACTGTCAAACATATCCTCCCCGTGCCGCAGGCATGGGGAGGGGACCACGCGAAGCGTGGCGGAGGGGCGGGCGGCCTAGTCTTCCATCCAGTCGCGGAAGAAGCTTTCGTGGGCGGTGCGCAGATCGCTCACGGCGACAGGACGTCCGTTCAGCACCAGCCGGTCGCCCTTCACCTCGCCGATCTTCTCGAACGGCACCTTTTCGCGGTCCAGTTCGGCGTCGGCGCGATAGGTGATGACATAGCGGCCCTGCGCCTCGCTGAAGGCGAAGGCGGTGGTCATGGTGTCGATCTCGGCGCCGAGATTGCCGGCCAGAGCCATTTCGGCCAGCGCCACGGCAAGGCCGCCATCGCTGATATCGTGGACGGCGGTAACCTTGCCTTCGGCGATCAGGTCGCGAATGACCTGGCCGGCCCAAAGCTCGTCCTCGAGGTCGACCTTGGGCGGCGGGCCATCCTGCAGGCCGTGGATTTCGCGCAGCCAGGTCGACTGGCCGAGCTCTTCATAGTGAAAACCGACCGTCGCGATATGGTCGCCCTCATTCTTGAAGCCGATGGTCATCATCGTGTCGAGATCGTCGATCAGGCCGACCGCGCCGATCGCCGGGGTCGGCAGGATCGCGTGGCTGATGCCGTCGGCGCCGGTGGTTTCGTTGTAGAGGCTGACATTGCCCGAGACGATCGGCATGTCGAGCGCGGTGCAGGCTTCCGCCATGCCCTCGATGCAGCCGACGAATTGCCCCATGATATGGGGCTTTTCGGGGTTGCCGAAATTCATGCAGTCGGTGGTCGCCAGCGGCCTTGCGCCGACCGCGCAGAGATTGCGATAGGCTTCCGCGATCGCCTGCTTGCCGCCTTCATAGGGATCGGCCTTGCAGTAGCGCGGCGTGCAATCGGTGGTGATCGCGAGGCCCTTGTTGGTGCCGTGCACGCGGACCACTGCGGCATCGCCGCCCGAACGCTGCGCGGTGTCGGCGCCGACCTGGCTGTCATATTGTTCCCAGATCCAGCGGCGCGAGGCAAGCGCGGGGCTCGCCATCATCTTCAGCAGATCGGCGCCGATGTCCGGGCTTTCCGGTATATCGCCGAGCGGCTGGATGTTGATATGCGCGGCATATTCCTCGCGGGTCAGATGCGGACGGTCGTAGAGCGGCGCATCGTCCGCGAGGGGCCCAAGCGGAATGTCGCAGACGGTTTCGCCCTTGTGGGTCAGCACCATCCGGCGGGTATCAGTGACTTCGCCGATCACCGCGAAATCCAGTTCCCATTTGGTGAAGATCGCCTCGGCCATTTCCTCGCGTCCGGGTTTCAGCACCATCAGCATGCGTTCCTGCGATTCGCTGAGCATCATCTCGTAAGCGGTCATGCCGGTTTCGCGGCACGGCACCTTGTCCATGTCGAGGATGATGCCGACTTCGCCATTGGTCGCCATCTCGACGCTGGAGCTGGTCAGGCCGGCCGCGCCCATGTCCTGGATCGCGACAATCGCGTCGCTGGCCATCAGCTCGAGGCAGGCCTCGATCAGCAGCTTTTCGGTGAACGGGTCGCCGACCTGCACGGTCGGGCGCTTCTCGTCGCTGTCATCGTCGAATTCGGCGCTCGCCATGGTCGCGCCGTGGATCCCGTCGCGGCCGGTCTTGGAGCCGACATAGACGATCGGATTGCCGACGCCGCTGGCGGCGGAATAGAAAATCTTGTCGGCATCGGCGACGCCGACGGTCATCGCGTTGACGATGATATTGCCGTCATAGGCGGGATCGAAATTGGTCTCGCCGCCGACCGTCGGCACGCCGACGCAATTGCCGTAGCCGCCGATGCCGGCGACCACGCCCTTCACGAGATGCTTCATCTTGGGATGGTCGGGCCGACCGAAACGCAGCGCGTTGAGGTTCGCAACCGGCCGCGCGCCCATGGTGAAGACATCCCGCAAAATGCCGCCGACGCCGGTCGCCGCACCCTGATAGGGTTCGATATAGGAGGGATGGTTGTGGCTCTCCATCTTGAAGATCGCCGCCTGGCCGTCGCCGATATCGATCACCCCGGCATTCTCGCCCGGGCCGCAGATCACCTGCGGGCCGGTGGTGGGGAGCTTCTTCAGATGCAGGCGCGAGGACTTGTAGGAACAATGTTCCGACCACATCACCGAGAAGATGCCGAGCTCGGTGATATTCGGTTCGCGGCCGAGCGCATTCAATATGCGCTGATATTCCTCCGCGTTGAGGCCGTGCTCGCGCACGGTTTCGGTGGAGATCCGGGGCTCTGCGATCAGCGTGTCTGTTGTCATGCACCGCCTTTAACGACCTGTACCAATTTCGACTAGTGGGAATTGATGTTTCTGCGCGCTGCTATAAGGAATGATTCCAGACCGCGTGAAGGCGGGGTCGTCGCCAGGATTTGCGTCTGGACGACAGGGCGGGAGATGGGCTCCTGCCTCCGCAGGAGCACCAGCATGACCAAGACGATTGAACTGATTTTCGATTTCGTGAGCCCCAACGCCTATCTGATCTGGTCGCCGCTGAAGGACCTGGCCGAAAAATATGCTGCGACCATCGAGGTCACCCCGGCCTTTCTCGGCGGCATGCACAAGCTGACCGGCAATGCGCCGCCGTTCGTTCGCGATGCCGAAGTGAAAGGCAAGAATGACTATGCGATGCTGGAGATGAACCGGTTCATCCGGAAGCACGGCCTGACGAAATTCCGGATGAACCCGAAATTCCCGTTCAACACCATCACCCTGCAGCGGATGCTGGTGGCGCTCGAACCGGAAAAACGGATCGGCTTCATCGACAGGTTGCTGCCCGCCATCTGGGAACAGGGTCTGGATGTCACGGATGCCGACACGCTGGGCAAGATTCTCCACAATGCCGGCTTTGACGGGCAGGAGCTGCTCGCGAGGACGCAGGATCCGGTGGTCAAGCAGACGCTGATCGACAACACGGAACAGGCCGTCGAGCGCGGTGCCTTCGGCATTCCGACCATCTATGTCGACGGCGAGATGTATTTCGGCAAGGAGCGCCTGGGGCAGATCGAGGACCAGCTGTCATCGCGATGAAATCTCCCTGCAATGATATTTGCACCATCGATCGCCCGAGCAGCTTGTGCGTGGGCTGCGGGCGCAGCCTGTCCGAAATTGCCGAATGGGCATCGGCACCCGCGCAACGGCAGCAGGAGATACTGTCGCTGCTGCCGGACAGAATGCAGCGCCTGGCTGAGCAGCGTAAGCGGTGACTTTCTGTCAGGCCTTCACGAAACGGAGTACCAGATAGGCTGTCAGCGCTGCTGTCGTCCCGGTGGCGAATGTGCCCCAGATCATGTCGATGATCGTCAATTTGGTCGACCAGGTCTTGAACACCGCCTGGCTGGTCAGATCGAAGGTCGCATAGCAGAAAAACCCCAGCAGGGCGCCATTGAGCAGAGCGGTTGCCCATTGCCCGTCGAGCAGCGCCGGGCGCACGGCAAACCACATCATCCCGCCGAGATATAGCGCGTAGAAGGTCAGCGCCGGTGCCAGGCGGAACCGGTCGGCCATGATATCGCCAATGATCGGACGATAGAGGGATGGAGCGGCATTGCTCAGCCACACGGCGTCGAGAATGCCGAAGATCAGGGCGGCGATGAAATAGGCGGCAATATATTGGGTCATGTTCGTTTCTGTCCTCAAGCCTGTTTCAATATCCGGGTTCGCCCTGCCCACCAGGCGGCAAGCGCCGCGACGGTGAAGGCAAACAGCCCGGTCAGCTTCATCGCCGTGTCCGCGGACTGCGGTTCCGGCCCGAACCAGTTGATCGACTGGAAGCCCAGCAGCAATACGGCCAAAAGGCCCAGCGCATATTTGGAATGACCGGAAATCGCCCGGGTCCGGATCACGTAGAAGGCCAGTGCCCCGAATGTGATGCCGATTTCCAGCGGCATCTCGATCATCGGATAGTTCCACAGGCCGAAGCCGAATTTCGGCGGCGATCCGGCGAGTGTCAGGTCCGGCGCGTGCACCAGCAGGTCGAGGAACCAGTGCGACAGCACCACCGCGCCGCCGATCAGCGCGCCGGTGCGGTTGCGCGTCACCAGCCAGATCAGCAACGCGAAGCCCGCTGCCAGCAGGGCACTGCCCAGCAGGCTGTGCGTGTAGGGCATGTCATAGAGATCGAGCGGGACCATTTTGGTGATGCCCGGCGTGATCCGGAAATTTTCCGCGCCGGTCAGCGCGAGGCCGAAAAATCCGAAATCCAGCAACTGGCCGGCGACGAACAGGGTCCCGAGTCCGGGTGCCTTTGGATGGGTGGCGGCGACCATCGCGGGCGCAAAATGACCGATGAACATGTTTTATCCCCTCCTTTTCCCCGGAGCTACACGGGAAGTTGACGATAGTGAAGCCCAAGCCCTTGACCGCGACCGAAAGCGTCGTCATTGAATCCCGCCATGAGCGAAACCAAAGAAGACCTGTCCACGCTGAATTTCGAGGATGCGCTGAAGCGCCTCGAGGAGATTGTCCGCAAGCTGGAAAGTGGCGATGTGCCGCTCGACCAGTCGATCGAATTGTACAGCGAAGGCGAAAAATTGCGCGGCCTTTGCCAGCAGCGGCTGGAAGCGGCCCAGGCCAAGATCGAGAAGATCACGCTCGATCGCGACGGCAAGCCACAATCCACTGCCCCCTTTGACGCGGACTGAGCCGTTGGCGGCCAATAATAATTCTGATCTCTTCCGGGAAATGGGGCGGGTGGCCACCGCGGTCGACCGGCAGTTCGATTCGCTTTTGCAGGTCCCCGACGATGCCCGCAGCGAATTATATGAAGCCATGCGCCATGCCGCGATCGGCGGTGGAAAACGGCTGAGACCGCTGCTGGTGATGGCGACGGCCAGGCTGTTCAACGTCGATGAGTCCTGCGCCATCCGCGCCGCGACGGCGGTCGAGGCGCTGCATGTCTATTCGCTGATCCATGATGATCTGCCGTGCATGGACGATGACGACATGAGACGGGGCAAGCCGACCACGCACGTTGCCTTTGGCGAGGCCACCGCGGTGCTCGCCGGCGATGCGCTGCATGCAATGGCATTCGGATTGCTGGCCGACGACCGCACCCATCATGATCCTTTCGTACGCGCCGAGATGACCGCCTGCCTGGCCAGGGCTGCCGGACCAGCGGGAATGGCGGGCGGCCAGATGATGGATCTGGTGGCGGAAAATTCGACCTTTGATTTGCAAACGGTGACCCGGCTGCAGCAGCTGAAGACCGGCGCGCTGATCGCAGCCTGCGTTGAAATCGGAGCCATACTGGGACGGGTGGCCGAGGAAGGGCGCACGAGCCTGCGCGGCTATGCCCATGATCTGGGCCTCGCCTTCCAGATCGCCGACGATATCCTGGATGTCGAGGGCGACGAGGAAAAGGCCGGCAAGGCGCTGCACAAGGATGCGCAGGCCGGCAAGGAGACCTTTCTGAGCCTGATGGGGCTGGAACGCGCCAGGGACCAGGCGGCGATGCTGGCGAATCAGGCCAAGGCCCATCTGAGCGGCTATGGCGAGGAAGCCGATTTGCTGCGCGCCATAGCCGAATATACAATCACAAGAGACCGCTAGTCGGGGGAGCTATTTATGAGAATCGGTGTCTATCCGGGGACTTTTGACCCCATAACCCTCGGGCATATGGATATCATCAGGCGCGGCATGCGTCTGGTCGACAAGCTGGTGATTGGTGTCACCACCAATCCTTCGAAATCGCCGATGTTTTCGGATGAGGAGCGGCTCGAGATGGTGCGCCGGGAAACCGCCGAGCTGGGCGAGGGCGTGGAAGTCGTCGGGTTCAACATGCTGTTGATGAAATTTGCGGAAAAGCAGGGTGCCGGCGTGATCGTGCGCGGGCTGCGCGCCGTGGCCGACTTTGAATATGAATATCAGATGGCGGGCATGAACCAGCAACTGAACGGCAATATCGAAACGGTATTCCTGATGGCGGATGTCTCGCTGCAGCCGATCGCATCGCGTCTCGTCAAGGAAATCGCCATGTTCGGCGGCGAGATTCACAAGTTCGTCACCCCTTTGGTGGCCGACGAAATTACCGCGAGGGTGGAGAAGATCGGCCTCAAGGGCGATCAATAGCCCTTGCGAGCAATTCATTGCAGTGAAAGGCGGAATCGTTCAAAGACCGAATGTCTTCCAAACCCCTGATGCCAAATGAGTATGCCATGCTGCGCAAATTTTTCCTGACCTTCTCCGCCCTGTTGCTGACCTCCTTTGCTGCGCATGCGCAGGAAGCCGAGCAGCCGGCCCCGGCAGCGGCGTCCGTTCCCGCCGAAGAGAATATTCTCTATCTTGACCTTTCCACCGGTGGCCGGGTGGCGATCCAGCTGTTCGCCGATCTCGCTCCCGCCCATGTCGAACGGATCAAGACGCTGACGCGGCAGGGTTTTTATGACGGCATCATCTTCCACCGGGTGATCGAGGGATTCATGGCGCAAACCGGCGATCCGACCGGCACCGGCACCGGCGGCTCAGACCTGCCGGATCTGAAGGCGGAATTCGGCAAGTTCCCGCATCTTCGCGGGGTTGTGTCGATGGCGCGTTCCGAGAGCGAAGACAGCGCCAACAGCCAGTTTTTCATCGTCTTCTACCCGCGCTTCTCGCTCGACGGCAAATATTCGGCCTTCGGACGGGTGATCTCCGGCATGGAATATGTCGACAGGATCGCGCGCGGCGAACCACCCGTGAATCCCAGCCGGATATTGCAGGCGTCGATCGCCGCCGACAACAAGCCGCCCGTGCTGCCCGGTGCCTCGGCCACCGAGGCCGAAGCCCCGATTACGGTGGATGACCTGAACGCCCCGATCAATCCCTAGACCAGCCGGTGCGCGTCGATCTTTTTGACTTTGAGCTGCCGCCGGAGTGCATAGCGCTGCGACCGGCGGTGCCCCGCGACAGCGCGAAACTGCTGGGGGTGGCCGGGAGTCGGCTATCCGATCATGTGGTCAGCGATCTGCCGGAACTGCTGGGCCCCGATGACATTCTCGTCTTCAACGATACCAGGGTCATCCCCGCGCAGCTGACCGGCACGCGCGGCGATGCCAGGATCGGCGCGACGCTGCACAAGCGGGTCGACCTGCGCCGCTGGCAGGCCTTCGTCCGCAACGCCAAGCGCCTGCGCGTCGGCGAGACCGTCGATTTCGGCAAGGACGTTTCGGCGGAGGCGGAAGCGAAGCTGGACGATGGCAGTTTCATCCTGCATTTCCTCGGCGAGGAGCCGGTGGAAGTCCTGCTCGAACGCGCCGGCACCATGCCGCTGCCACCCTATATCGCGAGCAAGCGGGCGATCGACGAACGCGATGCCGATGACTATCAGACCATGTTTGCCCGGGAAAAGGGCGCGGTCGCGGCACCGACGGCGGCGCTGCATTTCACCGACGGCCTGATGGCGGCGCTGGCGGCAGCGGGCGTGGGCACGGAAACCCTGACCCTGCATGTCGGGGCGGGGACCTTCCTGCCGGTCAAGGTCGACGAGACCGACGACCACCGGATGCACAGCGAATGGGGCAGGATCGACCGCGCCACCGCCGACCGCCTGAACAGCGCCCGGGCAGCAGGCGGCCGGATCATCGCGGTCGGCACCACCAGCCTGCGCCTGCTGGAAAGCGCGACCGGAGAAGACGGCATCATCCGGCCGTTCGAAGGCGACACCGACATCTTCATCACGCCGGGCTACCGGTTCCGCGCGATCGACGGCCTGATGACCAATTTCCACCTGCCCAAATCGACCCTGTTCATGCTGGTCAGCGCGCTGATGGGGCTGGAGACGATGCAGGCGGCCTATGCCCATGCGATTGCGGGGGGGTATCGGTTTTATAGCTATGGGGATTCGAGTTTGCTGTTGCCGTCAGCCCGTCATTGGTAATGACGAGGTCAACCATATTTCTCCCAGAAGCGTTCGTCCTCCATAGTCAGGTAGATAATACCTTCAACGAAGGCGAATGCTGCAGGAATGAAGGTCCAGCAGAAAATTAAGTAGAGTATTCCTTGCCCAACTCGGTTCAGGTAGAATTTATGGCCGCCAATACCTCCCAAGACCCAAGCCAGGATGAAGGCCGCAATTCGGCTCTTAGTCCGAGTATACGTTCGGGTCTCGGCTGTTGCATTATTCGTGGCAGCATTCATATAAACGTTGCCGCCGCGCTCTGACGCACGCATCGCTTCTTCAGCCTTTCGAAGTGAAACATCGAGAGTTTCACCACAGTGCTTGCATTTTTTTGCTCGAGAGGAGATTAGCTCGTCGCAAAAACTGCAATTAACTTGCATGACTACAAATTCATCTACCGTTCCCGGCTCAATTCCGTCATTTTTATTATCCATTTTCTAAGCCCCCGCTTTTATAATCTGGATTTGATAGTGAAAGGTTATGAAAAATCTGTCAAATTCTAATAATTTTAAATTATGCACAGCAATTTTTTTAAGTGTCGTTCTTCTAATTGTTATCGCGGCAAAGTTTGAGCGATCTCCAGCCAACTGATGCGGTGCTTGCCACTCTTCGCCTTAGGCAGGTCGTTCCTGGAGATCATCCGGCAGGATAACTCGAAATCCTGATTGATCTTCACCACCAGCAGCTTGCTGAAATTCCCGCTGGCTTTGACCTCGACATAGTCATTGGCCTTGAAAGGCGTGATGGTCTTGACCTCCACAAAATCATCTCCCAGCCGTCCATCGGAACCCTGCGCATAGTTTCGGTGCAGTTTCACCCCGTAGGTGATTGCTCCGAACAGCTCCCCGATATCGCCATAGACCTGCAGGTGGCTGCCCGTGATCCGATTGTACTCTTCCGCGACGCTGAGCAGGTCTTCGAAGATCGGTATCAGGGAACGATCGGCGTTGGGGTATTTTGCACCCCATTCCTTGTATTGAATTTGCTGCTCTATCTCGCCCCAGCCGATCCATTCGCCATCATCCCAAATCGCATTGTCCGGACCCAACATAATCGCCTCCTGTAGTCAGCAAGAAGGCTAGCCAATATCGATGAATGAACAGTTACAAGCCGACCAACGGGCGGCCTGCCCCGAACATTCCCCCTTTCCTACAGCCCCGCCCATCGGCTATGCTCGCCCCCGGCACCCCGCAACGGCCGCCGCCGCTCGCCATTGGCCGGCGCGGATCACCCGGCCGGCGCGAAAGGTTACACTCGGCCGTGGGCGGGCGACCGGAAAAAGGTTGGAAATTGGCGGCTTTCGGGCAAAGATCACGGAAAATAAAAACATGCGTTCTTGTCAGGTTCGGTTCTTCGCGAAGCGCGTTGCGCGGCCATTGTTGCGGGCCTGTTTTGCGGCGCGCCTCGGCCGGGTGGCCCTGTCGAACTTGCTACTGGAATCGCGAGGGGAATCAGGGCATAGCCGCGGCAATCAAACATAAACGGAGAGATGACCATGGACAGCTACGAACAGAATTACATCAACGGCGAATGGGTGGATTCGATTGGCGGCACGCCGCACCAGGTCATCAATCCGGCGACCGAGGAACCCGGCACCAAAATCGTCCTGGGCACCAGGGCCGATGTCGATGCCGCCGTTGCCGCCGCAAAGGCGGCGTTCAAGACGTTCAGCCAGACCTCGCGCGAAGAGCGGCTGGCGCTGCTCGGCCGGATCATCGAGGAATATCAGAAGCGCATGCCCGATATCGCTGCATCGCTGGCGGTCGAGATGGGCGCGCCGGTCAGCCTCGGCAATGCCGCGCAGGCGCCGGCCGGTCTCGGCGGGTTCATCGGCACGCTCGAAGCGCTGAAGAATTTCGAATTTTCCGAAAAGGTCGGTCCCAATACCATCGTCTATGAACCGATTGGCGTCGTCGGCATGATCACGCCGTGGAACTGGCCACTGAACCAGATCGCGCTGAAGGTGGCTCCGGCACTCGCCGGCGGCAACACGATGGTGCTGAAGCCGTCGGAGGAATGCCCGGGCAGCGCCGCGATCCTCGCCGAGGTGATGGACGCCGCCGGTGTGCCGGCAGGCGTGTTCAATCTGGTGCAGGGTGACGGCCCGACCGTCGGCGCCGCGATTGCCGCGCATCCCGATGTCGACATGGTCAGCTTCACCGGCTCGACCCGCGCCGGTATCCTCGTCGCCAAGGCGGCGGCCGATACAGTCAAGCGCGTGCACCAGGAGCTGGGCGGCAAATCGCCCAATCTGGTCCTGCCGGGCGCCAAGCTGGAGGAAGTCCTGCCGCCGACCATCGCCGGGGTGATGGTCAACAGCGGCCAGAGCTGCATCGCGCCGACCCGGGTGCTGGTGCACAAGGACCAGAACAGCGAGGCGATCGCGGTGGTCAAGAATATCGTCGAAAGCCAGGAAGTGGGCGACCCGACGGTTGAAGGCGGCCATATGGGGCCGGTCGTCAACAAGGCGCAATATGGCAAGATCCAGGACCTGATCCAGTCCGCGATCGACGAGGGCGCGACGCTGGAAACCGGCGGCACCGACCTGCCGACCAATGTCAACCGCGGCTATTATGTCAAGCCGACCCTGTTCAGCGGCGTCACGCGCGACATGCGGATCGCGAAGGAGGAAATCTTCGGACCGGTGGTGACGCTGATGAGCTATGACACTCTCGATGAGGGAATCGAGATTGCCAATGACACCGAATATGGTCTTTCCGCCGTCATTTCCGGCGATCCGGCTGCCGCCGCCGAAGTGGCTCCGCAACTGAAGGCCGGCATGGTGATCATCAACAATTGGGGACCGGCTCCGGGCCTCCCCTTCGGCGGTTACAAGCAGTCGGGCAACGGCCGCGAGGGCGGTGTCTACGGCCTGCGCGACTTCATGGAGATGAAATCGATCAGCGGCCTGCCGGGCTAGAGGGTAGGACTCTTCCGGGCCGGATGCGGCCTAGCTTTCAGCCGGAGCAACCGGCGGCTCATTGTCCGCCACGGCGGTCAGTGACCCGCCGATGGCCTCGCATTTGCCGGTTTCGACATATTGCCAGGCATTGCCCTGATAGTCGAGAAGCGACGTGCCCGCGCAGCTGGTGCCTTCGCCGGCCTTGCAGTCATTTTCGCCCGCCTTGGCGATGCCATAGCATTTCTCCCGGTCGGCGATGGTGACCCTGGTGACATCGTTGCTGCCAACGGCAACCTCTTCGCTGCCGGCGTCGGTCTTTTCGTCGGTCCCGCCGGAGCAGGCCGCCAGCGTGGCCGCGGCAATCAATGCGGTGGCGGCCGAAGCCAGATTTGTCGCTTGGGTCATGCAATGCTCCCGATTTAGGTCTTTGAAAATTGTCGCCCATCCTGCACAGGTGCCAGAAAATTGGAACGGAACCGACCATTGGATACACGAGCAGCAGAAATAGATAAAGCCGGTCCAGGCAGACGTGGGGCGCAGCATGGCTGATCGCTTTCGCTTCTCGATCGCCGCCACCGACGGCAAGGCGCGGACCGGCACCATTTCCATGTTGCGCGGCGATATCCGCACGCCCGCCTTCATGCCGGTGGGGACGGCGGCCACGGTCAAGGCGATGAAGCCCGAGGACGTCCGCGCGACTGGCGCGGACATCATTCTCGGCAATACCTATCATCTGATGCTGCGGCCGGGCGCGGAGCGGGTGGCGCGGCTTGGTGGTCTTCACAAGTTCATGAACTGGGATCGACCGATCCTGACCGACAGCGGCGGCTATCAGGTGATGAGCCTGTCGGAGCTGACCAGGCTGAGCGAGGACGGAGTCGAATTCCAGAGCCATCTCGATGGCTCGCGCCATATGCTGACCCCCGAACGGTCGATGGAGATACAGCGGCTGCTGGGCAGCGATATCGTCATGGCTTTCGACGAATGCACCAAAAATGGCGCGACCCGCGACGAGGCGCTGGCCTCGATGGAGCGGTCGATGCGCTGGGCGAAGCGGTCGCGCGACGGCTTTGACAGCGGCGCCGACCATGCGGCGAAGGCCGCGCTATTCGGTATCCAGCAGGGTTCGCTGGACAGGGAGATGCGCGCCGCGTCGGCCGAGGCGCTGATCGAGATCGGCTTTGACGGCTATGCCATCGGCGGCCTTGCCGTGGGCGAGGGGCAGGAGGCGATGTTCGACGTGCTCGACTATGCGCCGGGGCAACTGCCCGCCGACAAGCCGCGCTATCTCATGGGGGTCGGCAAGCCCGACGACTTGGTCGGGGCGGTCGAGCGCGGTATCGACATGTTCGACTGCGTGCTGCCGAGCCGGTCCGGGCGCAACGGCCAGGCGTTCACCGCGCAGGGCGCAATCAATATCCGCAACGCCAAATTTGCCGAGGATATGACGCCGCTCGATGAAAGCTGCGCCTGCTCGGTCTGCGCCAGTTACAGCCGGGCCTATCTGCACCATCTGATCCGGGCGAAGGAAATATTGGGGGCGATGCTGATGACCGAGCATAATATCGCTTATTATCAGGCGCTGATGGCGGGCATGCGGGCGGCGATTGCGGAGGGCAGATTTGCCGCTTTTGCCACAAAATTCCGCAACGACTATCTGAAGTCATGATCACCGGCCTGCCGGAGCCAACCACCCTGCAGGATGCGCTGCAACGCGCCCGGTTGCACGCGCCGTTTCTGGCCATGGCGATGCAGGTCCAGCCCGCGCTGACCGATCTGCTGACCGCTGAGAATCTGGATGGGGCCCTGGACTATTGCCGCAATGCGGGCGAAGGCGCGGACAATGTCCGGCAGAAATTGCGCCAGGAAAAGCGGGCGCTGGCGCTGACCCTGGCGATCGGCGATCTGGCAGGACAATTGTCCCTGACCGATGTTATCACCCGCCTGTCGGATTTTGCCGACCGGGCATTGGATGAGGCGCTCGCCGATATTTACGCGAGCCGCTATCCCGATGCGCCGCTGGAGGGCTTTTCCATCATCGGTCTCGGCAAGCATGGCAGCCGCGAACTCAACTATTCGTCGGATATCGATCCGATCTTCCTCTATGATCCGGAGAAAATTCCGGTGCGGGGGCGGGAGGAACCCAGCGACGCGGCCCGCCGAATCGGTCAGCAGCTGGTCGAGGCGCTCAACAGCCGCGATGCCGATGGTTATGTCTTCCGGGTCGACATGCGGCTCAGGCCGTCGCCCGAAGTGAGTCCCGTGGCCTTGCCGGTCGAGGCGGCGATCAGCTACTATGAGTCGAGCGCGGTGGCGTGGGAGCAAGCCGCCTATATCCGCTCCCGGCCCGCTGCCGGCGATCAGCAGCTGGGACGCTATTTTCTCGAAACGATCAATCCGTTCATCTGGCGGCGCTCGCTGGATTACGGTGCGATCCGCAATATCGGATCGGTCACCGCGCAAATCCGCGACCATTATGCCGCGGGGCAGAAATTCGGGCCCGGCTTTGACCTCAAACGGGGCCGTGGCGGGATTCGCGAGACGGAATTTTATGCGCAGATGCACCAGCTGATCTTCGGCGGTCGGCAACCGGATCTAAGGGTGCCAGCTACCCGCGATGCGCTGGCCGCACTGGCCGGGGCTGGCCGGATTGATGGCGACAAGGCCCGGTTTCTGAGCGAGTCCTACGCACTCTACCGGACGATCGAGCATCGGTTGCAGATGGTCAACGACCAGCAGACCCACAGCCTGCCCGATGAGGCCGCAGCGCTCGACCGGGTCGCACGGCTGCACGGACTGGATGACGGCCAGGCATTGCTTCAATTGTTGGCACCGCGCGTCGAGGCGGTCGGCAAGATCTATGACGACCTGATCGAACCGGAAGACAGCGCGCGTCTGCCGGCGGATGAAGAAAAGCTGGCCAGCCTGCTGGCGGCAAAGAATATCATGGAAGGCGAGGCCTTTGTGAACGCGATCCGGCGCTGGCGGAGCGGCAAGGTGACAGCATTGCGCTCGTCTGCCGCGCAGGAATCCTTCGAGGCGATTCTGCCCGATCTCGTCGAGACGATTGCAACCGCACCCAATTCCGCCAAGGCGCTGGCGCGGCTGGACAGCCTGATCGACAAATTGCCGACCGCGATCAATTTTTTCCGGATATTGGAAGCACGTCCCGGACTGCTCGAGCTGCTCGGCCAGATTCTCAGCCACGCGCCGGTATTGGCAGATGAACTGGCGCGGCGCGCCGAACTGTTCGACGGGCTGATTGATGCCACCGCGCTGGATCTGCCTCCCTCCGTTGCCGAGCTCGCCGAGCAGTTTGCCCGAATCGAACCGGGGGACGACTATCAGGTCCTGCTCGACCGGGTACGCGCCCGGGTTGGCGAAAAGCGCTTCGCGCTCGGCGTCCAGCTTATCGAAGGCGAGCACGATGCCCTGGATATATCGGCCGGCTATGCCCGGGTTGCGGAGGCGGCCATCCAGGTGCTGACCGATGCAACGATAGCCGAGTTCGAATCGATGCACGGCAAAATTGCCGGATCGGCGCTGCTGATTCTCGCACTGGGCCGGCTGGGCGGCGAGGCGTTGACCCATGCCTCGGACCTTGACCTGATCTTTCTGTTCACCGGCGATCACAGTACCGAGTCCGATGGCGAACGGCCGTTGGGTGCTACCCGCTATTATAACCGGCTGACCGCGCGAATTGTGACGGCGCTGTCCGTACCAACCGCTGCCGGTCCGCTCTACGAGGTGGACACAAGGTTGCGGCCATCGGGGACGCAGGGGCCGCTGGCGGTGACTCTGGAGAGTTTCTACAAATATCAGCGCGAAAATGCCTGGACCTGGGAGCATATGGCACTGACCCGTGCGCGACCGGTTTATGGCGATGCGGCGCAGCGGGCACAATTGCAGGGCAAGATCTCCGACATCCTGAAACAGCAGCGGGAGCCGGAAGAATTGCGCAAGGCGGTCCGGAAAATGCGGCTGGATATTGTCGAGCACAAGCCCCCCAAGGGACCACTCGACACCAAGCTGATGGAAGGCGGGCTCGTCGACTGGGAATTCATCATCCATTTCCTGCAGTTGAAGACCGGCGATGCACTGCACCCGCAACTGGGCCAGGCGGTCCGCGCTCTGGTCGCGGCCGGCCATCTAGGCGAGGACATGGTGACCGCGCACGAACTGATGACGCGACTGCTCGTGGCATTGCGGCTGATGTCGCCGGATTGCGACTATCCACCGGAAACCAGCCGGGTATTGATCGCCAGAGCGGCGGGACAGGCGAGCTGGGATGCCCTTCTGGACGGCTATGACAAGGCCAGGCAATGCGTTATTGACGAGTGGAACCGGCACCTGCGGCCGGATCCTGACGAAATATTAGGAGATATTATATGATCGATGTGGGCGACAAGATTCCGGACATGGAACTGGTGGCGCCGGATGGCAGCCCGGTGAGGATTTCCGATTATGCCGGCAAGAAACTGGTGCTGTTTTTCTATCCGAAGGCCAGCACGCCGGGATGCACGACGGAGTCGAAGGATTTTTCGGCGCTCCTGCCGGAGTTTAAGAAAGCAGGGGCCGCTGTCCTGGGCATGTCTGCCGATTCACCCAAGAAACAGCAGAATTTCATCAATAAACAGGAGCTGACCGTCGATATTGCGTCGGATGAAAGCACCGCGTTTCTGGAGAAAATCGGTGTCTGGGCGGAAAAGCAAATGTACGGCAAGACCTATATGGGCATCATTCGCTCGACCTTCCTGATCGGACCGGACGGCACGGTGCTGAAGGCCTGGCCGAAAGTGAAGGTCAAGGGGCACGCGGAAGAGGTTCTCGCTGCAGTTCAGGCAGCATAGCAATTCCAGAATGACCGAGATGGAAACCGTCGGCACCGTCGTTCTGCGCGTGCTGCAAACAGCTGACCCGACCGCCAAGGTGATGGCAGCGCGCCACGCCGCACGGCAATGGCGGCTGGGCCGGCTGACCCATGATTTTTGCGACAGCATGCCGGACACGCCCGCCCGGCCGGACCAGCCAGTGCTGTTGCGTCCCCGTGACATGCCTCGGCGCGGCACCGGCACATCGATCCCCAGGCGGGTGGCGCTGGTTCACGCGCTCGCGCACATCGAATTTGTCGCAATCGATCTCGCGTTCGACATGATCGGACGGTTCGGATCGCAATTTCCGCGCGCCTTTACCGACGACTGGATGCGGGTCGGTGCGGAGGAAGCGATGCATTTCGTGCTGCTGGACCGGCGGCTGCGGGCCATGGACTGTTTTTACGGCGCGCTTCCGGCCCATGACGGTCTGTGGGACAGCGCCAAAAGCACCGCGCATGATGCTTCTGCGCGTCTCGCAATCGTGCCGATGGTACTCGAGGCACGGGGCCTGGATGTCACGCCGGAAACCGTGGAGCGTTTCAAGCGGCAGGGTGACGACACGACGGCGAGAGTTTTGAACCGGATCTATCAGGACGAAATCAACCATGTGTTTTTTGGGACAAAATGGTTCGAATTTGACTGCAAGAGGCGTGAATATTCGCCTCAGCTCCATTGGAGAGCATTGGTAAAAACCCACTTCAAAGGCGGTTTGAAGGCTCCGTTCAACGACTCAGCGCGCCGCACAGCCGGTCTGACCCGAGAATATTATTCGGGTATTGAATAGTTAACCAATATGAACTTACACCAGTCCTCGATCAGCAAACGATCATCGGGGACAAAGGTTCCAAAAAATATTCACGCCATGATTTTCATGGGTCGCAAGTAAAGGTTCGATCATTTTATGACCGAAAACATAGTAGCTTTATTTCGTAAATCTGTGCGCAAGATCACAGCCATTGCATTTCTCGGCTCTGCAATGATTTTTTCTACCGCCGCTTCAGCGGAAGCCGCCTCAGATTCCAGCATCCCTGTCGATGTTCTTAAAAGCCAGGCCGCAGAAAGCGCTCTTGGCGAAGCCGACCCCGCCTTCAAGATGCTTTTTGACAACTGGTCCGGCCAGGGCAAGCAGCAAGCGGTAAAATTGACCATTCCTTCGCGCAAGCCTGTCAAAGATTTCACCCTGACCAGTTCTTACGGTTTCCGGTCCGATCCGTTCAAAGGCCGTCGCGCCAATCACAAGGGCCTCGATATGGCCGGACCGATCGGCACCCCCATTTATGCCACCGCTGACGGGATTGTCGGTCGCGCGCAGTGGGTGAACGGATATGGCAAATATATCGAGATCAACCACGGCAACGGCATCCAGACCCGCTATGGCCACATGTCACGCCTCAACGTCGATGCGAATACCCGGGTCAGAAGCGGCGATCTGATCGGTTTCATGGGTTCGACCGGCCGTTCGACGGGCAGCCACCTTCATTATGAAGTGCGCATAGCCGGTGAAGCGGTCAATCCGATTCCATTCATGCAGTCCAATGACTTCCTGATCGCCCAGAAGCTGAATTCCGGCGTTGCATTAGGCGGCCCGGCAGAATAAGATCCCCATTACACCTTTGGGAGAGGGTGCATGAAGGAGCGGTTCGAGCTTAAGGCTTGCCGCTCCTTTTGTTTGTCCCTATCTTAAGCATATGAACGAAGCCCTTGCACCCATCGAACAGGATATCATCCTGACCCCCAATGCCGCAAAGCGCGTCGCCGTGATTGCCGGCAAGCAGGGCAGAGCCGCGATATTGCGGCTGGCCGTCGAAGGCGGGGGCTGTTCCGGTTTCCAATATCGTTTCGGACTCGCCGACAGCATCGAGGATGACGATATCGCGGTTCATGAATCGGGCGTGACCCTGGTAGTCGACGAGGTCAGCCTCGATCTGGTGCGCGGAAGCGCGGTGGATTTTGTCGAATCCCTTGGTGGCAGCGCCTTTCAGGTGACCAATCCCAATGCGGCTTCGGGTTGTGGTTGCGGCTCCAGCTTTTCCATCTAAGTGAAAGTCGCCAGTTTCAATATCAACGGCATCAAGGCACGCCTGCCGCGCCTGCTGGAGTGGCTTGACGAAACGCGGCCGGATGTCGCCTGCCTGCAGGAAATCAAGACCCAGGACGAGGGCTTCCCGGCCGACAAGTTCGAGGAAATCGGCTATGGCGCGATCTGGCACGGGCAAAAGAGCTTCAACGGCGTCGCCATATTGGCGCGCGACCAGGTACCGGAAGAAATCAAGCGCGGCCTGGATGGCGAACCGGAAGACGAGCACAGCCGCTATATCGAGGCCAATATCAGCACCAAGGATGGCCAGAAGGTCCGGGTTTCGAGCATCTATCTGCCGAACGGCAATCCGCATCCCGGCCCGAAATTCGAATTCAAGCTGCGCTGGATGAAACGGCTGCGGGATCGCGCCGCCGAAATCTGGGCGGAAGAGGTGCCGGCGGTGCTCGCCGGCGACTATAATGTCATCCCGCGCGACAATGATGTCTATTCGGTCAAGGCGATGCAGGACGATGCGCTGATGCAGCCGGAAAGCCGGCAGGGCTACCGGCGTATACTCAACGACGGCTGGACCGACGCGCTGGGCGTCACCTATCCGGCGGGCAATATCTGGACCTACTGGGACTATCGCAGCGGCGGCTGGCAGCGGGATCAGGGTTTCCGTATCGATCACCTGCTGCTCAGTCCGCTGGCGGCCGATTCGCTCAAAAGCTGCGGCGTCGACAAGGAGCATCGCGGTCGGGAAAAAGCCAGCGATCATACGCCGGCGTGGGTAGATCTGGATTTTTGATCCGCCAACCGGTGAACCACTCCGGGGTTGCGGCTAGATCGCCTTCTCGTACACCAGATATTCCCGGTTGATGCTGGCTCCGATCGCATCAGCAATCGCCACCATTCCCTGATTGTCTTCCAATATCCAGCCGATTTCCGCATAGCGGGTCCCGAAATGAGCGACCGCATCGCGGCGGATATATTCGATCATCATGAAGGCCATCTGGCTCGCCAGACGGCTGTTGTGCAATTCCTTCTTGACGCCCATCAGCGGCACCCGCATCGACTGCGCCTTGGGGAATTTCAGCCACCAGAGCAATTTCGCCCAGCCGAAAGGCCAGAGCGAGCCCTTGAGACCCCGGATTACCTCATTCATGTTGGGAAGCGTCATCATGAAGGCGACGGGTTCGCCGTCAAGCTCGGCGATCCGGATCAGGGCCTCGTGAACGATCGGCTTCAGACTTTTTCCGGCATGGTCGATCTCGTGATCGGTCATAGGCACAAAGCCCCAATTGGTCGACCAGGCATCGTTCAGCAGGCCCATGATGATCGCTGCATCACGGTCAAAATGCTTCTTGTCGACCTTGCGGATCACCAGTTTCTTGTTGCGCTCTCCTGACGCCACGATGCGGTTGATCAGCTCCGGAAAGCCGTCTTTCACCGGCAGGTCGTAGGTGACCAGGCGCTTGGAGACCGTATATCCCAGGCTCTCTATCCAGCCCTGATAGGCGGGATTGTGATGGCCCATCATGATCATCGGACTATGGTCATGCCCCTGGGTCAGAAGACCCGGCTCTTCCCAGACCGACAGGCTGATCGGTGCCAGAACGCGGGTCATGCCCTGATCGCTCAGCCATTGTTCGGCAGCGCGGACCAGCGCGTGCATCACTGGCTCGTCCTCTGCTTCCATCATGCCCCAGTTGCCGGTACCCGGACCCATGCCCTGCTCGGCCGGCTGTTCCAGCGCGAGTTCATCGATATGGGCGCTGATCCGGCCAACAACGCGCCCGTCCCGCATCGCCAGAAAAAACTGCACTCGCGCATGTTCGAAAAACGGGTTTTTGCCGGGCGTGACCAGCTTGGCTACTTCGGACTTCAGCGGCGGAACCCAATGCGGATCACCGGCGTTGAGGTCATAGGCAATATCGATAAACTGCCCGGTCTGGACCTTGGTAGTAACAGCTTCTATCACTATATCCTGACCGGCCACCATTTTATCCTTCCGAATTGACGGCTGGCTGTGACGTTAATCGCGGTGCAATGTCAAGGGCGTGAGCAGCCTTGCTGTCTTGTCCTTGCCATGATGTCGCCACGATATGTTGCTCTAGGCGGTTCAAAGATTGTGCAGGTATTTATGAGTTCGACAACCATCATTCCGGAAAATGCGCCGAAGGCGGCCGTAGACTCGCGCCAGAGTTCCGCGCGTGCATTCGTACCCGAGGACAATGAACTGATCCGGACCGCGGCCAAGGTCACCCGCGATCTCAACACGCCGAAGCCCGGCATCTACTGGGCGGATTTTCTTGCATCGGTGGCGGTGGGCTACGGCTCGCTTGCCGGTGCGATCCTTGTGCAGTCGACAGCGCTTGCGGTATTGTTCGGCCTGATCGCCGTTCTGGCCCTTTACCGGGCCGGCAGCTTCATTCACGAACTGACCCATGTTCGCCGCAATGCCTTGCCCGGCTTCCATTTTGCCTGGAACGCCCTGTTCGGCGTGCCGATGCTGATCCCGTCGTTCATGTATGAGGGCATTCACAGCATCCATCACCGGACCAAGAAATATGGCACGGTCGAAGATCCGGAATATCTGCCGCTGGCGCTGATGAAGCCCTGGTCGGTGCCGCTGTTCGTGATCGTAGCGGCGCTGGCGCCGGTCGCACTATTGTTCCGCTATGCTGTCCTGGCGCCGCTGTCCGCTCTTATCCCGCCACTGCGCAGGATCGTGGTCGAGCGCTATTCCGGCCTGATCATCAATCCGGAATTTCGTCGCAAACCGGCAGAAGGCGAGCTGAAACGCCGCTGGCTGGCCTGCGAGATCGGGGCCAGTGTCTGGGCGATTGCGCTGATCGCTATGGTGGCGACGGATGTGATCCCGATGCGCGCCTTTCTGATCTTTCTCGGCGTGATGTCGGGCAGTGTCGTCCTGAACCAGATCCGCACGCTTGTCGCGCATCTGTGGGAAAATGACGGCAATGAAATGAGCGTGACCGCGCAATATCTCGACAGTGTCAACGTACCTCCGCCCGCGACCTTGCCGGCGCTGTGGGCGCCGGTAGGACTGCGCTATCACGCGTTGCATCATCTGCTGCCGGGCGTTCCCTATCACAGCCTGGGTGAGGCGCACCGGCGGATCGCGGCCGAGCTGCCGAAGAATTCCCCTTTCTACCGGGCGGATCATGACAGCCTGCTGACCCTGGTCACCGGCCTTGTCCGCGGCAGCGCCGGAAGAAACTGAAGCGGCTATTCCTCGGTGCGGATGAGTACCGTTTCGCCGATCAGGAAAAACAGCAGGAACGGCGCCCAGGCGGCCAGCAGGGCCGGATAAGCACCGATATTGCCCATCGCCAGGGCAAAATTGTCGGCAACAAAATAGGCAAAGCCCAGCGCCATGCCGATCACGGCGCGGATGAACAATTGTCCGGAGCGTGCCAGGCCAAATGCGGCGACCGCACCCAGCAATGGCATCAGGATTGACGACATCGGACCGGAAATCTTGTGCCACCAGCCGGCCTTGAGGCTCATCGTCGGGCGACCTGCCTCCTCCAGTTCGGCAATAGCCCCGCGCAAAGCGAAAATCGACAGGCTGTCCGCATCGACATTGCTCAGGGTGAACTGGTCGGGCCTTATGGTATCGCCGACCAGCAGTTCGGGTTGCTTTTCCTCGGTTCCGGTGCTGACATTGAATCGCGTCACATTGGTGAGCAGCCATCCGCTGCCGGTGAATCTCGCTTCATCTCCGTGCATCAGGCTGTTCAATTCATTGGCGGAGCGATTGTAGATCGTGACGCCGCGCAACCGGACCTTGTCCCCGCGACCGATCACTGTCCGTGCGTTGATCAGGTCATTCCCGTCCTTGACCCAGACATTGGTGCGGACGTTGCTCTCGGCGGGAATCGGGCCGAAATCGACTTTTTCCCATTGCGTTAGACGGGCGGTGGCTGGGGCTACCAGCGTCTCGTTGAAGACAAAGGAAAGCACGGCAACTCCGATGCTGGCGACGATCAGGGGGGCGAGTATCTGGTGCGCGGACAGGCCACCCGCCTTCATCGAGATGACTTCGCTGTTCTGGTTCAGGGTTGCGAGC
This sequence comes from uncultured Sphingomonadales bacterium, assembly GCA_964022135.1. GTDB lineage: Bacteria > Pseudomonadota > Alphaproteobacteria > Sphingomonadales > Sphingomonadaceae > Parasphingorhabdus. The sequence continues at coordinate 28,761 of CAXIBD010000005.1, read as the reverse complement.
GTGATGATCGTGCCCAGCAACACCGAAAAGGGCAGAAAACGGGCGATGAGTTGCGGTGCCCGCAGCGAGACATAGGTCCAGAGTTCGGCTTCGCCATTGCCCGGCTGGGCCAGAATCTTGCCGCTCTCGCCCAGCAGATCCAGCGCCTGCAGCACCAGGACGAGCAGCGCCAGTACCGCCAGGGTGCGGATGATGAACATTTTTGCCATGTAGATGGCAAGCGTGCGGGAGGGGAAAAAGTCCATGTGCGGCTATTCCTTCATCATCGCGCGCTTGCGGTTGAAACTGAGCAGCCCCTTGAAGACCCCGCCGAATTTCGAGAAGGCCTTTTCCAGCGCACCGATCGGCTGGCCGCCGGGAACGTGGGCAGCGACATGATACATCCAGATGATCAGCGCGGCAAACAGGCAAAAGGGCAGCCACAGGGCAATGATCGGGTCCACAAGACCAAGCGAGCCGATATCCTCGCCATATTCATTGACCTTGTGATAGGTCACGATCATCACGATCGAGAGGAAGACACCGAGCGCAGATGTCGAGCGCTTGGGCGGAACCGCCAGCGCAACCGCCAGCAGCGGCATCAGCAACATCATCACCACCTCGACCATACGGAAATGGAAATTGGAGCGGCTTTCGTTGCGTTCGGTCTCGGGGCGCTTGATGTCGCTGCCGACCCGCACCAGTTCGGGGATGGTATATTCCAGATTCTTGCCGCCGCGCGAGCGGAAGGATTCGATGTTCGGCAGATCAATCGGCAGGTCATGATTGCTGAAACTCAATATTCTCGGCTTCTTGTAGTTGGGCGCATCATGCACCAGCACGCCGTCGGTCAGGCGCAGGATGATGGTATCGGGATCGTCGGTTGCCAGGAACTGGCCATTTTTGGCCGTCACCGAGACAGTCTGGCCCTTCTTGTTTTCGGCGCGGACGAACATGCCGCTCAATTTGGTCCCGTTGTCCCGGCTTTCCTCGATGCGCAGGGTCATCCGGTTGCCCAGATTGGTAAATTCACCGACCTTGATCGAGGCGCCAAGCGCTCCCGACCGCAATTCAAAGCGAAGTTCTTCATAATAATAGCGGGACAGAGGCTGGATGAATCCGACCAGCGCCAGATTGACCAGCATCAGGGCGACCGCGAACAGGTAGGGCACCCGGAGCAGGCGCCCGTAGCCCTGGCCCACGGCCCGGAAGACATCGAGTTCCGAGCTGAGCGCAAGCTGCCGGAACGCCAGCAATATGCCGAGCAGCAAACCGATCGGAATGCCCAGAGAAAGATATTCGGGAATCAGGTTGGCCAGCATCCGCCACACCACACTGACCGGGCCTCCTTCCGCGGCGACAAAATCGAACAGGCGCAGCATTTTTTCGAGCACCAGCAGCATCGCTGCAATCACCAATGTGCTGAACAGCGGCACTGCTATCAATTTTGCCAAATAGCGATCGGTGGAAGTCAGCAGTTTCAACTTGTTGTCTCCCTCTCACCATGTTTTCGCCGCAAATCAAATCCATAACCATATGTGGATCGGGGGCTGATTCTTGACCGTGTCGGAGTGTTGGCGCGGGTATAACGACTAGGAGTAACTTCGTCATGTTGAAATTTGCGGCTTCCATCGCATTATCGACCACCCTTTTGCTTTCCTCTGCCCCGGCATTTGCCGGTGGCCGGGAGATACCCAATGACATGCGCCCGTGCCGGACGGGCAAAGGCCCCGCTGTGAAGGTGGAAATCAACGGCCTGAAGGAAGCAACCGGAAAGATTCGTGTTCAAAGCTATCGCGGTACCAAGGACGAATGGCTGAAGAGCGGCGCATGGCTGAGCCGCATCGAAGTTCCTGTCACCGCCAGCAAGATGACATTCTGCATGCCGTTCAGCCAGACGGGCGAATATGCGATCGCCGTGCGCCATGATCTGAATGGCAACGGCAAGACCGATATCACCAGCGACGGCGGCGGCATGTCGAACAACCCGAGCATCAGCATCTTCAATCTTGGCAAGCCAAGCTACAAGAAGACCAAATTTGCACTCGGCAATGAGGTCAAAACCATCAGCATCAGCATGAAATATATGTGATGCATCCAGCGCACAGCATAATTTGGGGCTAAATTCATGGCAAATGTCGCACTTCTTTCCAATCCGAACTCAACCGGAAATCGGGCGATTTTGCCAGAAGTAAGATCCTATTGCGTCAAGAACAGCGATGTTTTCCACTATGAAGTGGATCATGTCGATGAAATCGCCAAGGCTCTGCAAACCATTGCCCGGGTGAAGCCGAAAGTGCTGGTGATCAACGGTGGTGACGGCACCGTACAGGCCGCACTGACAGAATTGTATCAGGGTGGTCATTTCGGCGACAACCCGCCTCCGGTTGCGGTGCTGCCCAATGGCAAGACCAATCTGATCGCGCTCGATCTGGGTGCCGAGGGCAATCCGCTCAAGGCGCTGGAACGGATCGTCGAGCTGGCCAAGCATGATCTGCACGAACATCTGGTATCCCGCGAACTGATCGCGCTTTCCGATGGCGGCAAGGACAGCAAGGTCGTCCTCGGCATGTTCCTGGGGGGTGCCGGGCTATCGGAATTCATTCTCTATTGCCGGCACAAGATCTATCCGCTGGGATTGCCCAACGCTGCGGCGCACGTGCTGACGGTCTTTGCCGCGCTCGCCTCGGTCCTGTTCGGTATCCGGGGCAAGTTTCTGCCCAACCGGTCGCGGCCGATCAAGATATCGCTGATCCGCGACGGCCAGTTTCAGGGCAATTTCGCCGTGCTGATCGTCACCACGCTGGAGCGGCTGTTGCTGATGAAGCGATCGATGCGCAACCAGAATGCGATTGGCCGGATGCAGTTTCTGGCCATTGATCAACAGGCCGGAGCGATCGTGCGCTTTCTGCTTTCGGTGATTTTCGGACGGCTGGGCAAAAATGTCCAGAAGGGGATCCATCTGGAGCGCGGCGACACGATCCGGATCGAGGGCGAGGGCAGCAATGTGCTGATGGACGGAGAATTGTTCTCTGCCCAGCCCGGACAACCAATCGTATTGAAATCAACCAAGGCCGTATCCTTCCTTCGGCTCGCAGCTTGAGCTAAGGCCTTTCGCGTGAGCGAACTCAATTCCCTGATTGCGGAAGAACTGGCGCAGCCCGTTGATCCCCGGGTCTCTGCCTTTGCGGAGTCGATTGCTGCGCAATATGGCGAGGCATCGCGGGCGGTGCTCTTCTATGGCTCCTGCCTGCGGACCACCGAACTCGACGGGCAGATGCTCGATTTCTACCTGATCGTTTCAAGCTATGAGGCGGCATACGGGAAAAGCTGGCTGGTTGGCGCAAACAGGCGGTTGCCGCCCAATGTATTCCCGGCGGAACATGACGGACTGGTCGCCAAGGTCGCGGTGCTCAGCGAGAAGGATTTTCACCGGCTGAACCGGATCACCGCCAGCGCGGTCAGCGTCTGGGCGCGCTTTGCGCAACCGTCCCGGCTGGTCTGGCAGGCGGATGAAGCGGCACGGTCACAGGCGGTTGACGCCATCGCGGGCGCGCCGGTCACCCTCTTCGACATGACCTTTCCGATGATGGGCATTAATACCGAATATTCGATAGCGGATCTCTGGAAACGCGGTTTCGAGCTGACCTACGGGGCGGAATTGCGGGCCGAGCGCAAGGACCGTTCGGCGTCGGTCGTGGATGCTGATCCGGAGCGCTATGCGCGATTTGGGCCGGCGGTTGTCGCGGCGATCGCAGAACGGGATAAAGATCGGGGCAAGGCGCTGAAAATCATTGCCTCGCGCGACGCGGTCGAAAAAAGATGGGGACAGTTGCGGCGCAGCGGCAAGATTCTGACCCTCGCCAGGCTGGCCAAGGCCTCAGCCACCTATGCTGGCGGCATCGATTATCTCGCCTGGAAGATCAACCGTCATGCCGGCACCGCCTATGTGATCCGGCCCTGGCAGCGCAAATGGCCGATCCTCGGCGCGCTGGTGATGCTGCCGCGACTGATCATGGGCGGGGCGATCAAGTGAGCCTTTCAGCTATATGCTACCGGTCCTTGTAATCCGGTTTTCTCTTCGCGAAAAACGCCTTGGCCGCTTCCCGGCTGTCTTCGGTCATCGACAGCATCACCTGCTGCCGGTCTTCGATGGCGAGCGCGGCCTCGAAGCTTTGTGCATCAATATTGCGGTTCAAGGCATCCTTGGACAGGCGCAGACCCATGGGGGCGGTATCGAGCATCTCGCCCGCCAGCGACAGGCCGGTCGAGATCAGCTTGTCCTCGTCGACGACTTCGCTGATCAGGCCGTATTTTTCGGCCCGTTCGGCATGGATGAAACGGCCAGTCAGGATCAGTTCCGAGGCTATCGAGGCGCCGACCATCCGCGGCAGGAAATAGCTTGAGCCCATGTCGCAGCCGCCAAGGCCGATCTTGATATAGGCAGCATTCATTTTCAGGCTCGGCGCGCCATAACGGACATCGCTGGCGAGCAGCAGCGAGAAACCGCCGCCGCAGGCCGCACCCTGGGCCAGCGCGATAATAGGCTGCGGGCATTGGCGCATCAGCTGCATGACGGTGGCGATCGACCGCTGCGTGTTCCAGACATGCTGGACCTGTCCGCGCGAGCCGTCATTCTTCCAGCCGCCGATATCAAGCCCGGCACAAAAGGCGCGACCCTCGGCGCGGAACAGAACCACGCGCACGTCGAGACGCTTCTGCAGGCCGCGAAAATAATCCTGTAGCGCGAAGATCATCGCCTCGTTCATCGTGTTGAGCTTTTCCGGGCGGTTGAGCGTCAAAATCTCGATCGCGCCGCGCTGTTCGATGAGGATCGGGTTGGTCATGGCGGCTAGATCGCTCCGACAGCCTTGCCGGCCGCCTCGAACATGCCCAGAATCTGGTCGACCTGCTCGCTCGTATGTTCGGCGCAGAGCGAACAGCGGAGCAGCGTCATGTTGGCCGGTGTTGCCGGCGGTCTCGCCAGGTTCACATAGAGGCCTTCCGCCAGCAGCGCCTGCCACATCATCGCACCCTTTTCGAGATCGGGCATGATCACCGCGATGATCGCGCTTTGCGCCTCGGGCGTGCCGAGCGAGAAGCCCAGATCGCGCAGGCCCTGGTGCAGTTTCTTGCTATTTTCCCAGAGATGCGCGCGCTTGTTGCCGCTGTGCATCAGCTTGCGGATCGAGGTGCTCGCCGTCGCCATCACGCTGGGAGGCAGGCTGGCGGTGAATACATAGGGGCGGCAAACCAGTCGCAATATCTCGAATTTGGGATGGTTGGAGACGCAGAATCCGCCGACCGTGCCGACGCTCTTGCTGAACGTGCCGATGATGAAGTCGACATCGTCTATCACCCCTTGCGCTTCGCTGACGCCGCGGCCGTTCTCGCCGATGAAGCCCATCGAATGTGCTTCATCGACCAGCACCATCGCGCCGTTTTCCTTGCAGATGCGGACCATGTCCTTGAGCGGGGCGACGTCGCCCATCATCGAATAGACACCCTCGAGGACGACCAGCTTGCCGGCTTCGGGTGGCAGGCGCTTCAGCCGTTTCTCCAGCGCTTCGACGTCATTGTGGCGAAAGGCGACAATCTCGGCATTGCCCATAGCGCAACCGTCATAGATGGAGGCGTGGCTGTCGGTATCGAGGATGACATAGTCGCCCTTGCCGGCGAGCGTCGCGATGATCCCCAGATTTGCCTGGTAGCCGGTGGAAAAGACCATCGCATGGTCCATCGCGTAAAATTCCTTGAGCGCATCCTCGCAATCGCGGTGCAGGCTGTAGGTGCCGTTGAGCACCCGGCTGCCGGTGGTGCCGGAGCCGAATTCGACCAGCGCCTTCAGGCCAGCCTGACGCACGTCGTCGTCAAAGGTCATGCCCATGTAATTATAGGTACCGAGGAGGATCGTCTTCTTGCCGTTGCAGATGGCCACGGTCGGCGAGAGCACTTCCTCCATCACCAGGGAAAACGGGTCCTTGACGCCGGTCGCGAGGAGATTTTCACGCTCCTGGATGAGCGGATCGAATTTGCTGAGTAGATCGGTCATTTATTACTTCCGTTCGTGCTGAGCTGCCGGAGTACGAACCACCCGCTCGTGCGACCCTTTGACTAGCTCAGGGCGAACGGGTGTTGGGCTTTAGCTGTCCATCAATTTTGCTACGGCATCGGCGAGCTGGCCGACGGTTTCGATCTCGGCCTGCATGTTCATGGTGATGATGATGTCGAATTCATCTTCAACCGCCGCAACAAAGTCCATGACCGTCAGGCTGTCCCACTCAAGATCGCCCTGGAAGGTTGTGGATGCCGACAAATCAACACCCTTGTTGTTGAAGGGCCCGATCAGCTCGCTGATCTTGGCCATGATGTCTTCGCGATTTGCCATATATTGCTTTCCTCGTGTCCCTGGCCAGATTGCCGTGCCAGACCTTTGCCAATGGATGCGCCCCATTGGCAAGCGAATAAGGCGCAAAAGCGGCATCAGCTTGCCCAAATGCGTCGATTGTGTCACTTTCCCGGATGCTTCGGAGGAAACTATGGCGGAAGACAGAAAATGGCCGGATGATGCGGTCTACGCGCTGCGAACCACCCAGCAGCACCATGTCCAGCTGAGCATGATGGCCGACCACAAGGCGAATATGCTGATCGGCGCGACGTTCATCGTATTTACCCTGGCCATCGGACAGAGCCAGGCCGGCAATATGTCGCTGCCGCTGCTGATCCTCGCTATCGCCGCCTTTGCGTCTGCCGGGCTGGCGGCGATTGCCGTAATGCCGTCTTTTGCACCGCGCAGGGGAGGCCCAACCAATATGCTGTTTTTCGGCGGCTTCAGCACCCTGTCGGAAGAAGAGTTTGTCGATCGTCTGCTGAACGAGGAATTCCAGAGCCAGGAAACGGTGTATCGCGCGATGCTGCGCGACATCTACCAGATGGGAGCCGTGCTGGGTCGAAAGAAATACCGCTTTCTCGGCTGGGCGTACCGGGTGTTTCTGGCCGGGCTGACGCTGACCTTCGTCACCTATGTTTATGAACAGTTCGCCGGGTCAATCCTCTGACAGCGATCACATCCAGTCATTCTGGCGATACCAGCTGGCCGTATCCTTGAGGCCTTGGCGGGTTTCGATCCGGGGCTCCCACAGCTGCTCCGGCAGGCGCTTTTGCGGATCAATGGTCCAGTCGTCATGGCAGAAATAGTTGACCCTGTCGGCGGTCAGTTTCGCCTTGTCGCGGCGCACCAGACGGTCGGCGCCGGCCCCGATCCGCAGCAGCGCCTTGGGTATGCCCACGGGAGAAACGCGCTTGCCGATCGCCCAGCCGATCGCCTTGGCAAAACTGGCCTGTGTCCAGCCGCCCGGCTTGCCGTCGTCGACCTCGAAAATCCGGGCGGTCAAATCTTCCTGTTCCGGCAGGAGCGCGAGCAATGCCCGGCACAGATCCTCGACATGGATGACCGAGAGCCGGCCGTCGGCATCGGGTGGCATCGTCACAAATCCCAGCCGGGCCATCTTGAACAGGTCCAGAAACTCGCCATCGCCGGGTCCGTAAACCGCCGGTGGCCGGATGATCGTCCAGTCGAGGCCGCTGGTCGCGACAATTTTTTCGGCCTTGGCCTTGGTTTCGCCGTAGATCGACAGCTGTGGCTGGGTGGCTGCCAGTGACGAGACGTGGATGAAGCGTCTGGTTCCGGCTTGCTTGGCGGCTTCGACCACCGCGAGGGTTCCATTGACATTGCCGGTTTCGAACCCGGCACGGTCGGGCGCGTTGACGACCCCGGCAATATGCAGAACCATGTCCGCGCCGGCGCACAATCGTCCGAGACTGTCCTTGTTGTCCAGCGCACCGCGTACCCATTCAACGCCGGGACGATCATCCTGCTTGCGGCGCGTCAGCGCGCGCGCGTCATAGCCTTTGCGAACGACCAGATCGAGCATCCGGCCACCGACAAAGCCGGTTGCGCCGGTGATAGCGACGGTTTTGCGAGCGGTCCCGGCCATGATGCTTACACCAGCACCATCTGGTTGCGGTGGACGACAGCGCTGCGTGGCGCATAGCCGAGCAGCGCTTCCAGCTCCGAGCTGCGGTGACCGATGATCCGGGCGCAATCGAGCGCGTCATATTCGGCCAGGCCGCGCGCGATCGTGAGGCCGTTCTCGTCCTTGATCTCTATCACATCGCTGCGTTCGAACTGCCCGTCGATTGCGATGACTCCGGCGGCCAGCAGGCTGCCGCCCGATCGCAGGGCCGCTGCCGCACCGGCGTCGATGGTGATCGTGCCGGCCGATGTGAGCCGTCCGCCAAGCCAGGCCTTGCGGGCATTGGCGCCATCACCGGCCCTGAACAGGGTGCCGACATTGGTCAGCGCATAGCGTTCCAGCGGATGCTCCTCTCGTCCCGAGATGATCGACAGTTCAATCCCGGCAAGATTGGCGATTTTTGCTGCCTGCAGCTTCGATGTCATGCCGCCAGATCCCAGCCCGGAGGACGAGCTGCCGTCGGCCATCGCCATGATCGAATCGTCGACGGTTTCCACCAGGCCGATAAATTGTCCGTGGGTCTCGCTGCCCGGCCTGCGGTCATAGAGACCGTCGATGTCGGACAGCAGCAGCACGCGATCGGCTCCTGCGGCCTGCGCCACCCGCGCTGCCAGCCGGTCATTGTCGCCAAAGCGGATTTCGTCGGTAGCGACGCTGTCATTTTCGTTGATCACTGCGATGGCGCGATGTTCCAGCAGTTTCTCGAGTGTGGCGGTGGCGTTGAGATAGCGCTTGCGGTCTTCGAGATCGTCGAGGGTGAGCAGCATCTGGGCGGCGGCGATCTGATGGTTTGCGAGAAGCTCCGACCACAGGCTGCTCAGGGCGATCTGGCCGACCGACGCGGCCGCCTGGGCTTCGGCCAGGCTGGCACGACCGCCCTGATCAAGGCCCAGCTTGCGTGCGCCCAGCGCAATCGAGCCCGATGAGACGATAATGACATTGTCGCCCGCCTGATGGCGTTTGGCGATATCGGCGACCAGCGTTTTCAGCCAGTCCCGTCTTGGTTGCCCGTCCTCGCCGACAAGCAGGGAAGACCCGACCTTGACGACAATCGTCTCCCGTGTTGCGGCATTCACAGCGGCGACCAATCCTTGGCTTTGTCCCCTTCGTCAGAGGCGGCCGCTGCCCGGCCCTTTTGTTCGATCGAACTGTTTTCGCCAACCGCCTCGAGAATCTTGTCGAGCGCGGCATCCAGTCCGGCACCGGTCGCACCGGAGACCGGCAGCACATGTTCCGCGCCGGCCGCGCGCAATTGAGCGGCGATATCGGCCATCAGCTCGTCATCCAGCAGGTCGGCCTTGTTGAGTGCCAGGATTTGCGGTTTCTCGGCCAAGCCACCGCCATATTTCTCCAGCTCCTTGCTGACCGTTTTCCAGGCCTGCACGGGATTGTCCCCGGTCGCATCGACCAGATGGAGCAAGATCTTGCACCGCTCGATATGACCGAGAAAGCGGTCGCCAATGCCGGCTCCGTCCGCGGCGCCCTCGATCAGTCCGGGAATGTCTGCCAGCACGAATTCGCGGCTCTTGTGCCGGACCACGCCAAGCTGCGGATGGATGGTGGTGAACGGATAGGCGCCGACCTTGGCGCCGGCGTTGGTCACCTTGTTGATCAGCGTCGACTTGCCGGCATTGGGAAGGCCGACCAGGCCGGCATCGGCAATCAGCTTGAGCCGCAACCAGACGGCCGCTTCCTCACCCAGTTCGCCGGGCTGGTGCTGGCGCGGCGCGCGGTTGGTCGAGCTCTTGTAGCTGGCATTGCCGCGGCCGCCGATGCCGCCTTCCAGGAACGTGGCGCGCTGGCCCTCCTGCGTGAAGTCGAGCAGCACATGTTCCTTGTCTTCCGACAATATCTGCGTGCCGACCGGCACCTTGATGATCAGGTCATCGCCGCCCGCACCGGTCCGGTTGCGACCGGCACCGCCCCTGCCGCGGGGCGCCTTGAAGTGCTGGGCATAGCGGAAGTCGATCAGGGTGTTGAGGCCTTCGACCGCCATGAAGACGATATCGCCACCCTTGCCGCCATTGCCGCCATCGGGGCCGCCATATTGAATATATTTTTCGCGCCGGAAACTGACAGCGCCAGGCCCGCCCTGACCGGAGCTGACATAGATTTTGGCTTGATCGAGAAAATGCATGTAGGTGCATTTAGGGACTGAACGCGCGAAACGCTAGGCTTTGGTGCAATATAAAGACAGTGCGTGCCGGTCCCGTCGGCGAAAACGGTCTATATGCTCAGTCCGCCGTCGACCGCGAAGGCGGCACCGGTGGCGAATTTGCTTTCGTCCGAGGCCAGATAGACGACGAGATGCGCCACATCATCGGGTTCTCCCATATGGCCAACCGGCTGGGCAAGGCTGAACGCTTCCTCGGTTTCCGCCGGATTGGGCGTGCCGTCGATCACGCTGCGGACATTGGGTGTCATGATCGTGCCAGGCAGCACCGCGTTGACGCGGACCCCGTTCTTCTCGCGCGCGCAATAGAGGGCGATCGACTTGGTCATCATCGGAATCGCCGCCTTGGCGCTGTTATAGGCAACCAGATCGGCGCTGGCGTTGATCGCGGCGGCGGAGGAAAAATTGATGATCGAACCGCCGGTTTTGCTCATCAGCGGCAGGGCTGCCTTGCAGCCGAGAAATATCGAGTCGACATCGACAGTGTAGCAGCGGCGGAAATCCTCGTAGCTGACATCGGCGATCGAACCGAAAACGGTCACGGCGGCGTTGTTGACCAGCACATCGAGCCGCCCGTATTCGGCCTCGACATGGGCGATCACTTCGCTCCAGCGATCGGGATTGGTGACGTCCTGCTCGAGAAAATCCACATTGGCACCAAGTTCTGCCGCGGTTGCCGCTCCGGCTTCCGCATTGTGATCGGTGATCAGCACCCTGGCACCTTCTTCCGAGAGGCGCCGTGCCGAGGCCTTGCCGAGTCCCATCGCGCCGCCGGTCAGCAATATGATCTTGTCCTGCACCCGTCCCATCAATATTCCTTTTCCCGGCCTGCGCCGCCATTCTGTTTCGTCAGATTATTCTGCGGCTTCCAGCTGTTCCATCTCGGCAACGCGGGGATCATTGGGATAGACCCACTCCTCGCCGATTACCTGCTCGACAGCCAGGCCTTCGGGCACGCGGTTGAGGCCGATCATCTTGTCGCAATTCTGGTGAAAGCTGTAAATGCGGGCTTCCTGATAGCTCAGCGGGACACTCTTGAAGCCGTCGCTTTCCATCGATTTCTGGATCATCTCGCCAAATTGCGTGTCCTCGAGGATGATCGGCGACATGTCGCGACCATTGGGCTTGCTTGCGTCGGGGACGGTCCACAGGTCGGGTGCCGGCCCGTCGCCCCAGTCCATCGCCATCGTCACAAGCTCCAGCCGGGTGGTGTTGAGCGAGGTTGGCCAGAAGATCAGCGGCGGGACGAAATAATTGCTGAGCGGCGATACCCAGTTGGGAAACATCGTATAGCTTTGCGTGCAGGTCCGGCCGAATTCGCCGACCCCTTCAATCTCCTGCCAGTTGGGCGGGCTGTCGATGGCGCGGACATGCTGACGGTCTGTCTGCGCGGGAGCGGGGGCCAGCATCCGGGCATGGCCGTTGGGATAGAGCGTGTTCACGTTGCGCTTGCTGTCGACCAGCGGCGAGACGGTATTCGGATGGATGAAGGGCACGTGATAGACCTCCATATTGGCCTCCATCGCGACCTTCCAGTTGCACTTGAGGTCGAAGCTGTGGCGCGCCGCCAGCCGGATCTTGTCGAAGCGGAACTCCTTCCATTCCTCCCAGACCGGGCCGAGCCACTGCTTGAGCGGCATCGCCTCTTCATCGAAATTCACGAAAATCAGATTGCCGAGCATCTCGCAGCGGACCGGAATCAGGCTGCGGCAGGACATGTCGAACTCTGGCCCGAAGTCCTGCTTTTCGGGCACTCCTACCAAAGTGCCGTCGGTCTTGTAGGTCCAGTTGTGATAGCCGCACATCAGACGGGGCGCCTTGCCCTTTTCCTCGGTGACGACCGGCGCCCCCCTGTGCCGACAGGTGTTGTAGAAGGCACGCACTTCGCCATCCATGCCGTGGACGATGACGATCGGGTCGCCGACCTGCTCCCATTTCATGAAACAGCCCGGTTCGGGCACTTCGTCGATATGGGCGGCGAACAGCCAGGTCTTCTTCCACAGATATTGCTGTTCGAGATCGTAATATTCCTGGCTGGTATAGCGTCCGGCGGGCAGGTCCGGGAGATGAGGAAAGTCACGCGGTGGAGCGGTTCGGGATGCTTCCCACTCCATCAGGCGCTTCATTTGATCGATATAGGCAGGATCCATCGGCATCCATATTCTCCTTCTCCGCCGGTCTGGTCGCACGGGAATAGGGCCAAGTCGATTGGCAAATATGATAGACCGGTGCGCGCCGGAGCGCGGAGTCCGAACCCGACGGCTAGGCCGCCGCCCGCACCGCGCCGATCAGATCGGCCGACCGCATGTCGCCGAGCAGACCTTCGCCCATCTTGTTCATGACATAACAATAGGTCGCCCGATTCTCCATATCGATGACGATCTGCGAGCCGCCATAGCCGCCCCAGAAGATGCTGTTTTCATTGGGCAGCTGGACGACCTCTCCGGTCAGGCCGAAGCCGAGACCGAATTTCAGCGGCAGGCCCATCAGCACCAGGTCATTGCCTTCGATCTGGAACTCGAGCGCCTTGCGGCAGCCGGCCTCGGACAGGATGCGCTTGCCCTTGGCGACGCCGCCATTGGCGAGCAGTGCGTGGATTTCCGCGACCGACCGGGCATTGCCGGTACCGCCTGCGGCGGGTATTTCGGCGCCGCGCCATTCTCTTGTCCGCGTGTCATAAGGGTTGATCGGAGGGTTGGTGAAGGTCTTGCGCTGGATATTGTTGGCGGCTGCTCGCGCAGCGCCGGCCTTCGGCGGGATCAGGTCGGCAACCCGGTGATCATGGTCGGCATCCAGGCCGATATGAAAGTCGGCATCGAGCGGTTCGGCAATTTCCTCACGAAATACCGTGCCCAGCGACTTGCCGGTGATCCGGCGTACCACTTCGCCAACCAGATAGCCCTGGGTGATCGCGTGATAGCCGACCTGGGTTCCCGGTTCCCACCAGGGAGCCTGGGCGGCGAGCAGCGAGGTTGCCTTGTCCCAGTCGTACAGATCCTCGCGGGTGATCGGTACTTCCCAGCCGGAAAGGCCGGACGAATGGCTCATCAGTTGCGCGACGGTGACGCCGTCCTTGCCGTTCTGTGCAAATTCCGGCCAGTATTTCGCGACCGGTGCGTCAAAATCCAGATCACCGCGATCGGCGATCAGCAGGGCGGTCAGCGCGGTCATCGTCTTGGTCGTCGAATAGACATTGACGATCGTGTCGGCCTCCCACGGCCGCGTCTTCGCCTCGTCGGCCCAGCCGCCCCAGATGTCGATGACCGTCTCGCCGTCGATCGTCGCGCAAAAGGACGCTCCGACATCGGCCCCGCTTTCAATGCTGGCGGCCATGATGTCGCGCACATGCGCAAACCGGTCCTGGCTGGACCCGTGGACCAAATTGTCTGTCATCGACTTTCCCTAAGCGGCTGAAACCCTGACCGGTATCGCGCTTTGGAGGGCCTGTCCAGTGATCGGGTCGATGTTGCTGTCGTCGGACAGCAGTCGGTTGGTCGATCCGCCCCTGGTCATCACATCGTCCTTGCCCGCCTCGCTGTCGCCAAAGGCGTGGCTCATCGAGATGACCCCGGGGCGGACCTTGTCGTCGGCCCTGGCGAGGCCGAAGATCGACGCGGTCGGCGAGGTGATCTCGATGATCGCGCCGTCCTCGATACCGGCTGCTGCGAGATCGGCCGGGTTGAAGAAGGCCGGATTGGTCGGCATTTTCTCGACCAGCTTCGGAAAGGTGTGGCCATTGCTGTTGTAGCGATGCTTGGACCGGCGTGAAATCAGGCGGAAGTCGAAGCCGTTATCAACCGGATCGTTGGCCGCATAATTGATCAGCTCGCTGGGCATGGCCCCGGCATTGAGATCGAATTTTTCCTCTGCATCCGGGTCAGCCGGACCGACAACCGGGTGCAGTTCATCATAGGTGATCGCAGCGCCCTTGCGCTCCAGCTCTGCCGCATCGGCCTTGGCCTTGCTCGGCTTGAGCAGCGAGCCTTCGGAAATGAGATCGAGCACCGTCGCCTTGTCGGGACATTCGTCCATCGATACCGGGCCGCCGGGATAGTTCATTACGATGCCCATATGCTTGGCCAGCCACCACAGCATCTCATATTCGTCCATCGTGTCGCCGGGCGGCGGCACCATCGCTTCGGTATAATGGGCATAGGCTTCTTCGGTGAAGGCGTCGGAGACATTGTTTATATCTTCGCGCTCCAGACACATGGACGGCGCGAGGATCATGTCGGCGCGCTTGGCGCTGGCCGACATCCACGGATCGACCTGGATGAACAATTCGCATTCATCCAGCGCGCGGCGGACCTTCTGCTGGTCGGGGAAAGCGATTTCGGGATTGCCGCCGATCGAGATCAGCGCCCTGATCTGGCCTTCGCCGGGCGTCAGGATTTCATCGGCCAGCACGTTGCACGGCATTTCCTTGCCGAGCAGGCCGAGGCCGCGAATCCGTGATTTGGCAAAGCCCTCGCCAAAGGTCGGCATTTTCGGCGCAACCTGAGCCTTCTTGGGCCCGCCCATCAGCGGATTGAACACCATCGGCGCAGCCACCCGCTCGCCTTCCTGGTTGAAGCGTGCGCAGAGGATGTTGAGCGAGGCCACCAGATATTCGGTGAGCGTGCCATTGCCGGCCATTTCCGGACCGGTTCCGGTCACCACACGTCCCTTGTTGGCTCCGGCGAACATGCGGGCGGCGGCGATCAGCTGGTCCTTGTCGACACCGGCCCGTTTCGCCGCGACATCGGGCGTCATCGGCTTGACCGCTGCTTCCAGCTCTTCCACGCCATCGACATGGGCGGCGACGAAATTCTGGTCGTACAGTTTCTCTTCGAAAATCACATTGAGCATGCCGGCGAGCAGGGCGGGGTCTTCACCCGGTTTGACCGGCAGATAGATGTCCGCCAATTTGCCCATCTCGCTCACCCGTGGGTCGGCGACGATCACCTTGAGGCCGCGCTCCTTGGCGTCGCGCAGACCGCGCGACGGCGAGGCGGTCGGCATGCCGCCGGAATAATGGGAGACGATCGGATTGTTGCCGACAAACATCGCCACATCGGAATCGGTAAAGGCGTTGCCGCCGCCCATCCACATGCCATAGCGGGCGGTGGTGAAGACCTTGGCCGGCTGGTCGACAGTGACGCTGGTGTACCAGTTGCGCGAACCGATGCCCTGGGCAAAGGCATAGGACGTGCCGAGCACGGCGCTGTTCTGGAAGGCGTTGGTGCCGCAATAGACCGCGATGCTGTGGGGCCCGTGCTCTTCGACCATCTTCTTCATCCGCTCGCCGGCGAGCTTCAGCGCATCGGCGGTGGCGATATCCTTGAAGCTGCCGTCGGGCTGGCGAATCTTGCTGGTGATCATCCGGTCGGGAAGATTGTGCATGTCGGGAAGCTGGCGACCCTTGACGCAGGTATAGCCGTGAAACAGATGATCTTCCTTGTCGCCGCGCACGGAGACGATCTTGTCATCCTCAACCTCCACCAGCATCGCGCAGCTGGCGTGGCAGAATCGGCAAAAACTGCGTTTGGTCTCGACGGCCATGAATCTCTCCTATTTTAGCAGCTTTCTAGGCGCAGCTGCCAGGGCAGGCGACTGACAAAAATGCTTGGAAGGAGCGAATTCTGGTCCCTGCCCGGGAGTGAATCCGTGGAGCCGTCAGGACATCAAATCAGCCGCTGTTGCGCAACGCCGTGGCGATGGCGTTGAGCGACAGCTGGATGCCTTCGCCGATCCGCGGGTCGTCTTCTCCGGCGCGCAGGCGTTTCATCAGTTCGATCTGCAGATGGTTGAGCGGCTCGATATAGGGCAGGCGCAGTTCTATGCTGTTGAACAGAGAAGGACTTTTCGCGAGCAGATGCGGCTGGTCCGTGATGTCGAGCAGGATATCGCGCGTCTGGTACCAGCCGGACCGAATCCGGCCGAAAAAGGCCTGTCCCATGTCCTGATCCTCGACCAGCCCCGCATAGCGGGCCGCGATGCCCATGTCGGACTTGGCCAGTACCATTTCCATATTGGACAGGGTTGCCTGAAAGAACGGCCAGCTCTGCGCCATATCCTTGAGTTTTGCCCGGTCGTCAAAAGCCGCCATAGCCCGGCCGACACCATACCAGCCGGGCAGCATCACCCGGGCCTGGGCCCAGCTGAACACCCACGGAATCGCGCGCAGATCCTCGATCTTGTCGCTCTTGGTGCGGCTGGCCGGGCGCGAGCCGATCTTGAGTTTGGCGATCTCGGTCAGCGGGGTCATTTGCCGGAAGAAGGTGCGGAACGAGTCATCGCCATAGACCAGATCGCGATATTCGGTGAAGGCGACCAGCGAGATCTCGTCCATGGCCGCTGCGAAATCGGCCTGTACCCTGGCATCCGTCCGGTCAGGCTCGAGCGAATTGATCAGCACCGCCGAGGTCATCGCTTCCAGATTGGCTTCCGCTCCGTCTTCCGTGCCATATTTGGCCGCAATGACTTCGCCCTGCTCGGTGATCCGGATGCGGCCAGCGACCGTCCCCTTGGGCTGCGCCTTGATCGCTCCGAAGGCGGAGCCGCCCCCGCGGCCCACGGCGCCGCCGCGACCGTGGAACAGCTGCATTCTGATCCCGGCGTCGGCAAAAATCGGCGTCAGCGCATCGCTGGCCTTGAACAGGCTCCAGGTCGAGGTCAGATATCCGCCATCCTTGTTGCTGTCGGAATAGCCGATCATCACTTCCTGATGGCCGCGCGCCTTTGCCAGGGCATGCATTTCCGGAATGGCGAAGAAATCGATCATGACATCCGGCGCATTTTCTAGGTCGGCAACGGTCTCGAACAGCGGCACTGCCATGACCGGGCAGGACGGCGCGTCTTCCTCCTCGGTCGGCGCGTGATAGAGACCGGTCTCCATCAGCAGCACATAGACTTCCAGGATGTCGGAGACGCTTTCGCCATTGCTGATATTGTAATTGGTGATGACTTCGGGGCCATATTTGCGATGCGCCTCGGCAGCGGCCCGGATGATCGACAGTTCCTTGGCGGTTTCTTCGCTATAGGTGATCCACGGGCTGGCCAGCGGGCGGTTGTTGGCCAGTTCCGCCCGCAACAACCTCACGCGCGCCGCTTCATCCAGCGCAAGATAATCCGGCTCCACACCGGCCCGCTTCAGCAGTTCGGAGATGACCCGTTCGTGCACGCGGCTGTTCTGGCGCATGTCGAGGGTGGCAAGATGAAAGCCGAACAGCTCGACGGTGCGGATCAGCCGTCCCAGCGCGCCGGATGTGGCAAACACGCCCTTGCCCGCCGATTTGAGGCCATGGGCGAGGATTGCCAGCTCCTCCCGCAGCTGCTGCGGATTGTCATAGGCCTCGCCCGGAAGCGTGGATTCGCGGCCCGGTACATGGCCGCAAAGTTTGAGATGAGTCGCCGAAAGGCGCGCATAGATGCCAGACAGGGCACGGCGATAGGGTTCGTCCTTGCGGCTCGGCGCATCATCGCCGCTGGCCGCCGCCAGTTCGAGCACGCTATCCGGGACTTCCGCCAGCTCGGTGGAGATTGACAGTTCCGCACCAAGCGCGTGGACGCACCCCAGATAATAACCGATGACGGTTTCTGCCGCGCGCGACAAGGCCTCGTTCATGGCATGGGCGTCGACAAAGGGATTGCCGTCCCGGTCTCCGCCGATCCAGCTGTTCAGCTTGAGAAAGCTGGGCAGGCGCGCGCCCAGTATCCGTTCCCATTTGGCATAGAGCCGGGGCAGGACGGGCAGGAACACGTCCTTCATGTAGCTTTGCGAAATCTGCACTTCATCGGTGACGAACAGCCGCTCGCGGCGCAGCGGCCGGGTCTGCCAGAGCAGCGCGATCTGGCGCAGGATTGCGGCATCCAGCATGTCACCTTGTGGCGTCTCTGCCTCGCCTTCGTCCTTCATCAGCAACAGTTCGGCGATGCGGGACTTGTGATCGATGATGCTCTTGCGCCGGACCTCGGTGGGATGGGCGGTCAGCACCGGGGCAATCAGCGCCTGGTCGAGAAGATCCAGGATCGCCTGCCGGTCGACGCCCTCGCTGGCCAGCAGCTCGATCGCCTCGACCACCGTGGCCCCTTTTTCCGCCGCGACCCCCTGTCGATCCTCGGCCAGATTGGCGAGCAGCGAAAATAGCATGAAGCCGCGGACAAAGGCGAGCGTTTCGTCGAGCGTCAGCGCATCGAGGCCCGGGTCGATGGCATCCGCGTCGGCCAGTCCGCGGTGCCGGTCGACGCTGGTCGAACGGATATATTCGGTGCGCCGGTATAGTTCCTCGCCGCCATAGGAACGAATGACATCGCCGAGCAATTTGCCCAGATATTTGATGTCGGGATTCTGGCGGACGGTGAGGGATTGTGTCATCCGTTGATGCTGCACTGCGGCAGATAAACGGTCAAGCCCAACTAGAGGCGCGAGCCATTAATCTTCACATCCGCCTTGGACCAGATGACGGCCAGGGCTTTCCTGGCCGCGGCGGCCTCATCATCCTTTCCCTGCTGTTCCAGCGCGGTGGCGAGCCCCGACATCGACCAGCCATTGCGCGGATAGTCCTGCAGATCCTTGCGGTAGACGGCCTCCGCTTCGACTGGCCGGCCTGCGACGAGCAGCGCCTGTCCCAGCGACTGGCGGGTCGGATAATACCAGAATGGCGGCTCGGTATAGGGAAGGGCATCCTGCTTCGCTACCGCCTGTTCAAAATGGCTGACGGCCAGATCGGGCTTATCCGACTGGAGCGCCATTTCGCCCTGCAGCAGATCGTCGGCGATATTGAGCAGCACGCTGGCCGGGTAATCAGCATTGTCGAGAAAGCGGATCTGGACCGAATCCTTCACCGCCGCGAGCTTTGCCCGCTCGGCCTGCGCGCCTGCCATATCACCCGTGTTCGCCAGTGCGATACCGCGCGCATAATGCCAGATCGCGTTGGAATAATCGAGATTTGCCGGCGGTGCCGGTTCCGCCAATATATCCGGCCATCTGGCAAACTGGGTCAGTGTCAGCAGCGGGATGGTCTTGAAAAATTCCACCGTCGGGAATTGCTCGATCTGTTCCAGCCGGACGTTGGCCGCGACCTTGCGCCCCGCCTCGATGGCCATCTTGCTCTGTCCTGCCATGCTGGTGGCGGCCCAGAGGAAATGGATATTGTGCGGATAATAGAGCGCCGGATAAAATCCCTGCGCATTGCAGGCCGCGATATATTCTTCATCGACGGCCGCTGCGCGGACATTTGCCGAGGCCGCGTCGTCATAGCGTCCGACTCGCCAGTAGATGTGCGCGGGCATATGAACCAGATGGCCCGACCCGGGCACCAGATTGGCCAGCCTGTCGGCTTCATCCTCCGCCCGTCCGGGGTTGGTGGATGCCTCGACGGCGTGAATGTAAAGATGGAGTGCAAGCGGATGCTCGGGGCTCCGCGAAATGATCCGTTCCAGCGTCGCAATGACTTTCTCGGTCTCCGGCTTGGGCGTGCCGTCGGCCGACCAATAATTCCAGGGCATGGTGTTCATCAGCGCTTCGGAATAGATGGCCGCTGCATCATCGTCTTCCGGATAGGTGGCCACGACCTTCTCCATGGCTTCGGCATAAGCCTCATCGAGCGGCGCACGGTCGGTTCCCGGATCGCCGTTATAGCGCTTGGCCTGCGCCTCGATCAGTGCCTGTTCCAGCGGCGTCGCACCGTCCTTGAGCGCGAGGGCGCGGTTGATGGCGGCGAACGCGGACTTGCGTTCCGCGTCGCTCATCACCGCCTTGCCCTTGCTTGTCACATTGATATTCGGTCCGGTGGCGAGCGCCTCTCCCCAGAAGCACATGGCGCACTCGGGGTCGAGCCGCTGGGCCGCCCGAAACGACCGGATGCTTTCGGCATGATTGAAACCGAAGGCGAGCACCATGCCTTGGTTGAAATAGCGATTAGCCGCTTCCGAACGGGTTGAAATCTTGCGCTTGTAAGCGCCCATGCCCTGAAACAGCGGTGCCCCTGCTGCGGTGGCAATCTCTGCGTCCGTGATGCTGGAGCTGGCCAGAGCAGGGGATTGTGCCAATGCGGCTCCGCCACCGGAGACGGCCAGCGACAGCAGCGCGGTCGCCAATGTCAAATGCGTCTTCATCATATACACCTCCTGCAGTTTGGTCTGAAAGACTCAGGTGATACGCAACGAAATATCGGCTTTTATACTATGTTTTTCGTGCCAAATCGAATCCGGGAATCAGAACCGTCTAGACGACGCTGCAAAGGTCGGGAATGGGCGGACGATCCGAGTGGACGAGAGTGCAGCTCAGCTTTCCAGCTCAATATCCCAGTAGAGCCAGTCGTGCCATGTATCGTGCAGGAAGTTGGGGGGAAAAGCGCGGCCATGTTCCTGCAGATGCCAGCTGGTCGGCTTGATCGGCTGCTTGGCCAGCTGCATGTGTGCTTCCTTGGGCGTGCGTCCGCCCTTCTTGAGGTTGCAGGGCAGGCAAGCGGTGGCGACATTTTCCCAGGTCGTCCGGCCTTTCTGGCGGCGCGGGATGACGTGGTCGAAGGTCAGATTGTCGGGTGATCCGCAATATTGGCATTCGAACTTGTCGCGCAGAAACAGGTTGAAGCGGGTGAAGGCCGGATATTCCGACGGCTTGATATATTTCTTGAGCGCAATCACCGACGGAATTTTCATGTCGAGATTGGGGCTGTGCACTTCGCGCTCGTAGCTGGAGACAATATCGACCCGGTCGAGAAATACCGCCTTGATTGCAGTTTGCCAGGGCCACAGGCTGAGCGGATAATAGGACAAGGGTGTATAGTCGGCGTTGAGGACGAGCGAGGGGCAACTTTCCGGATGCCTCAGCAAGTCGGGGTGATACATATGCACTGTCTCCCTTGTCCTTTACTGTCCGCTCTTTATGCCTAAGAACATGACATGACTGTTACACAAAGAACAATATCCGGCTCATGACGTCAAGTCCGCAGTTGAATCCGGATGTCGTGGTGCGTTTTGCCCCGAGCCCCAATGGATTGTTGCATTTGGGACACGCTTATGCGGCGATGGTGGCACATGATTTTGCCCGGGAGCGCGGTGGCCGGTTTCTGCTGCGGATCGAGGATATCGATAGCGGGCGCAGTCGACCCGAATTCGTCAAGGTGATACTGGAGGACCTGCAGTGGCTCGGACTGGACTGGGACGGAGAGGTGATTTTCCAGTCCGAGCGACTGGATAGCTACGCGGCGGCGGCAGACCGGCTGAAAGCGAGGGACATGCTCTATCCCTGTTTCTGCAGCCGGGCGGAGCTGCGCCAGTTGCAGGAGGACGGGCCGCATCCGGACGGACCGGATGGCCCGGTCTATCCCGGTACCTGCCGGAATCTGGACCCGCAACTGGCCCGGGAAAGGGCCGAATCCGAACCGCATAGCTGGCGGCTGGACATTGCCAAGGCTGTGGCCGTCACCGGGCCATTGCAATGGGCGGACGAACGCCATGGTCCGCAAGCCTGTCATCCCGAGCTGCTCGGGGATGTCATTCTGGTGCCAAAGGAAATGCCGGTGGCCTATCATCTGGCGGTAACGCTCGATGATGCCCGCGACGGCATCAGCCATGTCGTGCGCGGAGACGACCTGTTCGCCTCCTCCCATATCCACCGTCTTTTGCAGGCGCTGCTGGAATTGCCGACCCCGGTTTATTGCCACCATCCCCTGCTACGCGACGAAAAGGGTGAAAAGCTTGCGAAAAGCCGTGATTCTGCCTCTTTGTCCGTATTGCGATTGGAGGGGCGGGATGGCCATAAACTATTGCAAGAGTTCCGGCAGCGAATCTTCCCGGTTGGAATCTCTCTTTTGTAAGCTTAAGGTGTTTTTATGACCTATATTTTGATATTGATGATCGTCGCAGCGGCAGGTGCCGTAGTTTATGCTCTGGTGCGCGGCCTGATTGCCTTCGCCAATATGGAGCCGGGTGACGTCGATGCCGACGGCATCACCGCCTCGCACAAAAAGCAGAATGAAATGATGTTTGCCCGCGTCAAGTATCAGGCGATCGCAATCGTGCTGGTGGTACTGTTGCTGGTGCTGGCGGGCGGCCAGGCCTAGGCCACCGCTCCGATGGTCAAACTCAACAAAATCTATACCAGGACTGGCGATGACGGCACGACCGGGCTGGTCGACGGATCCCGTGTTGCCAAGCATGATCAGCGCATGGCCGCGATTGGTGACGTCGACGAACTGAACAGCGCTCTGGGCGTTGCGATTTGCGAAATTGGCGATGACGCGCTGGTTCAGGAATTGCGCAACGTTCAGAACGACCTGTTCGATCTGGGCGCAGATCTGGCCACCCCGGGGGAAGCCGACAATGATTTTTCGCCCTCGGAAATGGTGCTCCGGATCGTACCGTCGCAGGTCGAACGGCTGGAATCCCTGATCGATGCCGCAACAGCGGCTCTCAATCCGCTCACCAGTTTCATTCTGCCCGGCGGCACAAAGGCAGCCGCGGCAATCCATCTCGTCCGCGCCGTCGCCAGACGGACCGAGCGGACCTGCGTCGCCGCTGGCACAGAGATGGCGCTCAATCCGCAGGCCCTGGCCTATGTCAATCGCCTCTCGGACTATCTGTTCGTGCTCGGACGGATGCTCAACAACGGCGGCAAGGACGACATATTGTGGGTACCGGGAGGATCTCGCTAGAGTGCAAAAGTGTTGCGCCTGACGAAAAGTTGCAACCATCTTGCGGAAATATACGTTGTTGACCTGAATATCGTTCGCTCTATGTTCTGAAAAGAAACAGAGCTTCCACCGGAGTAGGACTGATCGCCAGCCAACCACAACGCCCGTTCATGCCTTCGCCTGACGCAGACAATAATAGCCGGTCTAGCGACCTTCTCGCACGCTTCCGCGACGTTCGCGGCCATTCTGTCGGACTGGCCGAAGGCCTGAGCGATGCAGATGCCACCGTGCAATCGATGGACGACGCGTCCCCGACCAAATGGCATCTCGCCCATACCAGCTGGTTTTTCGAGACGTTTCTGCTGCGCGACCATGTTGCCGGCTATGCCGCCTTCAACGAGCGATATGCCTATCTTTTCAACAGCTATTACGAAGCCGAGGGAGATCGCCACGCGCGCCCGGAGCGCGGACTGCTGACCCGACCCTCGCTGTCAGAGATTCTCTCCTATCGCGCGCATGTCGACGCTGCGATGATGGCTGCTATTCCGGGTTTCATGGAGCCGCAGCTGGATCTGGTGGAGCTTGGTCTCCATCATGAACAGCAGCACCAGGAATTGCTCCTGACCGACATTCTTCATCTCTTTTCCCGCAATCCCCTGAAGCCCGCTTTTTCGAATGTGCAGCCCGAAAAAGCGGCTCCCGCGTCCTCCATGCAATGGATCGAAGGGCTGACCGGTGTTCAGAAAATCGGTCATGACGGCAGCACCTTCGGCTTTGATTGCGAAGGTCCGCGCCATGACGTGCTGCTCCATCCCCATGCCCTTGCGGACCGGCCGGTGACCAATGGCGAGTGGCTGGCGTTCATTGAAAGCGGTGGATATCGCGATCCCGTTCACTGGCTGTCGGACGGCTGGGCATGGGTTCAGAACCAGCAGATCGAAGCCCCATTATACTGGAACCGGACGACCGGTCCGGCCTGGGCGGAATTTGGCTTGGCGGGCAATCATCCGCTCGACCTTTCCGCGCCGGTCAAACATATCAGCCTCTACGAAGCCGACGCCTATGCCGCCTGGGCGGGTGCCCGCCTGCCGACCGAAGCGGAATGGGAAGTGGCGGCCGGCGAGGGCTTGCCGAACAGCGGCCTGGTCTGGGAATGGACCGGCAGCGCCTATCGCCCCTATCCGGGTTTCCGGCCCGCCGCCGGTGCGGTGGGTGAATATAATGGCAAGTTCATGTCGGGACAGTTTGTCCTGAAAGGCGGCAGCATCGCCACCTCGCCCGGCCATATGCGCTCCAGCTACCGCAATTTCTTCTACCCCCACCAGCGCTGGCAGTTCACCGGACTGCGGCTCGCGAAGGACCTATAGGACCAAGGATTTCTGTCATGGACATGACCACCAGCATCGTCGATCAAAGTTTTCGCAAGGACGTGCGCCGCTGCTTCGAGCAGCAGGCTTACGCGATCCCCGCTCGCTGGCTTTATGACCGGCGCGGGTCGGAATTGTTCGAGGACATTACCGAACTGCCGGAATATTATCCTACCCGGATCGAAACGAAGCTGCTTGAGGATCATGGCTCCGATTTTGCCAAAGCCATTGGCAAGGGCCGGGCGGTGATCGAATTCGGCTCTGGCAGCTCGGTGAAGACACCCCATCTGCTGCGTGCGGTCGAGCCCGCAGCCTATGTGCCGATCGACATCTCCGGCGAGTTTCTCGAACATAGCGCGGCGATGTTGCAGGACGATTTTCCCGACCTACCGGTCCATCCGGTCGAAGCCGATTTCATGAAGAGGGTCGAACTGCCGGATGCCGTGGAGGATCTGTCGAAGCTGGGTTTCTTCCCCGGTTCGACAATCGGCAACATGATTGCGAGAAGTTCGGTCGACCTGCTTCGGTCGATGCGCGAAACACTGGGCATCGGTTCGCAACTGCTGATCGGAATGGACCGGATCAAGGACCGACAGGTGCTGATTGATGCCTATGACGACAGCGCCGGTGTCACGGCGCAATTCTCGCTCAATTTGCTCGACCGGATCAACCGGGAACTGGACGGGGATATCCCGGTGGACCAGTTCCGGCACGTAGCGGTCTGGAATGACAATTATGCGCGAGTGGAAATCTATCTCGAGGCGCAGGGTGATGTGACCTTCACGATCGACGGAACAACCCATAGCCTGCCCGAAGGCAAGCGCATTCATATCGAGAACAGTCACAAATTCGGCTTGCGCGATGCCCGACTGATGCTGCGCGCCGGGGGCTGGACGCCGCTTTGCGAGTGGAGCGACGAGCAGGATTATTTCACGCTGATCCTCGCTGAGGCTCACCCTTACAAGCATGCACCCTGAATTTCAGTCGGTCGCTGATCCCGCCTTTTCCTGCTTTCGGTAATTGGCGCGCCAGGTGGTGATCCATTCATGGGCGCCCCGACATTCCGTCATTGCGCTGGCTTCTATCAGCCGGAACATTTCCCCGTCCCAGACATAATTTTCTGCTTTGCCGCAATCGCCGAGACCGCGGCCCTTGCCATAGCTGCTGAGAATCTGGTCCTGCTCGTCCCATCCGACATTGACCAGCAGAGGATCGGCGCCTTCGCCGCCCCAGCTGGGCTGGCGGTCAAATTTTGCGGGGGCAAAGGTCCAGCCGCCGGCGGCCTCCGAGTCTTGGACATAGTCGCCGATATAGGGCGCGGTAGAAAAATTATAGGCTCCTGCACCGCAGGAAATCAGGACCAGGGCCCGATACCGATTGCCGCGCTTGCCAAGCGGATAGGCCTGATCCTCGACCAGGCCGAAGCGGTCGTCCTTGCATTTCGAATCTTCTGCCAAGGCAACCAAAGCGCCGGCTTCCGGAACAAGCGCCGCGCTTTCCCACCGGTCTACGGTGATCAGCGGTATGCCGGTAGTGCGGGGCTGAAACACGCGCGAACCCTTCGCGACCAGAGCGGTTTTGGTGCCGGCACGTCCCTGTTGCTGGTCGATATAGCGCAAGGCAGCCGATGAACCGGCTAGGGAAATTTTCGAAATGATTTTATCATCCGGACCCTGAAGGACAAGCTTTTTGCCCTTGACGATGGCTTGCGTCACCTTTTTGGCGTCCTGGCCGACGATCTCGATCGGATAGTCGCCGTCAACGATCGGGCCGGTATCGACCAGACGATTGTCGACGAACATCCGGTAGCGATCAACATCTTCGGCATGGACTGACATGCGAATCCTCAGAATATCATCACTTCCGGCTGTCCGGATGATCGAGACGGGGCCGTGCAAGTCATCAAAGCTGGTTCCCAGCTCTTCCGGTACCAGGGAGACCGCGCGACAGATTCCGCCATTGTCGCAGCCAACGGCCCAGTCCTTGAAGCTGAGGACTTCACCCGGACGGGCGGCAGGCACGGTGCTGACAGCGGCTAGTGTCGCAAAGAGTCCGGCGATGAAACTGACAGGGGGCATAATTGCAATCTAGCCAGTTTGACACACAATCGCTAGTGCCATGTTGAATCAGGAAGAATAGTTCGGAAGGCAGAGAATGAAAGCAATCGGCATTATCGGATCGGGGCAGATGGGTGCCGGTATCGCACAGGTTTCGGCGCAGGCGGGCTATCATGTCTATCTGTCGGATGTCAGCATGGAGATTGCCGAACGCAGCAAGGACGGTATTGCCAAGCAGCTGGCGCGTTTGGTGGAAAAGGAAAAAATCGACCAGCAGGCTGCCAAAACTGCGCTCGACCGGATCGAACCGATTGTCCAGCTCGATCCGATGGCCAATGCCGATATCATCATCGAGGCCGCGACCGAGCGGGAAGAGGTGAAGCGCCAGATTTTTGCCGCCGCTTCGGAAGTACTCGGCCATCAGGCGATCTTGGCCAGCAACACCTCGTCGATTTCGATCACCCGGCTGGCACAGGCGGTGAAGGATCCCTCGCGCTTTGTCGGCGTGCATTTCTTCAATCCCGTTCCCCTGATGGGGCTGGTCGAAGTGATCCGCGGCCTCGCGACCAGCGACCAGACCGCGGCAATGGCGAGCGACTTTGCCAAGGCGGTCGGCAAGACCCCGGTGATGGCCAAGGATTCTCCCTGCTTCGTCGTCAACCGCATTTTGTTGCCGATGCTCAACGAGGCCTTTTTCGTGCTTGGCGAAGGCACGGCGTCGATGGAGGATATTGACCGCGGCGTGCAGCTCGGCCTTGGCCATCCGATGGGGCCGCTCACCCTCGCCGATCTGATCGGGCTGGATACCCTGCTGGAAATATTGCGCGTGCTGCAGAATGATTTCGGCGACCCGAAATATCGCCCGGCGCCGATCCTGTGCAAATATGTCGAGGCCGGCTGGCTGGGCCGCAAGACCGGCAAGGGTTTCTACGATTATTCGGGCGAAGTGCCGGTCCCGACGATGTAGGCACCAAGACTTTCATACCGGCACTTTCCGGACGACGCCGAACAAAAAATCGTACCCTGATCGGATCAGGAAAACGGATAGAGGGTAAGAATATTGAGCGACGAAATCAGAGACTTTACGATCGACATCCCGAAGACGGCCCTCGACGATCTCGACATCCGCTTGCGGCATGTGCGCTGGCCCGATCCGGAGCCGGTGGATGACTGGTCGCAGGGCATTCCGCTCGATTACGTCAAGACCATCGTCGACCATTGGCGGACCAGCTATGACTGGAAGCGCTGCCAGGATGCGCTCAACCAATATTCGCACCATCTGACAGAGATTGATGGCGTTGATATCCACTTAATGCATATCCGCTCGCCGGAAGCCGGTGCCCGGCCTCTGATCATGACCCACGGCTGGCCGGGATCGATCGTCGAGTTCATGAATGTGATCGGGCCGCTGACCGATCCGGTTGCTTATGGTGGCGAGGCGAAGGACGCCTATCATCTGGTCGTCCCGTCGCTGCCCGGCTACGGCTTTTCCGGCAAGCCGACCACAACCGGCTGGGGCATCGAAAAAATCGCGACGGCGTGGGACACGCTGATGACACGGCTCGGCTATGACCGCTATTTTGCGCAGGGCGGTGACTGGGGCGGCATGGTGACATCGGTGATCGGTGCCCAGGATCTGGGACATTGCGCGGGCATTCACGTCAATCTGGTAATTGTCGGCCCGCCATCCGAGGAGATCATGAACAACCCGACTCCGGAAGAGCAAGCATCGCTGGCGCATTTCGCGGTCTACCAGTCGCAGGGCGCCGGTTATGCGGAAATCCAGCGCACCCGGCCGCAGACGCTCGGCTATGGCCTGGCCGATTCGCCGGTCGGGCAGATGGCCTGGATCATGGAAAAATTCCAGGGCTGGTCGGATGACACCAAGGCGCCGGATGACAATTTCGACTGCGACCATCTGCTCGACAATGTCATGATCTACTGGCTCAACAACGCCGGTGCTTCTTCAGCGCGGCTTTACCGGGAAAGTTTTGGCGCTCCCAATATCGATCCGGTCGCCATTCCCTCCGGCTGCAGCATCTTCCCCAACGAGATAATCACCCCCTCGCGCCGCTGGGCGGAGCAGCGGTTCAAGGATTTGCGCCATTGGGGTGAACCGGAACATGGCGGGCATTTTGCAGCGATGGAAGTGCCGGAATTGTTCATCGACGAAGTACGGAGCTGTTTCGGCGCGATGGAGCTCTAGCCGCGCGTGCTGGCCCTGATCACCCGGCGGCTGATGACAGCGATCCCGACGCTGCTGGTGATCATTTTGGCGTCCTTCTTCCTGATGCGGCTGGCACCCGGCGGACCGTTTGACGGCGAGCGGCCGCTCGACCCGGAAACTCAGGCGGCCTTGCAGCAGGCGTATGGTCTGGACCGCCCGCTTTGGGAGCAGGCCTGGCTCTATGTCTTGCGGTTGGTGCAGGGCGATTTCGGGCCGTCTCTGGTTTACCGCGATTTTACCGTATCGGAACTGATTGCGCAGGGCCTGCCGATTTCCCTCACTCTGGGAGGACTGGCGATAAT
>CAXIBD010000004.1:0-80853 GCA_964022135.1 uncultured Sphingomonadales bacterium | reverse complement strand
GGCGAGTAGCTGGCATAGTTGCGGATCGCCAGCGGCCCGAAGAAAAAGGGATAATGGTCCTTTTCCAGCGGTCCGCAGGGCGGCAAGATATAGTCGGCGTGGCGGCTGGTTTCGGTGACATACATGTCGAACGAGACCATCAGGTCGAGCCGTTCCAGTGCCCGGTCCAGTTTCGCGCCATCGGGTGACGACAGCACCGGATTGCCGGTGACGACGAACAGCGAGCGGATGCGTTCTTCATCGTCGCGCAGCATCTCGTCGGCAAAGGTCACCATCGGCAGTTCGCTCATCACCGAGGGCATCGGGCCTCTCACGGTGTCGGCGGTGCGCACCGATCCGCGGCCGACCAGATTGATCGTGTCGAGCGCCGGTTCCGGGACCATCGTGCCGCCGACCCGGTCGAGATTGCCGGCGGCGATATTGATCACCTGGATCAGCCACTGGTTGAGCGTGCCGAATTCGCAGACCGAAACGCCCATCCGGCCATAGAGGGCAGCGGGCTGGTCGGCAGCCAGTTGCGCCGCCATGGCCTGCATGGTCTCGACCGATATCCCGCAATGGGCGGCCAGCTGATCCATGTCAAAACCGGCGACGGCGGGTTCGATGGCGCTCCAGCTGTCGTCGAGCATCGCATTGAGCCGCGACGTGTCGGCCAGCCCGGCATCGAAAATGCTCTTCAACAAGCCGATCAGCAGCGCGGTATCGGTCCCCGGCTTCACGAAATGATGCGCATCGGCGAGCTTGGCGGTTTCGGTCCGGCGCGGGTCGATGACGACCAGCTTGCCGTTCCGCGCGCGCATCTCCTTCACCCGCTTCTTGAAGTCGGGCACGGTCCAGATGCTGCCGTTGGACGCCGCCGGATTGCCGCCGATGATCACCAGATACTGGCAGCGGTCGATATCGGGGACGGCGGCGAGGCTGACATGGCCGTACATATGATATTGCACGACGTGGTGCGGAATCTGGTCGAGGGTCGAGGCGGAATAGATGTTTTTCAGGCCAATGGCGCGGCGCAGCTGGCCGATCTGGGTGGAAATGCCATAATCATGCGCGCTCGGATTGCCCATATACATGGCCGGCTTGGCACCCTGTCCCTTGAGCGCGGTCACCTTTGCGGCAATTTCGGAGAAGGCCTGTTCCCAGCCGATTTCCTGCCACTGGCCGTCCACCTTCTTGACCGGTTTGTGCAGGCGGTCGGGATCATCCTGCAGATCGGCGATCGCGGTCGCCTTGGGACAGATATGCCCCCGGCTCAGCACATGGTCGGGATTGCCCCGGATAGAGAGAATCCCGCGCCCCTCGACCTCGACAAGGACGCCGCAATTGGCTTCGCAGATATGGCAGGTGCGGGCGTGAATCGTGCTCATCGGAAAACTCCTTGATTTAATCATCCGGTTAACAGATTTATCAAGCAGTCGCCAGTGCCGCCAGCTCGTCGGTCAAAATTTGCTGGGCATTTGTCGCCAATTGTTCAATGAACCGGCCTGTCCCTCTTTCGGAGCAATTTCTTCATGCCGCGCAACTGGCTTTTCACCGCCCTTCTCCTGCCGCTGTTTCTGTCGCTCACCGCCTGTCCGGCGCCTGCCGATGAAAGCGCCAGCGCCGGCAGCAATGCCGTTGCCGTCCCGGTGGATCAGCCAGCGACCATGCCGGACGACGCCGACCCCGCTCTCTGGGTGATCCGCGACGCGGACACGACCATCTATCTGTTCGGCACCGTCCATATCCTGAAACCCGGCATGACCTGGTTCGACGAGGCGGTGAAGGACAGTTTCGAAGCCTCGGACGAACTGGTCGTCGAAATGATCAAGCCGGATCCCGCCGCCATGGCCAAGGTGGTCGGCGATCTGGCGATCGACAAGACCGGGATATCCCTGCGGGACAAATTGACCGCGACAGACCGTGCCAAATATGAAGCGACCCTCACCCGGCTGAACCTGCCGATAGCCTCGTTCGACCCGCTCGATCCCTGGTTTGCCAGCGTCAATATTTCGCTGATCCCCCTGATGCGCAACGGCTATGCCTCGGCCCAGGGCGCGGACGATGAATTGCAGGCCCAGGCCGCAGCCCGGTCGATCAGGGTAACTGGCCTGGAAACGCCGGAGCAACAGCTTGGATTTTTCGACAATTTGCCGGAGGACGTCCAGATTCGCTTTCTCAATTTCACCATCGACACGATCGACGAGGCCGCCGACGGCATGGAACAGATGGTCGTCGAATGGGCCAACGCCCATGTCGATGAACTGGGCGAACTGATGAATGCCGGTCTCGAGGACAAGATCATTTACGACACGCTGCTGGTCAATCGCAATATCAGCTGGGCCAAATGGGTCGAACAGCGAATGAAGCGGCCCGGAACGGTTTTCATGGCGGTCGGAGCCGGCCATCTTGCCGGAGACAGCAGCCTGCAGTCCGTGCTGGCCAAAAAAGGACTGGTTGCGAAACGGGTCGAATATTGATTTTTCTCATCCGCGGGCTTTCATTTCCCGGCAATCACGCCAAATAGGTTGCATGCGAATCATCTCGTCTCTTCTGTCCCTGCTGGCCGCGCTGCTGCTCGGCGCGTGCAACAATGCGCCCGACCCGGTCACCCTGAACACGGTCAAGACCGGCACGCCGGCGCTGTGGAAGGTCACCGGCACCCGGCCCGGCCAGACCGGCACCGCCTATATGTTCGGCACGATCCATATCCTGCCCGATGACGTGCAGTGGCGCACCCCTGCGCTGGAGGCGGCAATTGCCGATTCGGATCGCCTGGTGATCGAAGTACTCGGGCTTGAGGACACGCAAAGTGCCGGCAGGATATTTTCCCGTCTCGCGATTTCGCCGGGACAGGAAAAGCTCGACGTGCGTATCAAACCGTCCTTGCGCGATGACCTCGACCGGATCATCGATGCCGCCAATATTCCGAAACGCTCCCTCAACCGCATGGAAACCTGGGCCGCGGCCCTGTCGCTGGCATCGGCGCAGACCAGGGGCCTCGGGCTCGATTCCAGCGGCGGCGTCGAGAAGAAACTGACGGCCCAGTTTACCGAGGCTGGGAAGCCGATCGAGGCACTGGAAACCATCGAGGGGCAACTGGGTTATTTCGACAGGTTGCCGGAAGCGCAGCAGCGCCAGATGCTGACCAGCGTGGTCGAGGAATCGGGAGATTCGCAGCAGGCCTTCGAGCAATTGTTCAACGCCTGGATGACCGGCGATGTCGACCAGATCGTGACGCTGACCGATACCGGGATATTGATCGACCCGAAGACGCGCGAATATCTGCTGGTTTTACGTAACCAGGATTGGGCGGAGCAACTCGACAAACGCCTGCAAAAACCCGGCACGTCATTCATTGCGGTTGGCGCTGCCCATCTCGCCGGACCCGATGCGGTCCAGGCAACGCTCGCAAAACGCGGCTATAAAGTCGAAAAAATCCAGTAATCAGGGCCATTCATGACATTCATATTTGATCGCGAAACCGCGCTGATCGCGCAGGAAGACGGGCAATTCACGATCGACGCGAGCGATGTGTACCGCAATCCGACCGGCATGGCCTTTGGCGGATGGGTCGCGGCGATCGCGGCGCGCGCCGTCGAACTGCATCCCGACTGCCGCGGTCCGCTGGTGTCGCAGCAGATCCTCTACATGACCGGTGTCGGACCGGGTGAGGTCACGCTCTCGGTCCGCCTGCTGCGCGCGGGATCCTCGACCCAGTTCTGGCGCGTGGAGCTGTCGCAAAATGGCGCGATGACCAATGCCGCCGATATCGTGACCAGCACCCGCCGTCCGACCGACATCGACTATCAGGTCGACATGCCGGACACCAGATCACCCGCGGATTCGATCCCCCTGCCTTCGGTCAATCCAATGGCGCCAAAATGGGTCGCCCGCTATGACCAGCGGATCGCAAAGGGCATGCCCTTTGCCGTCAACAAATCCCCGGAAGCGATTGTCTGGATTCGGGAAGCGGACGGCCGCCCGGTCGACCGCGTCAGCCTGTTCTCGATCCTGGACACGCCGATGCCCCGGACCTTTTTTGTCACCGAACAATTCCGTCCGGGGTCCACCGTCGCCATGGCCACCTATATCTACGCCAGCGACGAGGATCTGGCGGAAGCCGGCAGCGATTTTCTCATGCTGCGGGTGACCGGCGCGACGGTCCGGAACAGCGCCACCGACGGCCGCGCCGAGATCTGGTCGAAAAGCGGCATATTGCTGGCGACCAGCTCCCAGATCGGATTTTTTCGCTAGGCTGAAAGCGCGCCGCAAATCCCTTGCTTTTGCGACAATCCGACCTTATAGCGCCCTCTTTCCGGCCATTAGCACCCTGGAGGCGTGGCGGAAATCTAACAAAACCTAATTTTTGGAGCAACATTATGAGTGATCAGCTGTCTATTTCAGCAGAGCCTCGCGAACGGGCTGGCAAGGGAGCCTCCCGTGCACTGCGTCGCGAAGGCCGTGTCCCCGCCGTTATCTACGGCGACAAGAAGGAAGCCGTGGCAATTCACGTCGAAGCGCGGGCGTTGAACAAACTGCTCGGCACCGGCCATTTCATGAATTCGCTGATTCAGGTCGAAGTCAACGGCGAGAAAACCCGGACACTGCCAAAGGATGTTGCTTTCGATCCGGTCACCGACCGGCCGCTGCATGTTGACTTCTTCCGCCTCGCCAAGGGCGCCAAGGTACAGGTCGATATTCCTGTTGTCTTCATCAACGAAGAAGCTTCGCCAGGCCTGAAACGTGGCGGCGTGATGAACGTTGTCCGTCATGAACTCGAGCTGATGTGCGATGCGGATCATATTCCTGACCAGATCGAAATCGATGTGACCGGTCTCGAAATCGGCGATTCGATCCACATTTCGGACATCACTCTGCCGGCCGGCTCGGAAAGCGCGATCACCGATCGCGACTTCACCATCGCCGGCGTGACCGCCCCATCCGCCCTCAAGTCGTCCGACGACGAAGCCGCCGAAGGCGAAGAAGGCGATGTGGAAGAAACCGAAGTCACCGAGCAGAATGCCGATACGGTCGAGGGCGAAGACAGCTAGACCTTTATCGATCAAACAATATAACAAAAACCGTCCATGCTGGTCTATCAAAGCATGGACGGTTTTTTTCTGTCGGAAGCTCGATACGAGCGGGAAGAGCGCTAGAAAATGCAACTATGGGTCGGCCTTGGCAATCCGGGCGCGCAATATGCGATGCATCGGCACAATGTCGGCTTCATGGTGATCGACGCGCTCGAACAGGTGCACGGCTTTCCGCCGCCCAAGCAGAAGTTCAAGGGCTGGACCATGGAGGCGCGGCTGGGTGGCGAAAAGCTGGTGCTGCTGAAACCGGCGACATTCATGAACGAAAGCGGCAACAGCGTCCGCGCCGCGATGGATTTCTACAAATTGCAACCGGAGGATGTCACTGTCTTCTACGACGAACTCGATCTCGAGCCCTTCCGGGTCAAGGTCAAGCGCGGCGGCGGCGCGGCCGGCCACAACGGTATCCGCTCGATGATCGCCCATATCGGCCCGGATTTCCGCCGGGTGCGGATCGGGATCGGCCACCCCGGCCACAAGGCCAGGGTCACAGGGCATGTGCTGGGCAATTTCGCCAAGGCCGAGATTGAGGATCTGGCAGATATGCTGGGCGTGATCGCGGCGGAGGCCGACTGGCTGGCCAAGGGCGACGATGCGCGGTTCATGAGCGAATATGCGATGCGAATGCAGGAATAGCGGGCAGTTTCATATTAAATCGTCACCCTGAACTTGATTCAGGGTCCAGAGCGTATATGCGCAACTTTTGAACGATTTGGCACCGGATGCCGGATCCGGTTCAGCACGACGGAGTTATCAAATGGGTTTCAAATGCGGTATCGTTGGCCTGCCCAACGTCGGAAAATCAACCTTGTTCAATGCGCTGACCGAGACGCAGGCGGCGCAGGCGGCGAACTATCCGTTCTGCACGATCGAGCCCAATGTCGGCCAGGTCGCGGTGCCCGATCCGCGGCTGCAGCAGATCGCCAAGATCGCCAACAGCGCCAAGATCATCGAAACGCAACTGGCCTTTGTCGACATCGCCGGACTGGTCAAGGGTGCGTCCAAAGGCGAAGGTCTGGGCAATCAGTTTCTCGGCAATATCCGCGAGGTCGACGCCATCGTCCATGTGCTGCGCTGTTTCGAGGATGACGATATCCAGCATGTCGCCAACAAGATCGACCCGATTTCCGACGCCGAGGTGGTCGAGACCGAGCTGCTGCTTTCCGATCTCGAAAGCCTGGAGAAGCGCGTGCCCGCCTTCCAGAAAAAGGCGAACAGCGGCGACAAGGAAGCCAAGATTGCCGCCAGCGTCCTGGGACAGGCGCTCGAATTGCTCCGCGAGGGCAAGCCGGCACGCCTCACCGAACCCGAAGGCGAGGAAGAGCAGCGTATCTTTGACCAGTCGCAGCTGCTGACCGCCAAGCCGGTGCTCTATGTCTGCAATGTCAGCGAGGCAGATGCCGCCAAGGGCAATGATCTGAGCGCCGCCGTATTCGAGAAAGCCAAGGCCGAGGGCGCGGAAGCGGTAATCGTCTCCGCCGCGATCGAATCCGAGCTGGTCGAGATGGAGCCCGAAGACCGGGCCGAATTCCTGGCCGAACTGGGGCTGGAGGAATCCGGCCTCGCGCGGGTCATCCGTGCGGGCTACCAGTTGCTCGACCTGCAGACTTTCTTCACGGTCGGCCCCAAGGAAGCGCGCGCATGGACCGTGCACAAGGGTGCCAAGGCCCCCGAGGCCGCCGGCGAAATCCACAGCGACTTCGAGCGCGGCTTCATCCGTGCCGAAACCATCGCCTTTGACGACTATGTCGCGCTGGGCGGCGAAAGCGCCGCGCGCGATGCCGGCAAGCTGCGTCAGGAAGGCAAGGAATATGTCGCCAAGGACGGGGATATCTTCAATTTCAAGTTCAACGTCTGAACTGTCACATTGCTCCGCTAGACGATAAGCCCCCGGGAGAACCGACATGATTCGTTCGCTATTGTCATTGCTGTTCGCCAGCCTTCTGCTGACTTCAGCGCCGGTGCAGGCAGCAACCACGCCGGAACAGAATGATTCGGTCAGCGAAAAGGCCGAGACCCGCGATCCGGTCACGATCCTGATCTCGATCGACGGTTTCCGGCCCGACTATCTGGACCGCGGCATCACCCCCAATCTCAGGGCATTGGCAGCGACCGGCATCTACGGCCCGATGCGGCCCTCCTTTCCGAGCAAGACCTTCCCCAATCACTGGACGCTGGTGACCGGCAAGACCCCTGATCATCACGGCATCGTCGGCAACACGATGGAAGATGCCGCCCGGCCCGGCGAAATATTCAAGATGGCGACCAA
Source organism: uncultured Sphingomonadales bacterium (assembly GCA_964022135.1). Taxonomy (GTDB): domain Bacteria; phylum Pseudomonadota; class Alphaproteobacteria; order Sphingomonadales; family Sphingomonadaceae; genus Parasphingorhabdus. Next base: position 73,509 of record CAXIBD010000004.1, on the reverse strand, counting down.
GGACCCGTTCTGGTGGAGCGAGGCCGAGCCGATCTGGATCAGCGCCGAAAAGCAGGGAATCCGGTCCGCGACCATGTTCTGGCCCGGATCGGAAGTGGAAATCGACGGCCTGCGCCCCGCCGACTGGTGGCCATTCAACGAGAACCTCTCCAACGACCGGCGGATTAATGCGGTGCTCGACTGGATGCGGCGGCCTCCCGAAATCCGGCCCAAGCTCGTGACTCTCTATTTCGATACCGTGGACATGGCCGGTCACTATTATGGGCCCGCGCCGAGCGAAAATCTGCACAAGGCGATCGCGGCGGTGGACGGCGAAATCGGCAGACTGAAACAGCAGCTCGACCATCTGGGGCAGCCAGCAAATTTCGTGATCGTGTCGGATCACGGCATGACCGAAACGTCGCCGGAGCGGATCATCCATCTCGACCGGATCCTGCCGCGAGACCAGTACCGGCTGGTGGAGGAAGGCAATTATGCCGGGATCGAGCCGCTCGAGGACAATGCCGATGCGGTGCGCGCCGCCTTTGTCCGGCCGCACGACCATATGCAATGCTGGACCCGGGAGAATATTCCGGCAGAATATGCCTATGGCAGCAATCCGCGGGTGCCTTCGATCCTGTGCCTGCCGGACATCGGCTGGGTGGTCTATCAGGATGTACCCGAATGGATGACCGGGATCGGCGGTGGTCACGGCTATGACCAGCGCGAGGCGGATATGCGCGCGTTCTTCCTGGCGAGCGGGCCCGGCATCATGGCCGGCGGCACGTTGCCGATATTCGACAATGTGAATGTCTATTCGCTGGTGGCCCGGCTGGCGGGCATAGCTCCCGAAGCCAGCGACGGCAGTCTGGCGCCGTTCGAGCCGATGCTTTCCCGCTGATTAACTTTTAAAACAATGACTTATTGAATTGGGTCGTAATCAGGGACTCTTTTGTAGACCAGCTTCACCGGTTCGCTGTTTCTGACGCTGCAGCTTTTCGGGTCAAGGATCCGGTCGCCGCGAAACCCCTCCAAGCGTTGGCCGTCCTCGCTCAGGGTCAGACCCATGCCGACCCATATCTGCAGCGCGCATTTCTTCTGCATCGCGCGGGAAAACGGGCCGCGATGAGCGCCGTAGATAAGCTTGCCGTGAACGGTCGCGGTAAAATCAATATCATTCGCGTCATTATCTGCCGAAGGCCCGCTGTGCCGGGAGGTCAGATTGGCGCCTTCCTGTGTAAGATGGACCACAGCGCCATCGTCCTGTTGCCAGTAACCGGTCAGATGGCTTTCGGCCTTGGCGGATTCCCCTGCATCAGGGCGCGCATCGACAGCGACGCCGCTCAGCATCATCAATCCAGCGAATATACAGGCCGTCTTACGATGTATCATGGCAGACTCCAAACGCATCCAGCCCTAATGGCGCTGGCCCGACACGCTATGATCTCGATCACAAGTGACCGGTTTGGCAAAACCGCACTCACTTGCGACCGAACAGCTTTTCCACGTCCTCCAGCGCCAGCTTCACCCAGGTCGGGCGCCCGTGGTTGCACTGGCCGCTGTGCGGGGTCACTTCCATCTCGCGGAGCAGCGCGTTCATTTCCGCGACGCTCAGCACGCGGCCAGCCCTCACCGAGCCGTGGCAGGCCATCGTCGACGCGACATGGTCGACCCGCTCCTTCAGGCTGAGCGCCTGGTCATAGGCACCGAGCTCGTCGGCCAGATCGGTGACCAGTTCCCGGACATCGCCCGAGCCCAGCATCGCCGGCGTCGCCCGCACCAGCATCGCGGTCGGGCCGAATCGTTCCAGTTCCAGCCCGAAATCGGACAGCTCGGCAACGCGCGCCTCGAGCCGGTCGCAGGCATTTTCATCCAGCTCGACCACTTCCGCCATCAGCAGCGCCTGCGACGCCACGGTGCCGCCCTCGACCGCCTTGCGCATCCGCTCCAGCACCAGCCGCTCGTGCGCCGCATGCTGGTCGACGATCACCAGACCGTCGGCGGCTTCGGCCACGATATAGGTTTTGGCGACCTGGCCACGCGCGATGCCCAGCGGATAGCGACCGGCCTCGGGCACCGGCCCGGCGGCTTCCTCCGCCCGGCCCATCAGCGGCGCCAGATCCTCATGCGAATCCAGTCCGGCGAAAGCATTGCGATCATCGCGGACCGAAGACGGATAGGGTTGCTGCGCGACCGTGGCCCTGCCCTGCGATGTGAAAATGCTCGACTGCGGATCGGGCGCGACCGGTTCGCTCTGCCATCTGCCCAGCGCCGATTCGGCCGGGCGCTGGACCGCGCGAAACCCGCCCTCGTCGAGCGCCTTGCGCAGGCCGCTGACGATCATGCCGCGGATCATCGCCGGTTCGCGGAAGCGCACCTCGGTCTTCGCCGGGTGGACGTTCACGTCGACCAGTTCCGGCGGCATTTCGATGAACAGGGCAACCACCGGGTGCCGGTCACGCGCCAGCATCTCGGCATAGGCGCCGCGCACCGCGCCGACCAGCAGCCGGTCCTTGACCGGGCGACCGTTGACGAACAGGAACTGGTGATCGGCGACGCCGCGATTATAGGTCGGCAGCCCGGCCACCCCGGTCAAGCGGATATCCTCCCGCTGCAGGTCAACTCCCACACTATTGGCGCGCAGATCGCGGCTGGTCAGCGCGGCGACGCGTTCCGGGCCCGTCTCCCCGGCCTGAACCGCGATCGCCTTGCGCCCCTGATGCTCCAGCGTGAAGCCGATATCGGGCCGCGCCATCGCGAGGCGCCGGACTATGTCGGTGCAGGCGGCATATTCGCTGCGCGCGGTGCGCAGGAACTTGCGTCTGGCCGGTACCTTGGCGAACAGCTGTTCCACGCGCACCTTCGTGCCCGGAGGAATCGCCGTCGGCCCTTCCTGGACCAGTTCGCCGTGATCGATTACCCGCGACCAGCCATCGGCCCCGGCCATCCGGCTTTCGATCGTCAGCCGCGCCACACTGGCGATCGACGGCAGCGCTTCGCCGCGAAAGCCCATCGTCGTCACCAGCTCGATCGCCTCGTCCGGCAGCTTCGACGTTGCATGGCGTTCCAGCGCCAGTGCAATATCGTCGCGGCCCATTCCGGAGCCGTTGTCGGAGACCTGCACCAGATCCAGTCCACCCTCTTCGAGACGGATGTTGATCTGGCTGGCACCGGCGTCGATCGCATTTTCGACGAGCTCCTTGAGGGCACTCGCCGGGCGTTCGACGACCTCTCCGGCAGCTATCCGATTTATAAGGCTGTTTGGGAGTCTTCTTATTGACATATCACCGTTCCTAGCCCAAGCGACCTTGCCAAGCGACCCCTGATTTTTTGGGCGATTCCCATGGTTAATCTCATGACCCGTTCAGCTTATTTATCGCTTGGATTAATTGTTGCAGCAATGTCTGCAAATATTAGAAATTACGGACAAAATTATGTTTGAAAATCTGTTCAAGTTCCGTTCGCAAGATTTGGCGATCGATCTCGGCACGGCGAATACCGTTGTATATTTGCGCGGCCAGGGCATCGTTCTCAACGAGCCGTCGGTTGTTGCGATCGAAACCATCAATGGCGTGAAGAAGGTCAAGGCCGTCGGCAATGACGCGAAGATGATGATGGGCAAGACACCCGACAGCATCGAGGCCATTCGCCCGCTGCGTGACGGCGTGATCGCCGACATCGATGTCGCCGAGCAGATGATCAAGCATTTCATCCAGAAGGTGAACGGCAAGAGCAAGCTGTTCAGCTATCCCGAAATCGTGATCTGCGTGCCCAGCGGTTCGACCTCGGTCGAGCGCCGCGCGATTCGCGACGCCGCGTCCAATGCCGGCGCCCGCCAGGTCTTCCTGATCGAGGAGCCGATGGCTGCGGCAATCGGCGCCGACATGCCGGTCACCGAACCGATCGGTTCGATGGTGGTCGACGTAGGCGGCGGCACCACAGAAGTCGCCGTGCTTTCGCTGCGCGGCCTCGCCTATACGACCTCGGTCCGCACCGGCGGCGACAAGATGGATGAGGCAATCGTCTCCTACGTCCGTCGCCACCACAATCTGCTGATCGGCGAAACCACCGCCGAGCGGATCAAGAAGGATTTCGGCGTTGCCCAGGCCCCCGCCGATGGCGTCGGTCACACCATCCACATCAAGGGTCGTGACCTGGTCAACGGCGTTCCCAAGGAAATCTCGATCAACCAGGGCCAGATTGCCGAAGCGCTGAGCGAGCCGATCGGCACGATCATCGAGGGCGTCCGCATCGCGCTCGAAAACACCGCACCGGAACTGGCGGCGGACATTGTCGACCAAGGCATTGTCCTGACCGGTGGTGGCGCACTGATCTCCGGTCTCGACGCGGCGCTCAGCGACGAAACCGGCTTGCCGGTCACCGTCGCCGAAGACCCTCTGGCCTGCGTCGCGATCGGCACCGGCCGCGCGATGGAAGACCCGATGTTTCGAGGCGTTTTGACCACTGCCTGATTTCGAGAACAGGATGATACAACGATTGGAAGCGAAAGGATAAACCCATATGGCGCCGCCAAACTATCGGCGCCCAGGATTTTCCAAGCGGGCGCAGTACAGCATATTCGCCAGCTATTTACTGGGCATTTTGGGGGCAGTCATGGGACTGCTGCTGTTGCTCATTTCCTTCATCGATCCTCAGGGATTTTCGGCGCTTCGCACGATCGGCGCCGAGACCGTCGCGCCGATCAGCAAGTCGCTTTCCGAAATCGGCGGGGCCACGGGCAGCGCCGGCGATGAAATTTCTGCCTATTTCAACGCGGCATCGAAAAATGCGGCGATGCAGCGGGAGCTGGAGCGGAATCGGATGGAAATTCTGGAAGCCCGGGCTCTCAAGCAGGAAAATGAACGGCTCAAGCACCTGCTGAAGCTGGACGAGGAAGTGCCCGATTCGATCGCGATGGCGCGCCTGATCAGCTCGACCGCGTCCAGTTCGCGGCGCATTGCGACTCTCGGCGTCGGCAGCACCAGCGGCCTCGAGCCCGGTCAGCCGGTGCGCTCGCCCGAAGGCCTGGTCGGTCGCATATTGGAAACCGGCCCGACCACTGCCCGCGTCCTGCTGGTCTCCGACGGCAAGAATGTAACCCCCGTGCAGCGCGCCAGCGACAGCCTGCCCGCCTTTGCCACCGGGCGTGGCGATGGCACCGTGGATATTCAGCCGATCAATATCGGCTCGAATCCGTTCAAGACTGGCGACCTGATGATTACCTCCGGCAGCGGGGGTCTCTATAGCCCCGGCATTCCCGTCGCAGTAGTCATTCGCAAGACGGAATCCGGAGCCATCGGGCGGGTTCTGGCCAATCCCGCCAAGGTCAGCCACGCCATCGTACAGCCGATTTTCCAGGCCGAAACGATGCGCCAGATCGAGAAAGATTCGGCGAATGACGACGTGGAACAGGAAAGCGGCGAATAGTGGCCAGATCCCGTCAATCGAGGATTGGCCGCCAACCTTCCACGTTGCGGATCAAGCTGGTACCCCCAATGACGGTTGTCCTCGGTTCGATGATCACGGCCCTGCCGATCATCACCGACTATCCCATCCTGCCGCCGATGGGCTTGCTCGTGATATTGGCGTGGCGCCTGATTCGTCCGGGCTACTGGCCGGTCTGGGCGGGGTTTCCGCTTGGCCTCATCGACGATATTTTCAGCGGGCAGCCGTTTGGCAGCGCCGCCTTTCTCTGGTCGCTCATTTTCGTGCTGCTCGAGACCCTCGACCGGAAAGCGGTGCGCCGCGACTATTGGCAGGACTGGCTTATCGCCTCCACCGCCATCATAATTGTGCTAATAGGCGGTATGCTTATCGTTGATTTCCGATCCAATGTGTTGCGACTCGACCTGCTGGTGCCCCAGATTCTGCTCTCGGTCCTGCTCTATCCCTTTGTTGCCCGGCTCGTCGGAGCCATCGACAACTGGCGGGTGGCTTCATGAAATCAGCCAAGACGATCAGCGGTGCGATGCAGGAGATCACCTTCACCCGCCGGGCGACGGTGATCGGCGGATTGCAGATCGGCCTCGGCGTGCTGCTCGCTGGCCGGATGGCCTATATCTCCGTCGCGGAAAACGAGCGCTACAAGCTCTTGTCGGAAAGCAACCGGGTCAACCTGACCCTGGTCCCGCCCAGGCGGGGCTGGCTGATCGACCGCAATGGCAAGCCGATCGCCAACAACAAGACCGATTTTCGCGTCGACATCATTCCCGACCGGCTGCGTGACCGGAAGAAAACAGTCGCGACTCTCGCCGAGCTGCTTTCGCTGGACCAGGAAGAACTGGACCGGATCAACAAGGAGCTGGAGCAGGCGAGCAGTTTTCAGCCCGTCCAGGTCGCGACCGGACTGGACTGGGAAGAATATGCGGCGGTCAGCGTCAGGCTGCCCGATCTGCCCGGCGTTTCTCCGCGCCAGGGTTTTTCCCGCAACTATCCCACCGGCCCGGCCGTCGGCCATCTGGTCGGCTATGTCGGCATTGCTTCGGCGGAGGACTACAAGGAAAACCCCGACCCGATCCTGATCACCCCGGGCTACAAGATCGGCAAGGATGGTCTGGAAAAAATCTTCGAGGACCGGCTGCAGGGCAAGCCCGGGGCCAAAAGGGTCGAGGTCACGGCACGCGGCAAGATTGTCCGCGAGCTCAACACCCATCCCGACACGCCCGGCAAGCCGCTGCAACTGACGCTCGACATCGATCTGCAGGAATATGCCGCACGCCGCCTCGGTCCCGAATCCGGATCGGTGGTGGTGATCGACACGCTTACCGGCGATCTGCTCGCAATGGCGTCGATGCCGAGCTTCGACCCCAACAGCTTTTCCGACGGCATCAGCAGCGTCGAATGGGGCATGCTGTCCGAAGACGACCATGTACCGCTGCGCAACAAGATCCTCAAGGGCCTGTATCCGCCGGGTTCGACCGTCAAGCCGATGCATGCCATGGCGTTTCTGGAGGCGGGCATTCAGCCGACCGAAACCATCATTTGCGGCGGTGGCCGTCGCATCGGCAACCGTTTCTTCCATTGCTGGGGCAACCATGGCCAGGTCGACATGGCCAAGGGCATCTACCAGAGCTGCGACAGCTATTTCTACCATTTCGCCCAGGAAGTGGGGTTCGCCAAGGTGGCGGACTATGCAAAACTGCTCGGCTTGGGCCAGGAATTTCCGCTGCCCGTCTCCAGCCAGTTTTACGGCACCGTGCCGAGCCCCGAGTGGCTGGAAAAGAAATACAAGCGCAAATGGCAGACCTATGACACGGTCAACAGCTCGATTGGCCAGGGCTATTATCTCACCAACCCCCTGCAACTGGCGGTAATGGCGGCGCGGCTCGCCACCGGGCGCAAGCTGATGCCGCACATGCTGGCCGACAAGAAGCGCAAGCCCGCGCCGTCGCTCGGCTTCACCGACGATCATATCGCCTATGTCCGGGCAGCGATGAGCGAGGTGGTCAATGGTCGCGGGACCGCCGGCCGGGCCCGGCTGCCGATCGACAATGTTCTGATGGCCGGCAAGACCGGTACCGCCCAGGTCGTCAGCCTCAGCGTGTCCAACGGCAAGCGCAGCGCGCCCTGGAAATATCGCGACCACGGCCTGTTCATCTGCTTCGCCCCTTTTGACAATCCCCGCTACGCCGCCGCAGTGGTCATAGAACATGGCGGTGGCTCCGGGGCTGCCTATCCGGTCGCGCGCGACGTGCTCACCTTCCTCTATGATCGCGACAAGGCGATGAGTGTGCTGACCGAACTCGAAGAATCCTGGGGCGGCACCATCCAGGAACGGATGGATGCAAAGATGGCGGCCTATCGCGCCCGCATGAATCTTGAAAAGGCGATGGCGGCGAGTCCCGCTCCGACGGCTCCGGAAGCACCCGCAGCCGGCACCGAAGCCAGCGCCGGAGACTAGAAATTGAGTGATTTCGTCCCCGCGCCCATTGCGCAGCTCCCCTGGAAAACGATCCTCCTGCTGTTCGTGCTGGCGAGCTTTGGCTTCGTCGTGCTCTATTCGGCAGCAGGCGGCAGCCTGACCCCCTGGGCGGGTCTGCACATGTTCCGCTTCATGGTGTTCGTGGTGATGGCGATCGTGCTCTCGCGGTTCAAGGAATCCTTCTGGAAAACCATGGCCTTCCCCGCCTACGCCATCGTGGTGCTGATGCTGCTCGGCGTCGAACTGATCGGCGCGGTCGGTGGTGGCAGCCAGCGCTGGCTGAACCTCGGCTTTATCAATCTCCAGCCCTCCGAACTGATGAAGGTGGCGATCATCCTTGCCGTCGCCCGGTTCTACGACCTGCTCCCGCCCAGCCAGATCCGGACCTGGGGCGCGATCTGGCCGCTCTTCGCCCTGCTCGCCGTGCCGTGCGCGCTGATTCTGCTGCAGCCCGATCTCGGCACGACGATCACGGTGGTCGCCGGCGCACTGACCGTCGCCTTCCTCGCCGGCCTGCCCCTGCGCCTGTTCATCGGCGGCGGCGCTGCCATCGCGGTGATCGCGCCCCTCGCCTATTTCTTCATGCTGGAAGAATATCAGCAGCGACGCGTGACCACCTTCCTCAACCCGGAAAATGATCCGCTCGGCTCAGGCTATCATATCAGCCAGTCGAAGATCGCGATCGGGTCCGGCGGCCTGTTCGGCAAGGGCTTCATGAACGGCACCCAGAGCCATCTCGACTATCTGCCCGAGGGGCACACCGATTTCGTCTTTGCCACCATGGCCGAGGAATGGGGCCTGATGGGCGGCATATTGGTGCTGTTCTGCTTCTTCCTGCTGTTCCGCTGGGGACTCGGCGTGTCGATGAAAGCCAATACCCGCTTCTCCAAGCTGACCGCAGCGGGCCTGACCGTGACCATCTTCTTCTACGTGGCGATCAACCTGATGATGGTCATGGGGCTCGCCCCGGTGGTCGGCATACCCCTGCCCTTCCTGAGCCACGGCGGCTCGTCGATGATGACGATCATGATCTGCGTCGGCATCCTGATGTCGATCGAACGCCATCCGGGACGCGGCGGAGGTGCTTTTGGATGATTATTGCAAGCAACATGTTGCGTTTGCAAAATGCGGCCCTATATACGCCGTCAGACTATATGGACGCTTAGCTCAGTTGGTAGAGCAGCTGACTCTTAATCAGCGGGTCGTTGGTTCGAAACCAACAGCGTCCACCATTTTTCAATAGGAAGCCATCCGCCGGATGGTTTCCTATTTTCACATTCAGGGTCCGGCCTAGGCGCCAGACGGTACTCCGCGGTCCTGATCCTCCGGCAACTCCAACGGGGTCGCCGCGCAGATCGTCCGCAGGGCCTGTTTCAGTCCTTCCTCTATCGTCGGATGATAGAAGGGCATTTCCAGCAATTCTGTCGCCGTCTGTCCCTGCTGGATCGCCCAGGCCAGCATGTGCGCCAGATGTTCGCTGGCCGGCGTGCACAGGTCAGCACCGATCAGACGGCCATCGGGTGCGGCGGCATAGAGTGTGAGCGCGCCTTCGTTCACCCCTTCCACCCGGGCCCGGCCCTGATCGCTGAAATCGGCGGTACCGGTGACGACTCCGTCCTCCTCCGACTTGCCGATGCGGGCCACCGGCGGGCTGGTGAAGGTGATGCTGAAAGGAGTGAAGCGATCGCCGCGCGCCGATGCCGGAAAGGCAACGGCATTGCGTCCGGCGATCGCACCATCGTGGGAGGCTTCGTGCAGCAACGGCAGATCGTCCGCGACATCGCCGGCAAGAAAAATCGAACTGTCACCGCACTGCATGGTGTCACGGTCGTGCAGCGGCACGCCCTTTTCGTCGAGCTCGAGACCCGCGGCGGAGAGGTTGAGGCTGTCCAGATTGGGTGGCCGTCCGGTGGCGACGAGGACATGATCGAACGTCGCCTCGCCGGATGAAGCGCCGCTCCACGACAGGCTGATGGATTCGTCTGTTGATCTGGTTTCGAGCTCGACGCCCAGATTCAGGGTCAGATCCTCTTCAATGATGTCCTTGAGCGCTGCATGCACCCTGTCGCAGCGTATGCCGCCCAGACGCTCTCCCCGGTCAAACAGCGTCACCTCGACGCCCAGGCGCGCCATCGCCTGTGCCAGCTCCAGACCGATCGGACCGGAGCCGATGACCGCCAGGCGTTCCGGAAGATCTTCCAGATCGAATATATTCTCGTTGGTCAGCAACCGCTTTCCCAGGTCCGCAAATTCATCGGGCAGGAACGGTGCCGACCCGGTCGCGATCACGATGCTGCCCGCCTCGATCCGGCGGCCATCGTCGAGTTCCAGGCAATGGGGGGAGACGAATCTTGCCTTGCCATGCAGACGAATATGATCCGGGATCTCGGCGATGCCCTCCCGGGTCAGGCGGGCAAAACGGTCGCGTTCGTCGCGCACGCGCTGCATCACCGCCCTGCCGTCGATTCCGACCTCCGACACGGAAATGCCGAAGGTTCCGGCGGACCGGGCGGCATGGGCCGCATGCGACGCCGCGATCAGCAGCTTCGACGGCATGCAGCCAACGGTGGCGCAAGTCGTCCCGTTATAGGCGGGGTCGATCAGCAGTGTGCTGGTGCCGGTCGCGCGAGCGGATCGCTCGGCTGCGAGGCCGGCGGTCCCTGCCCCGATCACCGCGACATCGCAGCGGAGCGTATCAATGCTATCAGTCGGCAATCGTGATCGCCTTCACATTGACGAATTCCTTGAGGCCAACCTCGCCATGTTCCCGGCCATAGCCGGAATTCTTGACGCCGCCGAACGGCATGTCGGGCGAAGCAATGGCATAGCGGTTGATATTGACCATGCCGGTATCGAAATATTTCGATGCCATTTTTACCGCGCGATCGACATCCTTGCTGAAGATGCCGCCACCCAGGCCATAGCGGCTGTCATTGGCGATGCGCATGGCGTCCTCGTCATCCTTTGCCTTGATGATCGAGGCAACCGGTCCGAAAATCTCGTCATCATAAGCGGGCTGTCCCGGTGCAACGTCGACCAGTGCGGTGGCGGGATAGAACCAGCCCGTGCGATCAGGAAGCTCTCCTCCGACGACCACCCTTGCGCCCTTGGCGACGCTGTCCTCCACCTGCTTGTGGATCTGGTCACGCTGGCTGCACGATACCAATGGCCCGAGCTGCGTGTCGTCGTCGTTCGGATCGCCCATCGCGATGTCCTTGAACGCGGCGACATAGCCTTCGACAAAGGCATCATGATTTTTCTCGGTGACAATGAAGCGCTTTGCGGCGACGCAGGTCTGGCCATTGTTGAACAGTCGGCCCTGCACGCAGGTCTTGATCGCCAGCTCCAGATCGGCGTCGTCGAACACCATATAGGCGTCGTTCGAGCCGAGCTCCAGCACGGTCTTTTTCGTTACCGAAGCGGCCTTCTGGGCCACCGTCCGCCCGGCCTTGTCGCTGCCGGTCAGGGTCACGCCGCGCACCAGCTCGTGTTCGATGATCTTGTCGGACTGGTCATGGGTGATCAGCAGCACGCCAAACAGCCCCTTGGGCAGACCGGCCCGTTCGTAGATGTCGCGCAGCAGCAGGCCGCTGCCGGTGCAATTCTCGGAATGTTTCAGCAACACGCCATTGCCGACCATCAGGCTGGAAATCGAATAGCGGATCGCCTGGTAGCAGGGGAAGTTCCAGGGCTGAATGCCATAGATGACGCCAAGCGGCGAATAGGTCACGAGACCCCGGCCTTCGGGAACATCATGCTCCTCGTCGGCCAGCATGTCCGGGCCGTGCTTCGCGGTATAGTCGCAGATTCCCGCGCACAATTCGATCTCGTCGCGGCCGTCGCTGAACAATTTGCCCATCTCGTCGGTCATCAGCTGGGCAAATTCATCCTTCGACTTGCGCAATTCGGCGGCGATGTCCGCGATCACGCTGGCGCGCTCTTCCAGGCTCTTCAGCCGCCAATCGAGAAAGGCGTCGTGACTGTCCTGGACAACCGCCATCGCCTCGCTGTCGGACATGACGGGATAGGTCTTGAGGGTCTGTTCGGTGAGGGGATTGATTGTCTGAATGGTCTTGTCGGTCATATTATGTCCTTGTCTCCGGTTTTTGGGGGCGAGCGCGGGGGATGCACTCAGCCGTATTTTTCGCGATGATCGTCGAGCGTGCCGGACGCCTGTTCCAGCGCTTCCTCTATCGCCTCGGCAAATGTTTCCCCGGTCAGGCGGAAAATGCCGTTATGCGCGACACAGGCGATCTTGGTGTCGGCCCATTCCCGGGCCAGGCCCCTTGCCCAGCCGATATAGTCATCCGCCGCACCCGGGCGCTTCTCCAGTCCGTCGGCCAGTTTTGGATGGAAACGCAGTCTCGGACCCGGAAGCAGTTTTTCAACCAGCGAAGGCAGGTCGATGAACATCAGCGTGTCATCGACATGGACAATGCGGCTTTCGCGATGCCGGACGAGAACCGAACTGACGTGAACAGCTTCGTCCTCGGGCACGAAATCGACGCCCGCAGGAATCGAAAAATCGAAAATATCGGCAAATTGTTGCTGCGTCGACTGGTCCTCGATCAGCGCCGAATCCCAGGGCAGGTCCGGCATTTTCTGGTGATGCCGGCGGGTGCCGATCAGCCGTGCACTGGGCAGCAGTTTGTGGATGAACTCGCAATGGATCGTGTGGAAGGGATGGACGTTCAGCACCGCTTCGATCAGCGAGCCGCCATAGGTCAGCGCCATCAGGGCTTCGCGATCCGCCTCGTCCATTTCATAGGCATCAAGCAGAATGAACGACCCGTCTGGCTTGCGAACAAGCGACATTTGCGTGCCGATATTGATGACATGCGATATCTTGAAATCGCCGCGTATGTTCCAGAAATTGTCAGCCAGATGTTCGATCGCGATACTCCTGCGAAAAGTCGTTGGGGGTTGCCATGACAACACCCGAGCGCGCTTTCGGTTCCGCCATGGTCTGAAATGCGGCAGGACTTTTGCCGCCGCGCGAACGCGGCGAATTGCGGTTCAGGCAGCGACCAGCGGATAGACCAGTATCAGGCCGACCGCGACCAGCGCAGTCGCCAGCCATTTCCATCGCCCCATGCCGATCCATGCCACCCGCAGCGGCCTCTCCTGCCGAGCCACCTTTATCGGCCGACGCGAAAGGCGGAGCGCGAATATGGTCACGCCCGAGACGCAGAGTATCGTCAGCAGGCAGCCAAACAGGAACCACGGCAGCTTGCTCCAATATCCGGCGAATGTACCGAAATGCAGCGGATCGGCCGCTTCCGAAATCCGCTGGTGGACCGACAGCTGCTCGCCGCGGCCGGTGGCGAGGACTTGCCCGCTTGCGGGATCGGTCCAGACCGCATTGGCCCGCGGCCGGACGAGAATCGCACTGGCGTCGCCTTCAAAGCGGAAGGCCTGACCCGGCTTCGCGGGAAAGACGATCCGCCGGATCGCAAGCTCGGGGAAAGCCGTCCGCGCCGCCGCCAGACTGGCAGGAAAGCGCGCGACGATTTCGCTGTCGGGAATGGATCGCTCCGCTTTGGCGTTGATCGCCGGCGGGGCGTCGAGACCCAGGCTCTCGGCAAGATACCAGAGACCGGTCAGCGAGATCAGCGCCACGAACCAGAGCGACCACAGCCCGGCGAGCCGGTGGACGTCACCCCAGGCGGTGCGCGCGTCGCGCCAGCGCACCGGCTTGAAGAAACCGCGCCACCATCTTTTGTAGACGACCAGGCTGGAGATCAGGCTGGCGAGCATCAGCACCGACAGGATCGAGACCAGGGGCACGCCGATATTCAGCGGCAGGTTGAGATGGCGGTGCATGTTGCGCAAGATCCGCTGCGCACCCACCCACGGCCCGATCCCCTGGATCACGCCTGTTTCAGGATGCGCATAGAGAAAGGCCCGGCTACCGTCGGGGCGAATGATCTGGACCTGCACCGCGAAGGCGCTGGCCACCGGTGCATCGATCGAACGGATCGCGGCACCGGCCGGATGCGCCGCTGCCGCGGCCGCAATCGCGTCCCAGCGCGGTTCCTCGCCTACCGTGGCGGGCGACACCCTGAGCTCGGGCTGCAGCAGCCAGTCGATCTCGTGCGACAGCACGGCCAGCGTGCCGGTCGCGAAGACGAAAGTCAGGAGGATGGCAAGCTTCAACCCGGCCCACTGGTGGACCAGCCACCATAGCCGGGCCGGCTTGACCCGTGCCCGGCGCGGCGGTGCCGCCTGAGGCCGGCCATCCATCAGAATTTCCGGCTTACCTCGATAAACGCGGACCGTGGCTCACCGGGGAAATGGCCGGTACGGTCGATGAAGCCGGAGGTCGCGTAGGTCTTGTCGAAAATATTGTCGACCCGCAGCATCGCCTTCCACGGACCGGTTTCATAAATGATCGATCCGTCGAACACGAAATAGGGTTTCACCCGCTGGTCGCTGATCGACCGCCGCTCCGAAACATAATCGCCGCCCAGGGCAAAGGCGAGACCGACCGGCCGGATCTGGTAGCGGGTCCAGAAACCGAGCTGGTGTTTCGGTGCGTTGGGAAACCGGTCGCCGATATTCAGGCTGAAGCCGCTGCCGCCATTGTCCTTGGTGATCTTGGTATCATTATAGCCATAGTTCACGGTCAGCACCCAGTCCGGGGTAAGATCGGCGGCGAAATCGAGGTCAAAGCCCTTGCTGGTAACCTCGCCGAACGCGATAAAATCATCGACTCCGTCCGCGCCGGGATCACCGGCCGGATCCGCCTGCAGCACGTTGGTGCGCCGGATCTGATAGACCGACAGGCTGGACTGCACCCGGCCACCGAACAGAGCGGTCTTGATGCCCCCTTCGATCATGTCGCCCTTCAGCGGGGAAAAGGGGCCGCCGGCCAGCACATCCTGCTGGCCGATGTCCTGCGGTTCGAAGCTGGTCGCATATTGGCCGAACAGCGACAGGTCCGGCCGGACACGCCAGGTCAGTCCGGCGCGCCAGGTCCAGGCATTGTCGCCGAAGGACTGGCCCTGCAATTCGTCCCGATAATCATCATAACGACCACCCACCACGGCAATCACCGGCCCGATCGTTGCCTCCTCGAGCAGATAGAAGCCCGCGCGGCGGGCACTGGTCGGACGGTCGTCGGGATAGATCAGCGTCAGATTATAATTGGCCGGATCGGTTACGCCATATTGCGGATTTTTGAGGCTGAGCGGTGTCGGCAGCCCAGGCGTCGTGCTGCTATTGCCCCGCGCCCGATAATAGTTGAGCGAACCGTCTTCCTCATAATAGTCCATTCCGGCCAACACCCGGTTTCCGATGGCCCCGAGATCAGCCGACCAGACGGCATTGGCACCAAAGGACCAGCTTTCATAGGTCCGGAACTGGTCGCGGAATTCGCGGGTGCTGGCATCGACCTCGCCATCGCCGTCGGAATCGAACAGGCCGCGGGGCTCGTGATATTCCTGGCTTTCCTTTGCATCAATATAGCGCAACCCGACATCGAGCTTCAGATTGTCGGTCGGGTCGATGGCGAGCAGCGCCTGGGCGACATTCGATTTCAGCCAGAGAAAGTCGCTGGCTTCATTATGGTTCCAGCGCCGGTCGGCAAGGAAATTGCCCTCGTCGTCGGTCGGCACGCCGCGCAGTCGGTTGCCACCCAGATCGATATCATAGCGGGTCGCCTGCAGCGTCAGCGTCCCGATCCCCAGATCGGTCGTCAGGCCGGTGTCGAGGATCAGGGTTTCATTGTCCGCATTCCAGCGGGCATCATCGCTATTCTCGTAGAAGACCGCGACACGGCCAGCGAGTTTTCCGGACAGAGGGCCGGTGGCGTCCACGGTTCCGCCGAACCGGTTGCGCGTGCCGGCAATGACGCGTGCTTCGATCTCCGTGTCGAAGGACGGCTTTTTCGATATATAGTTGAACAGGCCGCCGGGCGCGGACTGGCCATAGAGCATGCCCGCCGGTCCCTTCAGAAACTCCACCCGCTCGATATTGAAGGTCTGGGGCACCGAGAAGCCGGAATAGGGATCGCCGCGCAGGCCGTCGAAGAAATTCTCCTCCTGCCGGAAACCGCGCGCGGTCACGCCGGCATAGCTGAACACCGTGACGCCCGAGATATTGCGGTAGAGATCCTGCGCATCACGCGCGCCCTGGTCGCGGATCAGGTCGGCGGTCAGCACGGTGATCGACTGGCTGGAAGCGAGCGGATCGGTCGGCAGCTTGCCTGTGGTCGTCTGCTCGACGCGATAGAGCCGCTCCGCGCGGCCGATGACAATGATGTCGTCCCTGCCTTCTGTATCGGCTTCGGCAAGGTCCTGGGCCGCGAGCGGCGATGCTGCGCCCAGCAGCATCAAGAGCGATATATTGCGTGTAAGAATCATAGAGCCTCCTGTTGGCCCTACCCTCTATTGATAATCATTTGCATTATCAATACCTATTGCCGACAATGCGCCATATCATCGGGGTGACACCCCTTCCGGGAAGCCAGGAATCATCGTCGTGCGGACACAGTCGTTCGATCCGGATCCCAATTTAGCCGGAGTGTCGGATTGTTATTCTTGATAAAATGGCGCGGACCTGTGCGGGAGGTCTTCTAGCGCAGCTGGCTGTCCTTGCTGCCGCGACGGTTGATGCCGGCGCTGCTCCGTAAGGCATCGCGTGCCGACTGGCAGGCAACGCAGGTCCGCGTACCGGGCAAGGCGCGTCTGCGGGCTTCGGGTATTTCTTCGCCGCATTCCGCGCAATATTTCGCGGCTTCTCCGGTCGGCATGTCGGCGCGTGCGCGCTTCACCGCATCGGCAATGGTATCGTCGATCTGATCCTGTACCGCACCGTCGCGTGCCCATCCGCCTGCCATTGAAACCTCTGAAAATGAATGTTTATCGAAGCCTGCATATGGGTATCAAATGCATAATTTCAAGGCGATGGCCCTGGCCGCCCACCAAAGAAAAAGGCGGGCCCCGTTTTGGGGTCCCGCCTGATATTTGTAGAACAAAGCGCGAAAATAAAAATGGGGAGCAATACTCTGCTCCCCGGTTTGTTGTTTAGTTGACGGCGTCTTTCAAGCCCTTGCCGGCTTTGAATTTTGCTTGAGTCGATGCTGGGATCTGCATTGGTTCGCCGGTGCGTGGGTTGCGACCGGTAGAAGCTTTGCGCTTGGAAGTCGAGAATGTGCCGAAGCCAACGAGACGAACTTCGCCGCCGCCGGACAGTGCACTGGTGATGGAATCAAATACGGCGTCGACCGCTTTACCGGCGTCGCTTTTGCTGAGGCCGCTGTGATCTGCAACGTTACTGATAAGATCCTGTTTATTCATTATGGGTATCCCCCCTTCTCTGATGGCAATTCGTTTGAATCGCGCCTTTGTCTTGCGGCAGTAATGCGAAATTATTGGGATGAGTCAAAGAAAAACCGCTGTTTTCTGCGCCAGACCCCCATTTTTTGTGACAAATGAGACGAAATGAGACGAACGGCCCGCGAGCCGCATCGGTTTCGATTATTTTACAACCGCATTTCGCTGGCGTTTCAGAAGCGCGAATCGATCATGAAAGGCGATCAGTGCCGCGCGAGCGACCCCGCGTCGTCGGCAAGCGGCGCCGTTGCGTGGCTGGCGAGCTCGTCGGCATCGCTCCACTCGATCGGTTCCACTTTTTCCGTCAGCGCTTCGGCCAGCACCTCGTCGACGTGGCTCATCGGAATGATCTTGAGCTTCGACGTGATGTTTTCCGGAATCTCGACCAGATCCTTTTCATTGTCGGCCGGGATCAGAACGGTCGTGATGCCGCCACGCAGCGCAGCCAGCAGCTTTTCCTTCAGGCCGCCGATCGGCAATATCCGGCCGCGCAGGGTTACCTCGCCGGTCATCGCGACATCGCGGCGCACCGGAATGCCGGTCAGCGTCGAAACGATGGCGGTAACAATGCCGACGCCGGCGGACGGGCCGTCCTTGGGCACGGCACCTTCGGGCAGGTGGATATGGATGTCCTTGCGGCTGAAGAAGCTCGGCTTGATCCCGTAGGACGGCGCGCGCGCCTTCACGAAGGACAGCGCGGTCTGGATCGACTCGTTCATCACGTCGCCCAGCTTGCCGGTGGTCTTGATCTGGCCCTTGCCGGACACGGTGACCGATTCGATGGTCAGCAGTTCGCCGCCCACTTCGGTCCAGGCCAGACCGGTCACGGCACCGACCTGATTTTCTTCCTCGCCGACACCGTGGCGATATTTCTGCACACCGGCATATTCGGCGAGATTGTCCGGCGTGATTTCGACACTCTTATATTCACCCTCGAGAATGCGGCGCAAGGCCTTGCGCGCCAGCTTCGCGATTTCGCGTTCCAGCGTCCGTACGCCGGCTTCCCTTGTATAATAGCGGATCAGGTCGCGCAGCGCATCCTCGCGCAGCACGAACTCGCCTTCTTTCAGGCCATGGGCCTCGATCTGCTTTTCGATCAGATGGCGCTTGGCGATCTCGACCTTCTCGTCCTCGGTATAGCCTTCGAGCCGGATGATCTCCATCCGGTCCAGCAACGGCTGGGGCAGATTGAGCGAGTTGGCAGTGGTCACGAACATGACGTCCGACAGATCGATATCGATCTCCAGATAATGGTCCTGGAACTTGTCATTCTGCTCCGGATCCAGCACCTCGAGCAAGGCCGATGCCGGATCGCCGCGGAAATCCTGGCCCAGCTTGTCGATTTCGTCGAGCAGGAACAGCGGATTGGAAGTACCCGCCTTCTTCAGATTGGAAACAATCTTGCCGGGCAGCGATCCGATATAGGTCCGGCGATGGCCGCGGATTTCCGCTTCGTCGCGGACGCCACCCAGTGACTGGCGAACAAATTCGCGTCCCGTCGCCCGGGCAATCGAGCGGCCAAGCGAGGTCTTGCCGACGCCCGGAGGGCCGACCAGGCACAGGATCGGGCCTTTCAGCTTGTTGGTGCGCGTCTGCACCGCGAGATATTCGAGAATCCGCTCCTTGACCTTCTCCAGCGCGAAATGGTCGTCGTCGAGCACCTTTTCCGCCTGCTTGAGATCCTTCTTGAGCCGCGACTTCTTGCCCCAGGGCAGTCCCAGCAGCACATCGAGATAGTTGCGCGTCACCGTCGCTTCGGCCGACATAGGCTGCATGCCCTTGAGCTTCTTCAGCTCGGCGGTCGCCTTGGCCTTCGCTTCCTTGGAAAGCTTCAGTTCCTTGATCTTCTTGCCGAGCTCGGCAAGTTCATCGCCCTCGCCGTCTTCGCCGTCACCCAGTTCCTTCTGGATCGCCTTCATCTGCTCGTTGAGATAATATTCGCGCTGGGTCTTCTCCATCTGGCGCTTGACGCGGCCACGGATTTTCTTCTCGACCTGCAACACGCCGAGCTCGCCTTCCATGAAGGCAAAGACCATTTCGAGACGTTTTGCCGGATCGCTCTCCATCAGCAGACTCTGCTTGTCGGAGACCTTGACGTTGATATTGGCAGCGACCGCATCGGCGAGGCGCGCCGCATCGTCGATTTCGCCCAGCTGCACCACGGTTTCCGCGGGCATTTTCTTGTTGAGCTTCGAATAATTTTCAAACTGTTCGACCACCGATCGCATCAGAGCCGACGTTTCGGCGCTCTCGACCACTTCCTCCTCGACCAGGTCCACCTGCGCCAGCACATAGCCTTCCGCCTGATCCTCGAGCGACTGATGGAGCGCACGCTGCTTGCCCTCGACCAGCACGCGGACGGTGCCGTCGGGCAGTTTCAGCAATTGCAGCACGGTCGCGACGACGCCCAGGTCATAGAGCTGATCGCGAACCGGATCGTCTTCCGCCGGATCGAGCTGTGCCACCAGAAAGATTTCCTTGTCGGAATCCATCGCCTTTTCGAGCGCGACGACCGATTTGTCGCGACCGACAAACAGCGGCACGATCATATTCGGAAAAACCACGATGTCGCGCAACGGCAGCAGCGGCAGCGCCTTGGTTTCGGGGGTAGAACTGGTTTCAAACTCGGACATTTTAACTCCAACATGTTGCACTGCAACAGCGCTTCTATACACTATATGGTGGCTGCCAGAGACACTTCAAGCGTTATGCGTCCGATCAGCGAAGCCGCCTAAAATGGCAGTTTAAAACCTGGGGGTAACTGCATGCCGCTGGTCATCTTGCCCATTTCCTCGCTGCTCACCGCGTCGGCGCGGTTGCGGGCGTCGTTGAACGCGGCTGCCACCAGATCTTCCAGCATCTGCTTCTCGTCCGGCTTCATCAGGCTGTCGTCGATCGTCACCGCCAGCACGCGACCCTTGGCGGTTGCCTTGACCTTGACCAGGCCCCCACCGGCCTGCCCTTCCACTTCCAGGCTATCGAGCTTTTTCTGGGCTTCCTCCATCTGGCTCTGGACCTGCTGCGCGGCTTCCTGCGCGGCCTTCATCATTTCTTCCATCGATTTCATCGCTATGCGCTCCTTGATTCTTTGGGCCGGGGATCATCATCCTCCAGCAATATGGCATCGGGAAAGGCTTCAAACGCCGCCTTCACCATCGGGGCGTCCAATATGGCCTGGCGCTCCGCGTCACGGGCCTGCTGCTCCTGTTCGACGAGACTCGGCTGCGCCTCGCCCGGACCCTGGGCAACGGACCATTCCTGGCCGGTTTCCTGCTTCAGCGCGTCGGCAATTTTCCGGATATCGGCATCGGCAATCGCCCGCACCGGCTGGTAGACGATGTGCGGCGGATCAAAGGACACCAGCCGCATGTCGGCGATCATGATGCTTTCCAGCACCGCGGAAATCCGTCCGACGGCCTTTACGGCATCGGCAAATTGCTGCGGCTGCCCGCTCGATGGCGCCGGATTGGCTGCGACGGGGGCGGGAGCGGCCTGTGCAACGGGTTCGGCCACTGGCGGCGGCGCGCGTTCCCGGTCGGATGCTGGCGGAGCGCCCGGACCACGTTCTTCCAGCATTTTCGCCAGTTTTCCGGGGTCGGGCATATCGGCGGCACAGAGCACCCGGAGCAGGGCCATTTCGCAGGCTTCGCGCGGCAAATGGGCCTGCTGGACCTCCTGATAACCCTTGAGCAGCAACTGCCACAGCCGGTGCAGCGCGGGATAGGAAAGCTGTTCGGACCAGTCGGCAAACTGCTGCCTGGCCTCGTCCGACAGGGTCGGATCGCTGGCCCTGCCCACCTTGAACAGCGTCACCTGGTGCGAAAGCGACAACAGGCCGTTCATCAGCGACAGGGGTTCCACGCCGATCTTATATTGGTCCGCAATCGCATCGAGCAGCGCGGCGGAATCGCCTTCCAGCAATTTTGCAAACAGCCGCCGGACGGCACCGCGATCGGACAGGCCCAGCATGTCCCGGATTTGCGCGGCCTTCACTTCGCCATCCCCGTCCATATCGGCATGGGCAATGGCCTGATCCAGGATCGACAGACCGTCGCGCACCGATCCTTCCGCCGCCTGGGCGATCAGGTCGAGCGCTTCCTGTTCGGCGGTGACGCCTTCCTTGCCGACGATCATCCCGAAATGGGCTGACAGTTGTTCGGCGCTGATCCGTTTCAGATCGAATCGCTGGCAGCGCGACAGTACCGTGATCGGCACCTTGTGCACTTCCGTGGTCGCGAAAATGAACTTCACATGCGGTGGTGGCTCCTCGAGCGTCTTCAGCAGCGCGTTGAAGGCGTTTTTCGAGAGCATGTGGACTTCGTCGATAATGTAGATCTTGTAGCGAGCGGAAACCGACGAATAGCGCACCGCCTCGATGATCTCGCGGACATCATCGACGCCGGTATGGCTGGCGGCATCCATTTCGATGACGTCGATAAAGCTGCCGGTCGCGATGCTCCGGCACGGCTCGCATACGCCGCATGGATCGATCGTGGGGCCGCCCTGCCCGTCTTCACCGATGCAGTTGAGCGCCTTGGCAATCAGCCGCGCGGTCGATGTCTTGCCGACCCCGCGCACGCCGGTCATCAGAAAGGCATGGGCCAGCCGGTCGCGCTTGATCGCATTGCCCAGCGTCTGGACCATCGCGTCCTGCCCGATCAGTTCGGAAAATTTCGACGGCCGGTACTTGCGCGCAAGCACCCGATAGGGCTGCGCGGCACCGGGTGCGGGCTGCTCCGGCGCGTCGACCCCGGTCGCGGCGAATATATCGTGTGAATCGGACATGAAAATGGAGTTTAGGCGAGACGGGCGATCTTGTCGAAGCCTTATCAGCCTATTGCGGCCACAGAGTCCAAAATTGCTGTGAGTAGGAGCCGGGCGACCCGCAGAAAAATCGTTGCGGCTGCTTCCTTCCGGACCTGACCGGGTTGGCGATGACTACGTCCACCCGACTCCCGCTGCGCATATGGTAGCAGTCCGGCGAAAATGCAAGCCGTTAGATGGGGCGTTCGCAGCCGCTACAGATTCTGCATATTGTGGCTTTCGATCGGCATATGCACCGTCAGGCCATCCAGCTCGGCGGTCAGCTCGATCTGGCACGCCAGCCGGCTTGTCTTGCGCGCTCCGGCAGCCAGATCCAGCATATCCTCCTCCATTTCGCTCGCCTCCGGCAGTTTCTCGAAATCCGCTGCGTCGACAATCACATGGCAGGTCGAACAGGCCATCTGCCCCTCGCAGGTTCCCTCGAGCGGCTGGTCATTCAGCTGCGCGACCGTCAGCAGGTTGTCGCCTTCCGACGCCTCGGCGGTCACCGTTTTTTCGCCGTCGGAGCTGACAAAATGGACCTTGATCTTCTTCATGATAGCTGTTTCCCCGCTGCTTCATTGATCAGGCGCGCCGCCTGCTCGACCTCATCGATACTGTTGTAGCGGCCAAATCCGAGACGGATAGAGGATTTGATCTGCGCAGGTTCCAGCCCCAGCGCAGCCAGCACATGGCTGGGCCGTCCCGAGCCGCTGGCACAGGCAGAGCCTGCGGAAAAGGCCACGCCGCGGACATCCGACATCAGCCGCGCGACATCCAGCCCGTCGCGGCGGATATTGAGATTGCCGGCATAGCGCTGCTCCAGCGATCCGTTCACGGTCCAGTCGGCAAACAGGCTGCGAGCCTTCTCGGCCAGACCCTCGATATGCGCCATGTCCGCTTGTCGCCGCTCGCCGCACAGTCTGGCGGCGGTCCCCATTCCGACGCACAATGCCGGCGAGAGCGTCCCCGACCGCACCCCCTGCTCCTGGCCGCCGCCATGGATCAGCGGCGGCAGCTCGACACCGTCTCGCACCCACAGCGCGCCAATGCCCTTGGGGCCATAAATCTTGTGCCCGGACAGCGCGATCAGGTCCGCTTCAGCCGGGAGATCGACCCGGCCAAAACCCTGCACCGCATCGCAGAGCAGCAGCGCACCGGCTGAATGCGCCATGTCCGCGATCTTTGCGACCGGCTGGATCACACCTATTTCGTTATTGACCAGCATCGCCCCGACCAGCGCGGTCTTCGAACCCAAACATGCTTCCAGCTCTTCCAGATCGACCAGCCCCTCATGATCGACCGCAAGCAGGGTCGTTTCAAATCCCTGTGTTTGATACCAGAGCGCCGTGTCACGCACGGCAGCATGTTCGGTGTCGACAACGGCTATCTGGTCGCGCCCTGGCCGGGCGCGGGCCGCCCCCATGGCCAGATTGATCGCTTCGGTAGCGCTGCCGGTAAAAATCACGCGTCCGTTCTTCGGCAGCAGGGCGGCAACCTGTTCGCGCGCGACCTCGACCGCAGCGGCCGCCTGGCGCCCGATCACATGGGGACTGTGCGGATTGCCGAAATTGTCCTTCAGCCAGGGCAGCATCGCATCGAACACTTCCGGCGCGAGCGGCGTGGTCGCCTGATTGTCGAGATAGATGGGAGTCATAATTCCCGCCTCAGACCCGTCTGGCTTCTGCGAAGATCGACTTCCACTTGTCGATAAAGGCATAGATTTGCGCCCGGCTGGTGTCGCGCCCAATGCTCACCCGGATCACTTCGCGCGCGACCTGCGGGTCGGTCCCCATCGCCTCCAGCACATGGCTGGTCTTGAGCGTGCCCGACGAACAGGCACTGCCTGCGGAAACCGAAAACCCGGCCATGTCGAACTTGATCAGCTGCGTGTTGGCGGCGACCCCCGGCATATGATAGCTGGCGATCGTGGCAATGCGCGGGGCCTTTTCCGCGATCACCGCGCCACCTTCCTTGCGGATCGCGTCGTCGAGATGCTGGCGCAGTTCCGCCGCCCGTTGGGCCCAGTTCGCCGGCGCTTCGAGGGCTGCCGTCATGCCCAGTATGTAGGGCAGATTCTGGGTGCCCGACCGGTAGCCCTGTTCCTGTCCGCCATCGGCCTGCAGCAATCGCAGGTCTCTGACCAGCAGCGCGCCGACACCGGGCGGCCCACCGAATTTATGCCCCGCGACGATGATCAGGTCGGCATCCGGCAGGGGCAGCTTGCCCACCGATTGCGAACAGTCGGCCAGCAGATGGCTGCCCCGGTCGCGGACGATCTTCGCCAGCGCGGCCATGTCCTGCATCACCCCGGTTTCGTTGTTGACCGACTGGATCGCCACCAGCGCCGGCCCCTCCGCCCCCTTCAGCAGGTGATTGAGGTTCGCCGGTATGACCATACCGTTGCCATCGACCGGGATCGATTTGGCGCCCTGGGCAAATCTCAGAACCACATCATGCTCGACCGGCGATACGAATTGCGCCGCAGGTTTCGACTTGGTCAGCGCGATCTGGATCGCCTCGCTGGCACCGCTGGTAAAAATCACGTCCCCGTCCCAGTGCAGCGCATCCCTGAAGCGCCGTCGCGCGTTCTCCAGCATCGACTGCGCCGCGCGCCCGTCGCCATGCGGGGAAGACGGGTTGGCCCAGAGTTCAAAACCCTCCGCGCAAGCCTTTTTGGCAGCATCCAGCATCGGTGCCGTGGCAGCATAGTCGAGATAGATGCGTTTGGGGTCGGTCACGATAGCGGCAAAAACTCTCTGGCTTGCGGGATTGAGTTGCGGATTTGTCCACTCTCCCTATATAGGCGCTGCATCCAGCGCAAAAGCTATTCTAAATTCTTGCGCTCTGGACAGTATAATTTTGACCGAAGAATTGAAAATCCATGCCAGATGTAATTTTTACCGGACCCGAAGGCCGCCTCGAAGGTCGCTTCAGCCCTGGACCCCGTGACCGCGCACCGGTCGCCATGGTTCTGCATCCCCACCCGCAAGCGGGCGGCACGATGAATGACCGGATCACGCAGGCGATCTACAAGACCTTCGTGAAACGCGGCTTTGCGACCCTCCGGTTCAATTTTCGGGGCGTTGGCCGCTCGCAGGGCGTGTTCGACAATGGCATCGGTGAATTGTCCGACGCGGCCGCAGCGCTCGACTGGGTCCAGAGCTTCCATCCCGAAGCGCAGACCACCTGGATCGCGGGCTACAGCTTCGGCGCCTGGATCGGCATGCAGTTGCTGATGCGCCGTCCGGAAATCCGCGGCTTTATCTCGGTCTCGCCGCCGGCCAACATGTATGATTTCAACTTTCTGGCACCCTGCCCGTCCTCGGGCATCATCGTCCAGGGCGTCAATGACGAGGTCGTGACCCCCAGCGCAGTCCAGAAACTGGTCGACAAGCTGCGCACCCAGAAGCACATCACCATCCATCATGACGAAATTCCGCGCGCCAACCATTTCTACGAAAACGAGATGGAATTGCTGATGGGTTCGATCGACAATTATCTCGACATGCGGCTCGCGCCGGATTCGCCGATCAAATAGGCTCAGCGGGCGGGCTGCGGCGAGACCGGCTGATTGGTCTCGGGCACGGGGATCGTCCAGATTCCGACATTGGCGAACATCACAGCGGAAGCGAGGATCATCAGCCAGCCCTGCTTTCTGTTGATCCCCTTGCGCAAGATATAGATGCCGCCGAGCAGCAGCGCGGCCCCTGCCAGCATCAGTATCGATAAGATCAGGTTGGTCATGGAATGACCGTTATCGGCGCAGCGGCAGAATGACAATCAAATGTTTCACCCATTTTCCGATTTGCTCCGCACCCGTTCCAGGCAGCGTTGATCAACCGCGATTGCCAAAGCTGCGCCATTTTGATAGAACATAAAAAGAACATAAGGACTGGATCAGGCAGAAACGGAATCAGCTTCGTGTATCCCCAACCTCCTCTCCTGATCCTGTCCCAGATCGCGGACGATTTTGACCTGGCGCAACTGCCGTGGTGCAGGGCGGCAAGCGACAAGGTCTCGGTCAACCGGGCCAAATTCAGAAACCTCGAGATGGCAGAAATCATTGTCGATGCCATGCCCTTCCTGCTCACCCGCCGGACAGCAGACGAGACCCGCGCGATATTGACCGGCGACACATTCGACCTGCTATTCGGCGACCAGCCACCTCCGGGCAACTCTGCCATCGGCGTTGCGCCGGGTGACAATATTGCCGGCGCCACCCGCATACCCGAGGTCCACCAGCGTCTGTTGCTGCTGGGCAAATGGATCGGAGAGAGCCTGAGCGCGACTGCGGCGGCATGGATGCCTGCCCGGAAGCTGGCCGGCTTTGCCTGGTTCGCCAACGCAGTGGACGAATATCTGGCGGAGGGCCGCTTTCCGTCGCCATTTCACATTTCTATTTCGGAGGTCTGCGCCAGCCAGGTCGCAACACAGGGCCTGCGCTATTTTACCGGCCAGGAAATCCACCTGACCGTTCCGCCGCATTACGCACCAGATGAGATCGGCGATCGCGTGGCACAGATCGCCGCCGATATTGTCGCCCACGGCCGGATAGACCAGCCCTCGCGATCACAGGACATGACCCGCGGAGAGACGCTGATCTATACGCCCAGCGAGAATCGGGAGCAGGTCGAGATCCTCATCCGCCGCGATGCACAAAATGGCATCGCGGCAGAGAGATAATATTGCCTAGGCCGCGGTAGGCGCAGCTTCCCGAACATTCTGGTCGACATGTTCGGCAAATTGCTCGAAATTGTTGATGAACAATTTGACCAGCTTTTGCGCGGTTTCGTCATAGGCGATGGAGTCGGACCAGGTCGAACGGGGATCGAGGATCGCGCTGTCGACGCCGGGCACCGACACCGGCACTTCGAAGCCGAAATTTTCATCGACCCGGAATTCGCCATCATTGAGGCTGCCGTCGAGCGCTGCATTGAGCAGCGCGCGGGTCGCCTTGATCGGCATCCGGTTGCCTTCGCCATATTTGCCGCCAGTCCAGCCGGTATTGACCAGCCAGCAGCGCACGCCGCCCTTGGCGATCCGCTCCTTCAGCAGATTGCCGTAGATGGACGGGTGGCGGGGCATGAACGGCGCGCCGAAGCAGGTCGAGAAGGTCGCTTCCGGTTCGGTCACGCCGATTTCGGTGCCGGCAACCTTGGCCGTATAGCCGGACAGGAAGTGATACATGGCCTGCTCTGGGGTCAGGCGCGAAATCGGAGGCAGGACGCCGAACGCATCGGCGGTCAGCATGATGATATTCTTTGGTACCGGCCCCATATTCTCTTCTGACGCGTTCGGAATGAACTCGATCGGATAGGCGCCGCGGGTATTTTCCGCCTTGCTGTTGTCGTCAAGATCCAGTTCCCGCGTACGCTCGTCCATCACGACATTTTCGAGCACGGTGCCGAAACGGCGCGTGGTGGCATAGATTTCGGGCTCTGCTTCTTCCGAAAGCCGGATCATCTTGGCGTAGCAACCGCCTTCGAAATTGAACACGGCGGTGTCCGACCAGCCATGTTCGTCGTCCCCGATCAGCACCCGGCTGGCGTCAGCCGACAGCGTGGTCTTGCCCGTTCCCGACAGGCCGAAGAAAATCGCGGTATCACCTTCCGGGCCGATATTGGCCGAGCAATGCATCGGCATGACCGAATCGAGCGGCAGCAGATAGTTGAGCAGGCCGAAGACCGATTTTTTCATTTCGCCGGCATAGGCTGTGCCGCCGATCAGGATCAGCTTCTCGGTCAGGTTAACCGCAATGACGGTTTCGCTGCGCGTACCGTGCCGAGCGGGATCCGCCTTGAAGCTGGGCAGATCGATGATCGTATATTCCGGAATGAATGCCGCAAGCTCATCTGCGTCGGGCCGGACCAGCATCGTGCGGATGAAAAGATTGTGCCAGGCCAGCTCGTTGATGATCCGGACATTGACCCGGTGTTCCGGCTGCGAACCGCCGAACAGGTCCTGCACGAACAATGTGTCCTTCTCGGCCAGAGCGGCCAGAAAGTCGGTCTTCAGCGCGGCAAAATGATCCGGTGTCATGGGAACATTGGTCTTGCCCCACCAGACGCTGTCTTCGGTTTCGCCGTCGCGCACGATGAACTTGTCATTCGCAGAACGCCCGGTATGCTTGCCGGTCTCCACGACCAGGGGACCATCTTTCGCCAGCTGACCCTCGCCCCGTGAAACGGCCGCTTCAACCAGAGCGGGCGCGCCAAGATTCCAGTGCTGCTCTGCGGAACTGGCAAAACCTTGATCATTTAATGATACGGACGAAACTTTTGACACTGATAATCCCCTAGAGCTTGAAACAGGTTGAGATCGCACGGATGCGGCAAAATTGAAATGGCGCTTACTGGACCGTGCCGAGTCGGTCAAATTTCTTCCCTATGCCCGGATAAAATATATGCACGACCGGATCATCCGGTTCCTCAGGGATCACTAACGACAAGCTCTCTTGTAACCTATTATCCAATAAACTAGGTCACAGCGGGCGCGAGCGGCAAAGGAAATCTAAAAATGGCAGCCAATATTGCTCTTGTCGACGATGACCGCAATATATTGACATCGGTATCGATCGCATTGCAGGCAGAAGGCTTTATTACGCGGGTCTATTCTGACAGCGAGGCCGCGCTGCATGCCATTCTGGCGAATCCCCCGGATCTCGCGGTATTCGATATCAAAATGCCCAAGATGGATGGCCTGGAGCTGCTCCGGAGAGTGCGTGAAAAGTCCAATGTACCGGTCATCTTTCTTACCTCGAAGGACGAAGAGCTGGACGAGGCACTGGGCCTTGCGATGGGGGCGGACGACTATATCAAAAAGCCCTTCTCCCAGCGCCTGCTGATCGCGCGTGTCCGATCGATATTGCGACGCACGGAATTCATAAAATCGGTCGATGAGGGCGAGGACGAGGAAGCCGCCGAGCCGCTGGTTCGCGGCCACCTCGAAATGGATCCTTCCCGCCATCTGGTCCGGTGGAAGGATCAAAACGTGACGCTGACCGTCACGGAGTTCATGATCCTCGAGACCCTGGCGCACCGCCCCGGTGTGGTAAAAAGCCGCAACCAGCTGATGGATGCCGCCTATCAGGACGACGTCTATGTCGACGACCGCACGATCGACAGCCATATCAAACGGCTGCGACGAAAGTTTCGCGAGGTTGATCCTGAATTTGACGCAATAGACACATTATATGGAGCCGGATATCGCTACACCGAATAAGGACGGATCGGAGAGGGACAAAGGTCTGTCACTGCG
Organism: uncultured Sphingomonadales bacterium; assembly: GCA_964022135.1. Taxonomy (GTDB): domain Bacteria; phylum Pseudomonadota; class Alphaproteobacteria; order Sphingomonadales; family Sphingomonadaceae; genus Parasphingorhabdus. The sequence continues at coordinate 44,211 of CAXIBD010000004.1, read as the reverse complement.
CTGGTCAGCCCGACTATCCCTCACCACCCGCATATTGGTCGTCAATGTTCTGGCGATTGCCCTGCTGGCTGGCGGCCTTTTCTATCTCAACAATTATCGCGACCGCCTGACCGAAGAGCGGCTGGCTCAGGCAAGGGTGCAACTGACGATCATGGCGGACGCGCTTTCCGCCGGCGATGAGCAGTATAAAAAAGCGCTGATCCGCCAATTTTCAAGTCATCTCGGCGCCCGGTTGCGCCTTTACGCTCCCGACGGCACGAAAATCATCGACAGTTTTTCGCTGGCGAAGCCGACCTATGAATTTATCGATCCCGAAACCGAGCCCTTGCGCAAGGATGCCGCGCGGCTGCTCGACCGGACCATCGAGAATTTCGTTTTCAGCGCGCCCATCCCCCATTTCAGCGAACCCCCTGATGATGTGCTGACAGAATGGCCGGAACTGGTCGCTGCCCGGAACGCGACGGGTGCAGTCAGCTCCGTAAGCCTCGCCCCCGATCGCACGCCGGTCATCGTCGCCGGAAAGTCGCTCCCGGACGGCACGGGCACGATCCTTTTGACCTCGAACGCGCGGGATATCACGCGTATTGTCAGAGCCGAACGGACCAGCGTGCTGCTGGTGATATTGGTTGCGGCAACCGTTTCCATCTTGCTGTCGCTTTTTCTCGCCCGCACGATTGTTCGACCGATCAGAAAACTGGCCCGCGCGGCCTTGCGCGTGCGGATGGGACGGTCGGACGAGATCGCGATACCGAGAATGCCCGACCGGCGCGACGAGATCGGTCAACTCAGCCGCGCGCTATCGGACATGAGCGCCGCATTGCGCGACCGGATCAACGCCACCGAAGCGTTCGCCGCTGATGTCAGCCACGAGATCAAGAACCCCCTCGCCTCGCTTCGTTCCGCGCTGGAGGGACTTGAGCGCGTGCAGGACGAGAAGCTGCAGAAACAGCTGCTGGCTGTCGCAAATGACGATGTTCGCCGTATCGACCGGCTGATCAACGATATCTCCGACGCCTCTCGTGTCGACGCGGAACTGGCCCGGGCCAAGTTTGAACCGATTGATATCGGCAATATGCTGGAGCAGCTGCTGGCGGCGCGCGAACAACGGGCTTCCAACCTCGGCGTCCACATCGCCTTTGCGCGACCGGCAAGGGACGTCGCCAAGGTGATGGGAGATGGCGGTCGCCTGGAACGCGTGTTCAGCAATCTTCTGGACAATGCCGTATCCTTTTCGCCCGATGGCGGTCTGGTCGAGATATTGGCGACACCGGATGGCGACGAGATCGTCATTCATGTCGCCGACCAGGGCCCCGGCGTCGGTCCGGAACACCGCGAACAGGTTTTCCAGCGCTTTCATTCTGCCCGGCCCGACGGAGAGGCCTTCGGAAAGCATAGCGGCCTGGGCCTGGCCATCGCCAAGACAATCGTCGAAGGCCATCAGGGCACGATCCGCATTTTGGATCGGCCCGGCGGTCAACCGGGAGCCTGTTTCGAAATTCGCCTGCCAAAGGCACCGGAATGAGCCCCAACACCGGCGAAAAGGGCCGGGAAACCGTCCACGCCACGGCCGTCTCGATCGCCGGGGCTGGTGTCCTGATTCGCGGCGCTTCCGGTTCGGGCAAGTCCGATCTCGCCCTGCGCCTGATCGACCGCGGAGCAAAACTGGTCAGCGATGACCAGGTCGATATCGTCCGCAATGGCGACGACTTGTTGCTCAGCCCGCCCCCTCGCCTTGCCGGCAAACTTGAAGTGCGCTCGCTGGGCATCTGCGAACGCGAATATCTGTCCGGGGTGGAATTGAAGCTGATCGTGGACCTGAAACCACATCCCGATCGCTTCCCCCTGGACCGGCAAGTCATGATTTTGCTGGGAATAAAGGTGCCATCCTGTACACTGGACGCTATGGAATCGAGCGCAGCAATCAAGGCAGAATGGGCCTTGCAACGCATAATGCAGGGCGCAAGCGAATCATGAGTGAAAAACGTGCCAAGCCGGTCATGCTGGTTACCGGTCTGTCCGGGGCTGGCAAATCGACGGCTCTGAAAACGCTCGAGGATATCGGCTGGGAAACGGTCGACAATTTCCCGTTCCGGTTGATTGAACGCCTGCTCGACACCCCGCCTTCCATGTCCATGGGCGACAGCGATCCGCCGCTGGCCCTCGGTTTCGACAGCCGGACCAGGGGCTTTGACCCGGAAAAGCTCATCAAGCGCGTCAAGCGTCTGCAGCAAAAGCGCGAATATGAAATTTCCACGCTCTATCTTGATTGCACCGACAGCGAGTTGGAACGGCGCTATGGCGAGACCCGGCGCCGGCACCCGCTGGCTCTGGACCGTCCTGCAAAACATGGCATCACGCTGGAACGGACGATGCTCGCCCCGCTGCTGCGCTGGGCCGATCATGTAATCGATACGACCGATCTCACCGCCAACGACCTGCAGCGAGAAATCCGGAAACAGTTCACCCTCGACAAGCAGGCGGTCACAACGATCTCCATCACCAGTTTCGGCTTTTCCCGGGGCATCCCGAACAATATTGACCTGTTGTTCGACGTGCGTTTTCTCGCCAACCCCTTCTGGGAACCGGACCTGAAGCTGATGAGCGGGCTTGATCCGGAGGTGGCCGAATATATTGGCAGGGATCCTGCCTATGCCGAGACGATAGAAAAGATTCTCGACATGCTGAAATTCCTGCTTCCGCGCTACCAGGATGCAGGCAAAGCCTATGTCAATATCGGGATCGGCTGCACCGGTGGGCGACACAGATCGGTACATGTTGCCGAACGTCTGAGCAAAGACTTGCGTGCCGCCGGTTTTTCCCCCAGTGTTCTGCATCGCAATTTGGCTTCTAGGCCAATGGAAGCGCTGGAATCTATGCAAAAATTAAACGGGCACAGGGGAATTTAATCAGGATGATTGGATTGGTTCTCGTGACACACGGGCATCTGGCAACCGAGTTTGTCATTGCCATGGAACATGTCGTCGGCCCGCAAAAAGCGATCGCCGCGATCGGCATCGGTGCGCGTGACGACATGGAAGAACGCCGTCAGGAAATCGCGGACTGCATTTCCAAGGTGGATTCCGGCGAGGGCGTCATCATTTTGACCGACCTGTTTGGCGGCACCCCTTCCAACCTGGCCATTTCCCTGATGGAAAAAGGCAAGGTCGAGGTCATCGCCGGTGTCAATCTGCCGATGCTGATCCGCCTCGACGGCGCTCGCAAATCGATGGATGTGGTTTCCGCCATCGCCGCGGCCAAGGAAGCCGGCCAGAAATATATCAGCGTCGCTTCGGAAATATTGGGCAGCGACGCATGAGCGAGTTTCGCAAAACCGTCGAGATCACGAACAGCCGGGGGCTGCACGCGCGAGCCAGCGCAAAATTCGTCACCTATGTCAGCAAATTGCCCGATAGCGTCGATGTCAGGGTAGCGAAAGACGGTACCGAAGTGACCGGCACATCGATCATGGGCCTGATGATGCTGGGCGCCGCCAAGGGCGACAGTATAGAGATTATCGTTTCCGGCGATCAGGCGGAAAGCGCTCTGGAAAAAATGACAGGTCTGGTCGTCGACGGCTTCGGCGAAGACTGATCCCATGCGCCACCAGATTACCGGCTTTTCCAATCCGACGATAAAGCGGCTCAGGAGCCTGCGGGAAAAGAAGCACCGCAAGCGCGAGGGCCTGTTTCTCGCCGAGGGCCTGCGTATTCTGGCCGAAGCGCTGGACAGCGGCCGGGCGCCGAGGATCCTGGTGGTGGTCGAAGGGACGGAGCTCCACCCGCTCGCGCAGAAAATAGAGGAAGCCACCGTGGCCGCCGGCGGCGACGTGATCGAGACCAGCGAGGCGATCATCGCCAAGCTGTCCGGCAAGTCCAACCCGCAGTCGATCATCGGCATCTATGCCGACCACCCGGTCCCGCTCGCCGAACTTGACCGGAACACGGCGAACATCTGGCTGGTGGCGCAGGCGCTGCGCGATCCCGGCAATCTCGGGACCATCCTCCGCACCGGCGACGCGGTGGGCGCCGGCGGCCTGATCCTAATCGACGATTGCGTCGACCCCTTTTCCGTGGAAGCGGTACGCGCCAGCATGGGCGCGATCTTCACCCAGACGATCACACAGGCGCGCTGGCCGGAATTTCTGGCCTGGCTGCGCAGCGGGCCGGGCCAACTGGTCGGCACCAGCCTCAACACCGACAAGGATTATCAGTCGGTCCGTTACCAGGCGCCTGTTTTCCTCCTGATCGGCAACGAGGCGCAGGGATTGCCCGACGAATATGAGGCGGACTGTGACCTTCTTGTCAAGATGCCGATGATGGGAAAGGCCGACAGTCTGAACGCCGCCGTTGCAGCCTCGGTCATGGCCTATGAAGTGCTCAATCAGGGCCGTCGGGCGTAGTCAGACGCTGCGGCCTTTTTCCAGCGGAAAATCATTGAATACCTTAGAATTCCGGGAAAGATAAATCTATTGTTTCGCCTGTAAAACAGTCGCTCGAGCGGTGCGGCCGGGCTGCCGGCGCGGAGCTGCGAGTCGGGACAATAATCTTGTGTTCATCGCCTGCCGCGAGCCGTCACCGCGGTCACAAGGGGACCATTTGTCGACAAGATGTCCGCGGGCAGAACGCAAGCTTGCTGTCATCGCATCCCTTACCCTCCTCGGTCGTCATTGCCCGCTGCGTCCGATCGCGCAATCGGACCCGCATCAACAGAATGTCATTGTTATCACACCTCGTGGCGGTCTCTGGCCGGTCCCCGATGCTGCAACCGGTCCGGTATCAACAGAATGTCATGGTTATCATCCGTTCAGAAAAGTTCGACCGGTCTCTTTCGCGCCCGGAGCAGCCCGAGCGAAAAGCAATCTTGCTGTCATCGCTTGCCATGCGATGATTCCCGGACCATGATCGCCACAAAAATAGGAGGGATAACCATGACAAGAACCATCTTGTTGTCTTCATTGGCCATACTGGCGCTGACAGGCTGCTCAGAAACGGCAGAAAAGCCAGTCGTTGCGGAGAAACTCGGCGACTACAAGGCACTCGGCACCGAGCCCGGCTGGGCGGCAGAAATCAGGGGCGAGGAAATCGCCTTCTCCAACCAGGAAGGCAATGACTTCACCCTCGGCATCCACCAGATGAAGAAAACCGACACCGGCTGGGTGATCAAGGGCTTTTCCGACCGCCATAACATCAATCTTTATGTTACCAGCGGCGAGAAATGCAGCGATGGCATGAGCGATCGCAGCTATGCCGACACGGTCAAGGTCGAAGTCAGCGACACCGGCACCCTGAACGGGTGCGGCGGTGCCGTCACCGAAGGCCCCGCCGGCGCTCCCTAGCGCCTATTCCGCCGCCTGGTCGCTGATCTCGCGATCATCCTCGATCAGCTTGTCGGTGACAGAGTCGCTGTAACGGGGCAAGGCCTCGATTTCCGGCACGGGTTCCAGCTCCTTCTTGCCGGTCTCGATCTGCAGCTCGGCGAACTTGCGCCCCGTCGCCATGACGTTGCGTTCGAAGCTGCCGACAAACTTGTTGTAATTGCCGACCGCGCTGCCGAGGCCCGAGCCCATCCGTTTCAGATGCTCCCCGGCAACCGCCAGACGATCGTACATTTCCTTGCCCAGCTGCCCGATCTGCTTGGCTTCCGCAGCCATCTTCTCCTGCCGCCAGACCCCGGCCACGGTCCGCGCGATCGCCACCAGATTGGTCGGCGTCGCCAGCAGCACCTTCTTCTCGAACGCATGATCCCATAGCGTCGGTTCATGTTCCAGCGCCGCCGCCAGGAAATGCTCGCCGGGCACGAACATGATCACATAATCCGGCGCATCCTCGAACTGGTCCCAATAGGCCTTTTTCGACAGACCATCGATATGCGCCTTCATCGAGTTGCAGTGGCGCGCCATGGCAAAGCTGCGCGCCGCCTCGTCCTCGGCTTCAAACGCGTCCTGATAGTCGTTGAGCGACACCTTGGCGTCGATCACCAGCTTGCGCCCGCCGGGGACGTTGATCACCGCATCGGGCCGCAGCCGGCCCTCATCGGTGTCGATGCTCTGCTCGGTGACAAAATCGGTATGTTCCGACAACCCGCAGCTTTCCAGCACATTCTTGAGCTGCTGCTCGCCCCAGCGGCCGCGCGATTTCGGCGCGTTGCGGAGTGAATTGACGAGCCGCGCCGCTTCCTGCTGCACCCTGTCCTGCCCCTGCCTGACCTGTTCGATGGTGGCCGTAATCCCCGCATAGGATTCGGTCCGCTCCTTCTCGATCTTGTTGATCGAGGCTTCATAGGTCGCAAGCCGCTCGTGCACCGGCTGCAGCAATTTGGCGATTTTTTCGCCGCCCTTTTCATTGGCCTGGTCAAAGCGCTGGTCGGCCCGCTCGAGAAACTGCCGCTGCGCGGTTTCCAGCATCTTGGCGCCGATCTCGGAAAATTGCGCCGACAGCGCCTCTTTCGCTTCGATCAGTTGCTGCATCTGCTTTTCATGATTGCGCGCATCCGCCTGCAGCGCAGCCAGCTCGGTACGCGCCGCATCCCGCTCGTCGCGCACGCCATCGAGCGTGATCCGGAGCGCATCGGTGGCCTGGGCCGCATCCTTCGCGGATTGCACCGCGTCTCTGGTGGCCTGAGCGGCATCCTTGGCCGGCTTGCCGCCGATAAACCAGCCCAGCGCCAGACCGCCCAGAAGAGCGATGACGATGGCGACAATGGCAATGATCGGGTCCAAAACATTCTCTTTCTGACAGGAACGAAAAGAGAACCTAGAAGCGTTTTCCGGTTTAGGCAATACTCGTCATAATGGCCAAATTCGCCATAATCGTCATCCTGAACTTGTTTCAGGACCCCTCTGGATCGTCGCGGGGGCAGTTGGATCGTCGCGGGGGCAGTGATCGGGATATAGGGATGCTGAAACGAGTTCAGCATGACGAAATCAGGAACAGAAATCAGCGGGTTTCAAGCCGCGATCCCGTGCTCCTTGCGCAATTTCGCAAGCTTTTTCAGCACCATCTGCCGCTTCAGCCGCGACAGATGATCGATGAACAAAATGCCCTCGAGATGGTCCATCTCGTGCTGCAGGCAGGTCGCCAGCAGGCCGTCGATCTGCTCTTCATATTGCTTGCCGTCCGCATCCTGCCAGCGCGCGGTGATGGTTGCGGGGCGCTCGACCTCGGCATATTGGTCGGGCACCGACAGACAGCCTTCGCTGTAGATATTCAGGTCCTCGGACGGGTCCAGTATCTCGGGATTGATGAACACGCGCGGATCGTTGATCACGCCATGGTCATGGTCGCAATGTTCGCCATGCTCGTGCTCGTGCGGCGCCGGCTCCTGCAGGTCGATCACCAGCACCCTCTTGGGCACACCGACCTGGATCGCGGCCAGGCCAATGCCCGGCGCATCATACATGGTTTCGAACATGTCCTTGACCAGCGTTTTCAGTTCGTCGTCAAACACCGTCACGGGTTCGGAAACAGTTTTCAGGCGCGGATCAGGCACCTCGAGGATCGGTAATATAGCCATGTGCCAAATTTAGGGATTCTGGCGGGATTCGTCAAGCTGCGAGGCCCGATGCCCGGACAAAGAAAAAGGCGTGCGGTTCACGATGACCCGCACGCCTGATTGTAATGTTTGTTCGTGGCTGGATCTAGAAGCGGCCGCGCACCGTGATACCATAGGTTCTTGGCTCTGCCAGGAACGCCGAATAGGTCTGCTGCGATGCGACAAATGGCGTGTTGAACGCAACCTGCGAATAATCGACATTGAACAGATTCTGCGCCCAGCCTTCGATCGCCCAGGCGTCATCCGGACCGCGGATACCGATCCGCGCGTTGACCAGCGTAAAGCCGTCCTGTTCCTTGCCGTAGAGCAGATCGGAACCGGTGTTATAGTCGCTGGTTGTCCGGGCGTTCACATAGAACAGTCCGGTCAGGCCGCTGTTGCCGATTGGCGGGGTGTAGGACAGCGAAGCCGTGGCCGTGACCTCCGGCGCGTTTGACAGATTGTCGCCCGGCAGGAGGCGAAGCGCCGGATCCAGGGCAGCACCGCTGTCACGCCCGACCAGATCATTTTCATAGCTGGTATCGGTATAGGTCAGACCCATTGTGACATTGACATAATTGACCGGATTGATCGACGCTTCCAGTTCGACACCCTGCGCGACAACGCCATATTTGACATTGTCCGGGGCACAGTTGCCGGTTGCTCCGCTGGCATCGCGATCCGCACCATTCAGATCATCGCTACAGGCATTGATATTCTGCACCAGGAAGACCGAACCGTTGAACGTATTCAGCTGGAAATTGTCGAACTGCTGCCGGAAAGCGGCAACGCTCAGCGAAAATTCCCGGGTCGAATATTTTGCACCAATCTCGAATGCATCGACCGTTTCCTGGTCAAACTGCAGATTGGCGGTATCGCCAGCCAGTGCCGGATTGACCAATGTGGAACTGGTCAGTGCGGAACGGTCGAGGTTGAAACCACCAGCCTTGTAACCGCGCGAGTAGCTGCCGTACAGTAGCAGGTCGTCGGTGGGCTTGTAGGACATGATCGCGGTGCCGGTAAATTCGCTCTCGCTCCGGCTGTCGCTCAACGTCACACCGTCCAGTTCGGCGGTGGAATTGCCCTGACAGGACAGACCGATCAGGCCGGCTGCCAATCCGCCAAGTGGTCCGCCGAGCAACGGCGTGAACAACGCGCGCTGCGTCGGGCACATCGTGTTGTCGTTGGAGAAGGCTGCATTGAAGTCCTTGGTTTCATCCGTGTAGCGCAATCCCAAAGTCAGATCGAGCTTGTCCGTGATGTGGAAGATATTATGCGTGAAAACCGCAAAATTCTGGCTCTTCTGATTGTAGACGTCGAGCACCGTGCCCCTGTCGTTGATCTGGGCAAGATTATCCAGTCCGGCAAAGATCAGCGGGGTCGCGGCACCAAAGGCACCTGCTCCGCCATTTGCGGCCTGCAGCACAGCACGGCCACCAGCGCTCAGGCAGCCCGTGCTCGTGGGTGAGGCAAGCGCCGGGTTGACGGCGTTGACGATCCGGCACGGCGCGAAGGCACCATATTGCGAACCGAAGCGCAGATTGTCCCGCGTTTCCAGCTTTTCATTGGCGTAGAACCCGCCGATCAGCCAGTCCAGCTTGTCATCGAACGCGGAGCCCTGCAGACGCAGTTCCTGGGTGAAGGTCTTGAACTCACGGGCACCGGCATTTTCCGTCGGCGCGCGGTAGAGAATGTCGACCTGCGTATAATCGGTGTCCGAAGCCTGGAAGTTGGAATATTCGCGGTACCCGGTGATCGAAGTGAAGTTCAGGGCGCCAATTTCGGCGTTGAGCTCAACCGAAGCACCGAAATCCTCTGTCTCGCCGGCATAGGAACGACCGGGGCTGACATAAATATCGCGGTTGAAGGTGCTCTGGTTCAGCGCGGCAGGATTCTGGCCCAGTCCGAGGAGAACCGGAATGATCGGGTTGGCGGGATCGGTCAGAGCCGGCGCGCCAGGCTGTGGGAGGGAGAACGGATCAAGACCAGGGCTCACCCGTGCACGCTGTGCAAATTCCGGCTGCACGAAGGTTGCCGCACAGCAGGATTCGTCCTTCTTGGAATAGTCGCCGATAACCCGGACGGTCAGGCCGTCATTTGGTTCAAACAGCAGCTGGCCGCGAACGAGATAGCGGTCCTTGTTGTTGACGTCGGTGCCGTTCACGACATCGGTATAGAAACCGTCGCGCTTCAGATACACGCCGTCAATGCGCGCGGCGATGGTGTCGCTGAGCGGGCCATTGATGCCGCCTTCGAGACGAAGCTGGTCATAATTGCCATAGGTCGCGGAAGCGTGGCCGGAAAATACGAATTCCGGTGCGGCGGTGGTGATGCTGATCATGCCGGCAGAGGAATTCCGTCCGCCCAACGTGCCCTGAGGACCGCGAAGAACTTCGATCCGCTCGATCGGCCCCAGTTCGCTCAGCGCATTACCGCTGCGCGAACGATAGACGCCGTCGATGAACACGGCGACGGAGCTTTCAAGGCCGGGGTTGTCGCCGACCGTGCCGATGCCGCGGATACGGGCGGAACCATTGGCTTCGTTACCGGTGGAAGATACCAGCAGGGAGGGAGCAAGCTGGTTGAGTTCGCGAATATCGCTTGTGCCGCTCTGCTGCAATTGTTCGGCACCGATCGCCGACACAGCAATAGGAACGTCCGACAGGGCCTGCGAGCGTCCCTGAGCGGTCACGACTATGATGTTACTGTCGACGGTTTCATTATTTTCGTCGACTTGGTCGGTCGCGTCAGCTTGGGTCTGGGCATAAACGGGGGCGGTAGCGATGGTAGCAAGTGCAAATGCACACACCGACAGATTCAAGGCAATTTTCATAACATGCTCTCCTACAATGCTTATTTTTATCAGGGGTACGGATAGCCTGAGATTCAGCATTTGAAAGCCCAAACATGCGTCTATGTGACAGTTTTCTGCGGACTGTGACTTAATTGTCAACAATCCCGATCAGCGATTGTTCAATCGCTGTGGACTGGTCTCCGCGATCGCAGTGCCTGCGCCAGCGTGCCCTCATCCAGATAGTCAAGCTCGCCGCCCACCGGTATACCATGCGAAAGCTGGCTGAGACGTAACGGAAATTTTTCGAGGCGCTCGGCAATATAATGCGCCGTCGTCTGCCCCTCCAGCGTCGCGTTCATCGCCAGAACCACTTCGTCGATGCCCCCGGCCTCGACTCGCCGGATCAATGTGTCGATTCCGATATCTTCGGGCCGCACGCCGTCAAGCGCGGATAATTTTCCGCCGAGTACATGAAATTTGCCCGGAAACAGACGGGACTTGTCCAGCGCCCAGAGGTCGGAAACCTCTTCCACCACGCACAGCGCCTTTTCGTCACGACGGGGGTCGGTGCAGATCTGGCAGGGATCCTGGGTATCAACATTGCCGCAGATACTGCAGATGACGAGCCGTTCATCGACCTTGCTCATGGCCGCCAGGATCGGCTTCATCGCCGTATCCGGACGTTTCAGCAGATAAAGCACGGCCCGCCGCGCCGAACGCGGACCGAGGCCGGGGAGCTTGGCGAGGGCCTGAACCAGATTTTCGATCTCTTGCGATGCCATGGCTTAGTCATTAGGAGCAGCCGCACAAGCCTGCCAAGCAGAAAATGCCTGTCCTACACGACACGGAATCGATATCGTCCGCGTCATGTCAGTCACAGATCAGACAATTGATGTAAAACGCGGAATCATGTGAGGGGGAAATTCGCCGATCCGGAAAATCTTTTTCCGCTTTGGGGGGTGTGACCCGTGTGACCCTGGGAAAGATAGAATATGACCGCCGGCCAAAAATCTCTGCGGATAGCCTTGATGGGAACGCCCGATTTTGCGGTTCCGGCGCTGCAGGTGCTGCACGCGGCCGGGCATGACATTGTTGCGGTCTATTCGCAGCCGCCACGACGCGCGGGGCGCGGCAAGAAACTGTCGCCCTCCCCCGTCCAGCGCGTTGCCGAAGAACTGGGCATGGCAGTGCGCACGCCGGTATCGCTCAAGGGCGAGAAAGAACAGGCTGCCTTTGCCGCGCTCGACCTCGATGTCGCGGTGGTCGCGGCCTATGGCCTGATCCTGCCGCAGTCGATTCTGGACGCGCCGAAAATGGGGTGCCTGAATATTCACGGCTCGCTGCTCCCCCGCTGGCGCGGCGCGGCACCGGTGCAGCGCGCCATATTGGCGGGCGACGAGGAAACCGGGATCACCATCATGCAGATGGAGGCGGGCCTCGACACGGGCCCGATGCTGCTCAAGACCGCGACTCCGGTTGATGCCAAGACCGCCGGCGAACTCACCGAGGAGCTTGCCGGCACAGGAGCCGGGCTGATGGCGCAATATCTCGCGTCGCCCGCGCACCAAAAGCCAGAAACGCAGGACGACACGCGGGCTACCTACGCGAAAAAGATCGAGAAGCAGGAAGCCCGCTTGGACTTCAGCCGGCCTGCGGGACAGGTCGAACGGCAGATACGAGCCTTCAATCCCCACCCGGGCGCCTTTTTCGAATATCAGGGCGACCGGTACCGGATTCTCGAGGCAAAGGTTGAAGACGGGAACGGTTCGGCAGGAACCATATTGGACGAGCATCTCCTGATCGCCTGCGGCACCGGTGCGATCCGGCCCACGATCATCCAGAAAGCCGGCAAGCCCGCCATGGACCTCCAGTCCTTTCTCAACGGCACCAGAATCCCGAAGGGCACGATATTATAATGACCCGCTTTGCCCTCACCCTCGAATATGACGGACGCCCGTTCATGGGCTGGCAGCATCAGGATCACGGCCCCAGCGTCCAGCAGGCGGTCGAACAGGCGATCCACAAGATCACCGGCCAGGACGTCCGTGTTTTTGCTGCAGGCCGGACCGACGCCGGCGTCCATGCACTGGCGATGCGCGCGCATTTCGATCTCGAGACCAGGCTGACACCCTTCCGTCTGCGCGAGGGGATCAATGCCGGACTGCGGCCGCACCCGGTTGCGGTACTCGCCTGCGATATCGTCGACGACGAATGGCATGCCCGCTTTGCCTGCGAGGGGCGGCGCTATCTCTACAAGATCACCAACCGCCGGGCACCACTGACCTTTGACCGGGGCCTCAGCTGGCAGGTGGCGCCGGCGCTCGATGCCGAGGCGATGCACAATGCCTCCCAGGCGCTGACCGGCCAGCATGATTTCACCACTTTCCGCTCGGCCCATTGCCAGGCACAAAGCCCGGTGAAGACGCTCGACAGCATATCGGTCAGCCGATTTGGCGAGGAAATCGAGGTCGAGGTGGCGGCCCGTTCCTTCCTCCATCACCAGGTCCGCTCGATCGTCGGCTGTCTGAAACTGGTCGGCACCGGCAAATGGACCAAGGTGGATCTGAAACACGCGCTGGCCGCCAGGAACCGCGATGCCCTCGGCTTCAACGCTCCGCCCGACGGTCTCTATTTTGTCGAAGCGATCTACCCGGACTAGCTGTTCCCCGGCGCAGGCCGGAAAGCTAGAGGCCGAACAACCGGCTCAGCGACTTGTCGAGCATCAGCAGCTGCCACAGCAGGCGACTGTTGTCGGAGCGGCCGGCGATATGGTCCTCGGCGATATTGCGCAGCGCCTTGCTGTCAAACCAGCCGGTCCGCGCCAGATTGCCGCCGCTGGCAATATCCCGGGCCGTGTCGGCCAGCGGCCCGCGGAACCATTGGGCGATCGGCGTCACGAAGCCCATCTTGGGCCGGTACAATATGTCGCTGGGCAAATAGCGCTCCATCGATTTCTTCAGCAGATATTTGCCCTGCCCCCGGTGCACCCGCAGGCTGGCCGGCAGCTTCGCGGCAAATTCCATCAGCTTGTAGTCGAGCAGCGGCTCGCGCGCCTCGAGCCCGACCGCCATGCTGGTGCGGTCGACCTTGGTCAGGATATCGCCCGGCAGCCACATCTTCATGTCGGCATATTGCGCCTGGTCCAGCCCGTTGCGCGCCGGTGCCCGCTCCATCAGGTCGATCATCCGCTGCTCGGCCCGATAGCCGCCCAGGTCGCTCCGCATCGCATCGGAGTATATCCGGTGACGGCCCGATGGCGTGGTCACCCCGACCGCTTCGGCATAACCTTCCGGACCGGTCCGCGCCAGCGACAGCAGGGTCGATTTGGCGCGAAACGGGCGCGGAGCCCAGTCGGCCTTGGGATAGACCGATCCCAGCCAGCCAAAGGCCGGTCCGCGGAACGATTGCGGCAACAGCCCCCTCACCCGCTCCTCGGCCTGGTGGAACACGTGCCGGCGATAGCCGGCCATCGCCTCGTCCGCTCCGTCCCCGGACAGCGCGACCGTCACCGTCTCGCGGGCCAGCTCGCACACCCGGTAGGTCGGGAGGGCGGAGGCATCGGCAAAGGGTTCGTCGAAATGATCGGCAAGCGTGTCGATCAGACCGAAATCGTCCGCTGCCACGATCCGCTTGCGATGATCGGTCTGGAACCGCTCCGCCACCTGCCGCGCATAACCGGTCTCGTCGAGCGACTGCTCGTCGAAGCCGATCGAACAGGTCTTCACCGGCCGGCGGCTGGTTTCCGCCATCAGCGCCACTACCGCGCTGCTGTCGACCCCGCCGGAGAGAAACGCGCCGAGCGGCACGTCCGCGACCATCCGCAATCCGACCGCCTGCTTCAGCAAGTCGACCAGCTCTTCCTCCAGAGCATTGGCCGACGCCTTGTGCCGCTGGCTGAAATCCATATCCCAATATTGCACCGGGGCAGGCTCCGGCTTGCCCTGTTCGAGCAGCAGATAATGACCGGCCGGCAATTTCTTCACGCCCCTCAGCAGCGACGTCTGATCCGGCACATAGCCAAAGGCGAGATAGTCATCGACCGCGCGAAGACTGGGCTCCCGCCGCAACAGGGGGTTGGCCAGCAGGCCCTTCAGTTCTGATGCGAATAATATGCTGCCATCCGAGACCGGCGCGTAGAACAGCGGTTTCACCCCCAGCCGGTCGCGGGCGAGAAACAATTGCCGGGTAGACTGGTCATATAGCGCGAAGGCGAACATCCCGTTCAGGTGCCGAAGGCAGTCGGTGCCCCATTGCCGCCATGAGAACAGGATGACCTCGCTGTCGCTGCTGGTCTCGAACCGGTGCCCCTTCGATTGCAGCTCTGCCCGCACTTCGCGGAAGTTGTAGATCTCGCCATTGAAAGTCAGCACCTGCGCTTCGTCGGCGGTCAGCATTGGCTGCGCGCCGCCCTCCAGATCGATGATCGATAGCCGCCGGTGGCCCAGCCCGACGCCGGGTGCCGTCCATATCCCGGAGCCGTCCGGCCCGCGGTGCGTCAGACTGTCGGTCATCTTGCGCAGACGCGCCGGGTCGACCGGCTTGGCCGTCTCCAAATGAAAAATACCTGTAATGCCGCACATGGGTGCGCTCTAGCGCAGCCCCGCCATCGCGTCAGCCAATTTGTCGACCGGCCCCAAATCAGACAGAAAGGCCGGGATCGCCTTGCGCGGCGATGTCTTGCGGCTCGTCTCCGCCGAAACCAGAATCGCCACCGCCTGCTGCGGACCGCCGAACATATTGTTCTTCAGCGTTTCCAGCTTCACCACCGAAGCGCTGCCGGTAAGCTTGCCGCCGATGCTGTAAAAGGAAATCACATCGCGGACAACCGGTCCCGGCGCGATCAGTTCCACAGCCGCCGCGCTGTCCGGCGCATCCAGCGTACGGTTGCGCGACCAGCCGGAATCCGGGACCAGTTCGCCCTGCCCGTAGCCGACCATTTCCCGTCCTTCGCCCTGACGGTCATAGACCGCAATCGCAAGATCGACTTCGCTTCCCGTCTCCCGGTTGCGATAGCGACCGAGAAGCTGATGACTGGCGCCGTCAAACTGCGGCTGCCAGGGGTAGAGCGGCTGGTAATCTACGCGCTCCCATCCGGCAACTTGCGGCAGTGCGATCTTGTCCGGGACCGGCGATTCCTGTGCGGCCAGAACCGATGTCCAGACCACGGGAAACAGGATGATCGCGGCCATTGCCGTCATCACGGTCGCGGACTTCTGCGCCGTGCGCGACGGCGACTGGACCTGCCGCAACGCGTCACCGTCAATCATCGGATCATCGATGCTGCGATCAAAAAAGGGCCAGCCGATGGCCATCACCAAGATCAGGACAAAGGCAAAAAAGAACCAGCCGTAGAAGATATGATCGAAGCCGGCGGCAAAGTCGGTCGTCGTGTGATGCGCGATATAGATAGTGCCGAAGGCACGGATGCCGTTGGCAATCACCGGAACGATCACGGCGGCGATCATGAACAACATCCGCCGGTTCCAGCTCTGGAAGCAGACATTGCTGACCAGTGCGCCATAAGCGAGCATGGCGATCAGGAACTTGATCCCGGAACAGGCCTCGGCCACCCGGAAATAGCCGGTCGGGGTCGATATGAATATTCCGTCGATAAAGGCCGGGATATTGGCCCAACCGAGAAAGACCATCGACAGTTTGGCGGTGACCATCTGCAGGAATGGTACGAATTCCTCGCCGAACGGTACCAGAAAGAAGCTGAACCCCAGCGGGAAAATCAGCCCGCGCGCCACGACCGGACCAAGCAGCGTCACCACGGCGCCCTGCAGCATCATCAGCAGCCCGAGCTGGCGGGCAAAGGAGACGCCGGCCGCTTCCCCGAGCAACCACCCCAGCGACGCAATTGCGGTCCAGAGCAGGCCGGGCAACCAGAAGGAGGGGGTGAGCTTTACCAGCTCTTCGCGCCGTTGCTGCAGCAGCCAGAACAGGATCGGCACGATCAGCAGGCAATGATTATAGGTCGATATCGTCCACCATGTCCGGACCATATCCGCAGCATCACGCCAGAATATCGCCAGTATCGCCAGGGTGGCAAGCCCCAGCCATTTCAGATGGATCGACCATGAGGAATCGGTCGCAACATCCGGCTGCCGGCTGCCAACGGGATCGATCGTTGCGCTGGTCATGCCGCTGCCTCGGCCACTCGAGCGTCGGTAAGACCGCACAGGCCCGGCAGGTCGGCAAGCTGTGTTTCCCACGAATATTTTGCGTGAATAAGGCGCTGCGCCTGCTCGCCCAGCCGTCCGGCCCGCTGCGGGTCATCCAGCAACTCGCATATCAGACGGGCCTCTTCCGCGACCGATGCAGCGACGAGGAAATGCTCGCCATTGATGGCTTCAATGCCCTCTGCAGCGCATTGCGAAACGACCACCGGTTTCGCCATGGCCATGGCTTCAAGCACCTTGTTCTGTATGCCCCTGGCAATCCGCAGCGGCGCAACGACGATGGCGGCCGCCCTGATCCAGCTGCGGATATCGTCAACCGACCCAATGACCACTGTTCCGTTGCGGCCGTCCAGCTGCCTGACCTTGTCCGTCGGCGCCCGACCGACGACGACAAAGCGCGCATCGGGAAAGCGGGCCAGGATGTCCGGCATGACCTGATTGCTGAAACTCTGCACGGCCTGGATATTGGGCTGATAATCCATCTGGCCGGTAAACAGGATCATCGGCTGGTCGGAATCCGCCGGCTTGATATTGGCCGCCCCATAGAACGCCAGATCAATCCCGTTACCCATTGCCTTGATACGATCATCGGATAAACCCGAGCGCGCTCGGAACAATGCCGCTTCGGCTTCGCTGACAAACAGGCTGTGGTCTGCTCGCTCGGCAACAGCTTTCTCGAAGGCCTGCAGTAGCCGTCCTTCGCGGCGATGGATCCAGGCCATTGGTCCCGATCCCTCTTCCGCATAGCTTTCGAATTTCGCGCTATCGACATCGGCAAAATCCATTACCACCCTGCCCGCAAAATCCGCCGGAATGAACTGCGCCATCTGTCCGGAAAAAACGAAGATACAATCGATCGGTCGCGTCGCGAGAGTATCGGCGACATGGTCTTCGAGCGCGTCGCTTTCGAACGAGGTCAGGGAGACCGGCTTTCCGGAAACCAGGGATTCAATCCCGGCTTGCCACTTTGGCTTTTGCCGCAGCACGATTTCGCAGGACGCCAGTTCATTTTTGCGCTCCCAACCGGTTTGCCGTTCTGCCTCGTCCTCTGCGAAACAGGCCACGTGCACCGGCGCAAAATCCATCAGCTTCTGCAGCAAATGGTGCGAACGGATCTTGTCGCCGCGGTTCGGCGGCCAGGGCACCCGATGCGCCAGAAACAAGATTTCGCCCATCAGCCGAGGCCCCTGGCGATCATCGGTCCGATGCAGTTTGCAACCGCCAGCGGCAACCGCTGCCACAGCGCCACCTGCGCTCGATATTTGGGACTCATTGGATTGACATCGCGGGCCTCTTCGCCAGCCGCCGTGCGCGTGGCATAGCTCAGCGGTTGCGGTTCGAAGCCCCAGTTCTTCTTGAACGAAAAGGCACCGGTGCCATATTTCGACCGGCCAAAGTCGAACGACCGGCATCCCCTCTCGCGGGCATGGTTCATCAACGCATAATACATCACGTCATTGGCGCGAAGCCGGCGCGCATCCCAAGTTCCGCCGCCCCAATAAGGCATCACTGTGCCACGATCGTAAAGGCTCAGCACGCTGGCCACTGGCATGCCCGCGTGCAGTACCGTCAATATGTCGGCCTCCTCGCCAAAGCCATCAAGCACCGCGGCAAACAGGGTTTTCGGAAAAACCGGCGTCCCGAGATTGCGCACGCTTTCGGCATAGACCGCATAATGGTCGTCCCGGTCCTGCTGCGCCGTTCCAATCCGGACCGTCAGCTTGTTGTTCAGCCCCTTGCGGACCTCCGCGCGCTGCTTGCGGGGAATCCCGAGCAACTGGCTCTCGTCATCCTCGGCCAGAGCCTTCACAAAGCCGGCATAGACATCCTGCTTATGTTGCCACTTTTGGTCGGGTATTGCACCACCGCGCAATTCCACCGTGGGGAAGCTGTACCGTTCGGCAAAGCGCCAGGCTTCCTCTGCCAGCGATTGGATCGCCTGATCATCGCCCGAGAGGATGCCGCCGCCCACGGCGAAACCCGAAGACACCAGCGCGCGACCGAACAGGGCAGAGTGGATCAGATGCAGCGGAAGTATACCGAGCAATGCCCCGGTACCATCTTCGGCAATCAGATAGCGCCAGTCATGGCCGCAGGCCTTGCTCACCGACAGCATCCATGCCGGACGGTGGAACACCGTGCCTTGCGGCGACGCCGCTACAAAGGCATCGATCCGCGCCAGTTCATTGGCATCGGGCCGGTCAAGAAGGCGTATCAGCAGGGATTGAGGCTTGAACGTCATGTTCATCCCAGCAGCCGCGCTTCCAGCGCGGCCAGCTCGTCTACCCTGCCCCATTTGAAATCCTGGCTGGCCCGCAGCAACTTCGCGCGCATCGCTTTCAGGTTCGTATAGTGCCGAAGCTTGGAACGGATCGGCGCATCCTCGACCCGTGGCTGCTCGGGATCGATTTCCCACGGATGAAAATAGAATATCGCTCCGTGCCCGTCGTCGCGCTGCATCTTGCGGATGGATTGCTTGTACAAGGCATAAGGGAGCAAGCGGAAAAACCCGCCTCCCCCGGCGGCGAGAACCCGGCCCCCGGCATTCACCGTCGTTACCGGCAATTCGATGAGACCGGATTGGGCGACGGGTTTCCAGGCGAAGCGCGGCGATCCTGCCCAGCCATAATGATCATGGCGGATCGGCGCGACGCTGGAGGAATATTCATAGCCCTGCTCGGCCAATATCTCATGCGCCCATGGTGTCCGCTGATCGATCGAAAAGCTGGGTGCCCGATAGCCGATCACCTTCTGCCCCGATGAATCTTCCAGCAGCTTGCGGCTGCGGTCCAGATCCGCCCGGAACTGGTCGGGCGACAGCGTGAACACGCGGGCATGATCATAGCCATGATTGGCGATTTCATGGCCGGCAGCAACGATCTGCCGCATCAGCGCAGGATAGCGTTCGGCCACCCAGCCAAGAATGAAAAATGTCGCCTTGATTTCTGCTTCGTCAAACAGCGACAGCACGGCCTGGGTATTGTATTCTACCCGATGCTCGAGCTGATCCCAGTCGCCCCGGTCAATAACCGTCTCGAAGGCTCCCACCTGGAACCAGTCCTCGATATCGACCGACATGGCGTTGAGCAAAGCATCCGCTTTTCTTGCCGTGGCGAAGGGTTCAGGCGGCGCGTCCTGCATTGACATAGCTTTCCTTGCTCCGGACATCACTCTCGACCCATTCCACGAGCATGGTCAAGACGCGCTGCAGATTTTCTTCCTGACCATCCATACGTTTTTCCAGCAAAGACAATCGCCTGGCCATCATGTCGATCCGCTGTGCGGTCTCTTTGTCGGCGGCTGGCTGTGCAGTTTCGACTCTGGCATCCTCAGATTCCTGGACTGGCCGGGCCGGCACATCATCCATCCGATAATCGACGACTTGACGGTCCGGTGTAGAAACCGGCTCTGCCTGGGGTTCGGACGATTGCACCGGGGTTTCATCAACCTGTCCGGAACCGGGATCAGCAGCCCTTTTGGGCTTCTCCCACAGCGGATTCTGGACCTCGGCCGATGCCGTTGGCGGTCCGGCAATTTCGACATCTTCGCCATTCAGATCGGCAAGCACGCGCGCGACCATATTCTGATCGATCATCTCGGCATGCTCGATTGACCCCATCAGCAATATCCGGCTCATGAGCGCATTGATTTTGCGGGGAACGCCATGCGTCTCTGCATAGAGCGTGCGAAACACGCTCGACGTGATCTTCGGCCGTCCCGACCACCCGCTCTTGGACAGGCGGTGGGTGACATAGGGTTCGATTTCATCGGCGCTCATCGGTTCGAGATGATGATGCGCGATCACCCGCTGCCGCAACTGCTCCAGCTGGTTGGAGTTTTGCAGCATGTCGCGAAACTCCGGCTGACCGAGCAGGAAAATCTGCAGCAATGCCTGCCCGCCGAGCTGAAAGTTGGACAGCATTCGCAATTCTTCCAGCGCGCCGGCGGGAAGGTTCTGCGATTCATCGACGATCAGCAAGCAGCGCCGCCCGGCCCGTGCTTCGGCATGGAGAAATTCTTCGATCGCGCTCAACAGCTGGGCCTTGTCCATATGATCGGTATCAATATCGAAATGATTGGCCGCGACGCGCACGATATCCTCGCTGTCGAGCTTGGTGGTCACGATATTGGCGGCGGTCAGGCGCGCCTTGTCGATGGTGGCCATCAGATGGCTGACCAGCGTGGTCTTCCCTGCACCGACATCACCGGTGATGACGATGAACCCTTCACCCTGTGCGAGCCCGTAACCAAGATAGGACAGGGCCTTGCGATGGGTCAGGCTCTCGAAATAAAAATGCGGATCCGGGGTCAGCTGGAAAGGCCGGCCGTTCAGTCCATAGAATGTATCATACATGCGTGTATCTCCCATCACCGGCGACGATGATGCTCTTAAAAATCATATCTGAGTCCCAGCAGCGCAGACGCCGTGATTTCGCTGTCGAAACCGTCCTGCTGGAAACTGTCCAGTCCCACCGCAGCCGTGCCTTGCAGCCCCGGCAGAATCTGGCGATAATAAGCGGCATTGGCGCCCAGACCCAGAACATTGGGCGCATTTGCAAAGCCGCTATCCAGCAGATTGGCGTAAACATTCGCGTCGAAACTGGAATAGGTGTCGAGCTCCCGGCCAATCGAGAAAGTGGCATAATAATTCTCGTCGACCAGACCGTCGACAGCGGAAACCGCGCCCAGTTGCGATGCAAAATAGCGGCGTCGGGCATAGCCTGCGCCCAGCCCGGTATTCCATCCGCCGGTGCTGTAGGTCAGTTGCCCGTTGACGCCCCGTGCCCGGAAGGAAGAGGATGCTGCGGATTGCAACACATCGTTGAAGCAAAGGCTGCTGGTCTGGCCGAAGGCACAGCCGTTGAGCTCGCCGCTCAGCGGATTACGCGTGCTGGAAAAACTCGTGCCCAGATTCGCGAGATTGTCATTGAGCAGATTGCCGAAACCGGAAACCGTATCATAGACCGAAATATTCAGGGCGGTGCTCTGGTTCGGCTGGTAACCAAAATTGCCGTAATAGGTTTCGCTGCCATAGCGCTGGCCGACACGCGCCTCGAGCGAGGTGCGCCGGCTGGGTCGCCACATTACGCCCGCATCCCAGATGATCCCATCCTGATCGTAGGACAGCAATCGGGGCGATGTTTCATCGGTGACGAGGCGGCCGTCGGTTCCGATCACCGGATTCCCATTCACATCGCGCACGGCATCGCGTTCGGAAATCTCGATATCCTCGTAGCCAACGCCGCCGACCAGTGCCAGGCTGGATGAGACCGGCACGGTTACATCGGCGCGTACATATTTGCCTTCGAAGCGCTGATCAAGTTCGCTTCCGTCTTCGCGTTCCCAGCCTCCGCTGACCGACCAGCCAAAGGGAAGATCGCCCGGCTGCATGCCGACGCTGGCGCTCGCCGAATGGCTGACGCTGTCGTCAAAGACATCGATCGGAAGTTGCCCGGGAGGCAGGGTTCCGGTGCTCTTGTTCTCGACCTTGGTGTAGCCCACGCGGTAATTTGCATTGACATCCAAAGCCCCGACCTGGGTCGAGAGATTGGGGCCGGCATAGACCGAATAGACCTGCGTAACATTGTCGATATTGCCGACCGTATTGGATGGCGCTTCGCCGCGCAAATCGACCCGGCTGCGGGTAGCAATACCCCCGGCTTCCAACGTCAGGACATTGGGGACGATCTGCACGCCACCACGGGCCAGACCGGTAATGACATCGTCATCGCCCAGATTGTCCTGGTAGAAGAACCGGCGTTCATAACGCAAATTCACTTGCGCTTGCGCACCCCGGGTCTGGATCGAGCTTTCGATTCCGGCTGCGACGGACGTATAGGTCAGCACATCGCTGCCGTTCTTCAGGTCGGCGACCAATATTTGCTGGATCTCTAGATAGGGAGCCACGTCGGCCTTGCGTTCCCGCGCCTCTGCGGCAGGCACCGCCAGCCCCAGCAATGGCAGCAACGCCGCTCCATATTTCAGGACATTCCTGGTCAAATTCGCGGTCATGGCTTACTCTCCATATCCATAATAGGATCCAAAGCGTCTGCCCGTTGGCGAGAATTTCGTGCCATTGAGGAGAAGCTGGATATGCTCGCATCCACCCATCAGGCTGAGTGCGTCGCGCAGCGCGGATTCGGTCGTTTCGTCGGCCTTCACCACCATCACGACCTGACCGACATGGGTCGCCAGGACGGAAGCCGGTGATGCCGACAGAGCGGGCGGTGAATCAAAAATCACGATACGATGGGGATTGTTCTGGGTCAGGCGGTTCAGCACCTGCTCGGTCCGGGACGAGGCCAGATATTCGGTGTCGGCATTGGTCTGGTCGCCGGCCGGCAGAATAGCCAGGCCGGGAATATCGGTATGGATGATGCAGTTTTCGACCGGCAGTTGCGGATCGGCAAGCGCGTCCATGAGCCCCTTGCTGCCTTCCAGACCAAGGCTGGACAGGATGCTGGGCTTCGCGAAATCTGCGTCGACCAGAAGGACCTCATTGTCCTTTTCCGCCGCAATTGAAAGCGCGAGATTGAGCGCACAGAAAGTCTTGCCTTCGTTGGGATGCGCCGAACAGATCAATATCCGTTCGCCATGCGGCACGGGTCTCGATTTCTGGCTACCCTTTGCCGCAAGCAGCAACTGCCGCTTGATGATCCGGAATTCTTCCGCAATGCCGGTCACCGGGCCGTCGGGAACAATGAACCCGGCTTCCCGCAACTTGTCGCGGTCGACAATAACGCGCGGACCGTCATAAGCCTGGACCGGACGAGGCGTGACCGGAGTCATTTGTCCTGCCGGGGGCTCCGGCGGCAAGTCATTCGCATCGCCTGCCTCTCGATCACTCGTGCGGACGGCAGGGATATAATCATAGATTTCCCCTGCCCGTTCGAGCAGCGATGCCGGCTTTCTGGGAGGATTGTACTGGTTCATATCTGCTCCCTCAGGCGACCATGCCGCGCTGGATAAATTCCACGATCATCAACATGCCGAAAACACCGAACAGCGCGCCGCTGGTACCGTAAAAAATGCGCAGCTCTTTCCTGTTTATGGCGCTCTGCGCATTGGTGATGATCTGCGAAACGGAACCGATGACCGGCAGGCCACTGGCTTTTTCCAGCTTCTCGGCAGTGGGATAGCTGGTCTGCAACCGGCCCATCGCAAAAGCCGTGCCGACCCCTCCGCCAATGCCGGCAATCAATACCATTGCCAGCAACAGTGGCCGGTTTGGTGCAGCCGGGGTCCGCGGGCTGGAAGGTGGATCAATCACCCGGAACTTGAGAGAATCGGTGTCGGCTTCGACCTGACCCCGCAGCTTGATCTGTTCCCGGTCGGCAAGCAGCTTGTCATACTGGTTTTTCAGCACCTCATAGTCACGATCGATCCGCGACATTTCGGCTGCAACGCCTGGCTCCAGCGTCTGCTTCGACGCCAGCTGCGCCAGATCTGCCTGCAGCGCATTTTTTCGCGCCTGCAATGCGGCGACGCTGGCCTGCCGTTCAGCGCGCATGCTCTGCAAGGAGCTGTAGGCCGGATTAGGAGTGCGGTAGGCACCACTGCCGGCCGGTTCCTTCGATGCCTGTCTCCGCAGCGCGGCAATTTCGTTCTTCATCGACACAACATCAGGATGGCTGTCGGTCCAGCCGCGCGCGCGCGCGGATGCCAGCTTGGCCTCGGCCTGCGCCAGCTGACCACGGGCACTGCCGTCTCCGCTGCCGCCAAACCCCGGCGTCGCGATCGAAGGAGGCGTACCGGCCAGCTGACCGTTCAGGGCCGCCAGCGATCCCGATGCCTGGCTGAGCTGCGAATCAATTTGCCCGAGCTCTGACCGGGCAGCCTCCATCCGTTGGCTGATGGAACCAATCCCGGGCAACAAGCCGAGATTTTCCGTCTCGAACTGAACCCTTTTCTGCTCGACTTCCTGCAGCTCCTTCTCCCGCTGGGCGAGCTGCGCATCGAGGAACTTGATCGTCTGGCTGGTTTCATCACGGTCGCCGGAAAGATTCTCCTCGACAAATATATCGATCATTTTCTGCACGATATCGCGAGCAAGAACGGCATTTTGCGCGTCGGAAAGATTGTTGGCTGATGACTTGGCGGTAATCTCGAACAGATTGTCCTTTTCCGATTTGATCTCGATATTCTTGCGCAGCGTCTCGACCTTGCTCGCCAGTTCGCGGTCCGACGAAACGGAATCGTTCAACGCCGTTCCCCGCACAACCTTTTCCAGGTTGATGGTGGATGCCAGCGTCTGTTGGACGCGGTCCATATTCTTCTTGCGCTCCCGCGCGTCCACACCGACCTGGTCGGACAGGATAGACTGCATCTCCACCGAAATGCGGGCTTTCGATTCATAGCTATTGGGGATCAGCGCGACCACCAGCCAGCCCACCAGGCAAAGCCCCCAGGCGACAAGCAGCGCCAGCCAGCGACGGTTCCAGACGCTGTACAATGCTATTTTAAATTCGTCGTAGAGACCGTTCATGTGTCTATTCGATTCCTGTCTTGCGGAGCCAAAAGCAGATCAAAACATGCTTTCCGGAATGATGATCACGTCGCCGGGACGCAGCATCACATTGGCGCTGGTCTTTCCCTTCTTCATCAGATCGTCGATGCGCAGGGCAAATTCCTTTTGCTTGCCGGTGCCGCGATCGAACCGGATCAGCCGGGCGCGATTGCCGGATGCAAATTCCGACATGCCGCCGACTGCGATCATTGCGTCGAGCAGGGTCATGTTGGCACGATAGGGAATGGATGCCGGCTTGTCGGTGGCCCCGACAACGCGGATCTGTTGCGAGAAGGTACCGGAAAAATTGTTGACGATGACCGACACCAGCGGCTCGTTGATATATTGCGACAATTGCAGGGTCAGGTCCTCCGCCAGCATCGACGGCGTCTTGCCGACCGCAGGCATGTCGGTGATCAGCGGGGTGGTAATCCGGCCATCGGGACGGACCTGGACCTTCGCGCCCAGTTCGGGGTTGCGCCACACGAATATGGTCAGCTCGTCCAAGGGACCGATCACATATTCTTCCCCCGGTCCTTCCTGCATCGACACGAAGGATGCCGTTGGCAGCTGCGGGCCGCTGGAACTGCCGGAACAGCCGGCGACCGCCAGTGACGTCATTCCGGCACCGATCATCAGCTTGGCCAAGTGCTTGTTTTTGATAGCAGAACGCATTTTCTCACCTCGTTTAAATCCTCGGGCAAAGCACCCGTTTTCCGCGGAAAACAGGCAATTTACGCAAAGTCACGAAATGGCTATGCTAGAAAATAGTGAATATAGCGTTAGGATTAGCTGAATTTGCGATGAACGAGCGCGGTACGATCATCGCCGCGAGGATATTGAAACTAGGCGACCAATATCTCGCTGGCCGCGCCCTGACCGAGAAAATTGGCGGGACTGGCGGTCGCACCATAGGCCCCCGCGCAGAAGATGGCGACAATGTCTCCGACATCTGCAGTCGGCATCGCAGCGTTGTCGCTCAACCGGTCGAGCGGGGTGCAAAGACAGCCGACGATCGACACCGTTTCTTCGGGTTCCGCGGCAAACCTGCTGGCGATCGCGGCAGGATAGTTGCGCCTGACGACCGTGCCGAAATTGCCGCTGGCAGCGAGCTGATGATGCAGGCCGCCATCGGTGACCAGAAAGGTCTGACCCTGGCTTTCCTTGCGATCGACGATGCGGGTGAGATAGACCCCCGCTTCGCCGACAAGGTAGCGCCCCAGTTCGATGGCAAATTGCGTCTTCGACAGGATCTCCGGCAATTGCGCCAACTGTTCGGACAAGGCCTGCCCGACCTTGACAATGTCCAGCTGTTCGTCACCCGGAAAATAGGGAATTCCGAAACCGCCGCCAAGATTGACATGGTCGGGCGAGCGACCGAGCTTCGTCGCCAGTCGCGCGGCCAGGTCCAGCGTCTGGGCCTGTGTTTCGATAATGGCATCAGCGCTCAGTGCCTGCGAACCGGCAAAAATATGAAAGCCCCGCCATTCCGCTCCGGCATCCAGAAGCTTATTCACCGCCGGCGCCACCAGATCGATATCCATCCCGAACGGCTTGGCGCCGCCCCCCATTTTCATGCCGGACCCCTTGAGGTCGAAGTCCGGATTGACGCGGATCGCAAGCCGCGGCTTTTTGCCGACCGCATTCCCGATCTTCAAGGCCCGGTCGCATTCACCCGGAGATTCGATATTGATCGTAACGCCGGCCTCGATAGCCTCCCGCAATTCGTCGTCTCGTTTTCCCGGTCCGGCAAAACTGATCTTTTCCGGCGATGCCTCTGCCGCCAGCGCCATCCGCAATTCGCCGCCGGAGGCTATGTCGATACCGTCGACCAGACCCACCATGTAGCGGAGCACCGGCTGGTAGGGATTGGCCTTCATCGCATAATGCAGATGCAGGGCGGCGGGCATGGCGGCGCGCAGTTGCGCCATGCGGTCATCGAGCCTGCTTGCGGAATAGACAAACAGCGGTGAACCGTGGTCCGACACCAGCGCGCTGGCTTTCTGGCCGCCAATCGCAAGTTCGCCATCGATTGTCCGGTATCCCGGCGGGATCGGCCCGGTGGGTTTGGTCTTGATCATTCGATATCCATGCTGGCCAGTAAATTGCGATCCAATTTCCCGTTCGGGTTCTTGGGGAATTCGGAAAGCAGAACGATATCCCTCGGGTGCATAAAATTCGGTAAATTCTGCTTTAAATAGTTTTGCAGCGGCTCGGTGACCGAAGTCTTTTCTGGTCCCTGTTCAACCGCGCGGACAAATAGCCGGATCGCCTGACCGAGCCGCTCATCCGGCACACCGAGGGCCACCGCTTCCGCAACAATTCCCGACTCAACCGCGATCTCCTCGATCTCGGTCGGGCTGATCCGGTTGCCCGAGCTCTTGATCATCGCGTCGTCCCGACTGACGAAATAGAGCAATCCGTCCTTGCCGCGCTTCACCGTATCGCCCGAGAATACCGCCATGCCCGAATATTTAGATGCTGGTGGCGCATTCTTGAACCGCTGTGCCGTCCGTTCGGGGTCCTTCCAGTATCCATGTGCGACCAAAGGCCCGCAATGGACCAGCTCGCCCGCTTGATCCGGGCCGGCGATGTCCCCAGCTTCATCGACTACCAATATTTCGGCAAACGGAATTGCCGTCCCCATGCTCGTCGGGTTGTCGTCGATCAGCGCGGGATCGAGATAGGTCGACCGGAAGGCCTCGGTCAGGCCATACATCGCATAGATATCGGTCTTGGACCCGAATATCGCCCGCAACTGCTTGACCAGTGTCGGCGTCAGCGCACCGCCACTATTGGTCAGCCGTCGCATCGAGGTGACGGCTTCTTCCGGCCAGCCATGCTCTACCAGTTGCACCCACAGCGGCGGCACCGCCGCCAGCGTGGTGATCCGTTGGCGCGCACATGCCTTCATGACGTCACGCGGTGTCAGATAATCCAGCGGCACCGCGCATCCACCAGCAGCCCAGGTCGACAGCAGCTGGTTCTGCCCATAGTCAAAGCTGAGCGGCAACACGCAAATCGTTCGGTCATCGGCCCCCAGCTCTAGATATTCTGCTACACTGAGCGCGCCCAACGTCAGATTGGCATGGCTGAGCATGACCCCCTTTGGACGACCCGTGGAACCGCTTGTATATAATATCGCGGCCAGATCTCCCGTTTCGGTATCGGCCGCACTGGGTGCCAAAGGCGTCACCACGGACGCTAGGGCCTCTTCCACATCCTTGTCCTCGAACAGCCTGCAACTGTCCTCAATCCCGGTGCCATCCAGCGTCTTGAGACGCCCGGCATTGCTGATCAGCAGCCTGGCACCGCTATCCTCCACGATATAGGCGACCTGGGCCTGCTTGAGCAGCGGATTGACCGGCACATGGACCAGACCGGCGCGCGCCGCAGCCAGCGGCATCAGGCAGGCCAGTTCCGTCTTCGACAGCCATGTCGCCACCCGGTCTCCCTTGACCGCGCCCTGTCCCTGCAACCATGCCGCCAGCGCACCGATACGATGATTTAACATCTTGTAGCTAAGAGTACCGGAGCGCGTCACCAGAGCGTCCGCATCCGGATCCTTGCCTATTGCCAGATGGTCCAGCGGAAATGCGAATGCTTCGGGATCGGTGTGCAATGTTTGACCTATGGGAAAAAGAGCAGATTTGTGACAGATACGATCTTAGCCATGACCAGCGAATATCATAGCAATTTCCAGTCGGTGCAAGCCATGGCTGGAGAAAAACTCGGGCGATCGGTCCAGAAGTCCCTGTTCGACCGGATCGACTGGCTCAAACCGCTGCATGAACTGTGCTTGCCCGACAAGTCGCCGCTGATTGTTCACAGCAAGGAAGGCGATGCCGAAGCGTGGATGTTCCTGATGAAAACCGGTCTTGGACGCCATGCGGCCCTCGCCAACTGGTATAATTTCACCTTTCGGCCGATCTTTCTCGGCGAATATGACGAGGTCACGAAACTGGCGTTGCTGGCAAAGCTCGCGAAACAGCTGAAGTCAAGCTCGCATCATATTGAAATCACCCCGGTCCCCGACGAGGATTCGGCCGCCAGTCTCACCGAACGCGCGTTCGAGCAGGCAGGCTGGATCGTTTTCCGGTCCAAGGCGGATGACAATCACATCCTCAACGTCCGGGGCCGGACCTTTGACCAATATTGGAGCGAGCGGCCGGGCCAGCTGCGCAACACGGTGCGGCGCAAGGAAAAGAAGAATCTGGTGTCGATCAGGATTGAAACGGAATTTTCGGACGAGGACTGGAACGACTATGTGTCTGTCTACGAGCGCAGCTGGAAACCCGAAGAGGGCAATCCCGAGTTTCTGAGGAAACTGGCACGGCACGAGGCCGCCGCCGGCTGCATGCGCCTGGGACTCGCCTATATCGACGGAGAGCCGGTCGCCGCCCAGTTCTGGACGGTGGAAAATGGCGAAGCCCTGATCCACAAGCTCGCGCATGTCGAGGATGCAACGAAATCCTCTCCCGGTACCTTGCTGTCGGTCGCGATGTTCCAGCACGTGATCGATATCGACCATGTCGCCCTGATTGACTTCGGTACCGGCAATGACGGCTATAAACGCGAGTGGATGGAAGATGTCCGCGATCGCTATCGGCTGGAGTTCTACTGGCCCAACCATCCCCTGGCGTGGCTACCAATTTTGCGACACTATCTCTCCGGCCTTGCCGGAAAGCGCGCTTCGCTCTAGGGAAACGCCGTTATCCGGGATTCGGGGGTTTTTGATGCACAACAAGGTCGATTTAACGCCGGAAGCAGCGGTGCGGGCCGTGATGCGGGACATATTGGGTCTCAGCGAAGAGCAGGTCGCGGAATTCACGGCAGAAACCGAGCTTTTCGGCGCGCTTCCGGAACTGGACAGCATGGCGGTTGCAGGACTGCTGACCGAGCTCGAAGACCGCCTCGACATCGTGATCGAGGATGACGAAGTCGATGGCGAACTGTTCGAGACCTTTGGCAATCTGGTTGCCTTTGCCGAGATGAAAGTCACGGAGTGACCCTCGCCCCCGCATTCGTCGACTACGAATTTGCGGGCCGCATGGAGCTTTGTTTGTGCACCGCCACGGGCTCCGCTCGCCGGGTGATGCTGGTTCCTCCCCTGTTCGACGAAATGAACCGCATGCGCAAGATGCTGGTGGATGTGATGCGCTCGCTTGAAAGTCTGGAAATAGCCAGTTTTCTGCCGGATCTCCCTGGCACCAATGAAAGCCTTGTCGCTCTGGAGAAGGTCAGCCTGTCCGACTGGCGCGAGGCCTTGCAGGCCTGCGCAGAGCAGTATGAGATATCCCATGTCGCTTCCTTCCGCGGCGGCGCGCTGGCCATCGCCGGGATGCCAGCCGCCAGGCACTGGATTTTCACCCCGGCGAAAGGCGCGACCATCCTGCGGACCATGATGCGCACCAGGGTTGCGGCCGACCGGGAATCGGGGCTGAGTACCAGTCTCGCCGAACTGACCGCCCAGGCCGAGACCGGTTCGCTCGAGCTGGCCGGAAACATCCTCGGCTCCGATCTGTTCGCGCAGTTGAACGCCGCCGATATTCCGGAGATGGACAATCAAAGGATCGTGCGCCTGGAATCCGACAGCAAGCCCGCCGATTGTCATTTTCCAGGTTCGGCGCTGTGGCTTCGTGCCGAACCAGATGATGATCGCGCCATGTCCACAGCCATTGCCCGCGATATTGCCGGATGGTTGGGCCAATGACTCGCAGCTTTCATCATATCGCCTGTGCCGGTGAAACCCTGGCAGCGACCTTCGATTCCGCGCCAGGCGCGACCGCATTGCTGATTGTCAGCGGCGGCAATGAAATTCGCTCGGGCGCCCATGCCGGCATGGCGCAGCTCGCCTCGCGGATTGCGGAACAGGGCTTTCCGGTGCTTCGCTATGATCGCCGAGGGATCGGCGAAAGCACGGGCCAGAACGGCAGCTTTCTGGACAGCGCGGCAGAAATTGCCGCCGCTGCCGAATTTCTCCGAGCGGAACAAAAGGCCGGGAACATTGTCGCGTTCGGCAATTGCGATGCAGCGACTGCTCTCGCCCTGTTCGGGCCCAAAGCCGGAATCGATGGCTATGTCCTGGCCAATCCCTGGGTGATCGAAACGGAGAGCGCGCCGGACACCGAGGAACCGACCATCTCTTCGGCAGCGATCCGGGCGCGCTATTGGGACCGGATCAGAAACCCGCGGTCGGTGATTGATCTGCTGAGCGGCAAGATCGATATCAGGAAGCTCCTGAAGGGTCTGAGGCAGGCCGCCCGGTCGGAGGACAATGGGGCGCTTTCCCTGCAGTTACGCGACGCGCTTTCCGGGCTGGAAAACCGCGCCGATATTTTGCTGGCCAAACGCGACACCACCGCTCGCGCCTTTCTCGCCGCCTGGAACAGTGCGGATTACGTGCCTGTGCGCGGCAAGGCCACCATCAGTGTGGACTCGCTCGACAGCGCCTCGCACAGCTTTGCGGATATCGATGCCAGGAACTGGCTCACCGACAAAATATTGGAGGCCCTGCGGTCAGCCTGACTATTCGGCCGCCATCAGTTCAAATTGCTGTTCCGCCAGGAAGCGTTCCGCGTCCAGCGCCGCCATGCAGCCGGTACCGGCCGCAGTCACCGCCTGCCGATAGACATGATCCATGACGTCGCCGCAGGCATAGAGGCCCGGAATCTTGGTTTTAGGCGTGCCCGGCTCGACCTGGATATAGCCGCCATCGATCAGTTCGAGATGGCCCTTGAATATCTCCGTTGCCGGGGCATGTCCGATCGCGACAAAGGCACCATCAACCGTCAGATGACTCTTGTCGCCGGTCTCCGTATCGACCAGATCCAGTCCGGCCAGCCCCAGCGGCTCGCCACCGCCGACAAAGCGCTCGACATTCTTGTTCCACAGCACCGAGATTTTGGGATTGGCAAAGAGCCGGTCCTGCAGAATCTTCTCGGCCCGCAGACTGTCGCGGCGGTGGATGAGGGTCACGTCGTCGCTGTGATTGGTCATGTACAGCGCTTCCTCGACCGCGGTATTGCCGCCGCCGATCACCGCTACCTTCTTGCCGCGATAGAAAAAGCCGTCGCAGGTCGCACAGGCCGAAACGCCCTTGCCCGACAATTCCTCCTCGCCCGGAAGCCCCAGCCATTTCGCCTGCGCACCGGTCGCGATCACCAGCGTGTCGCCTTCATAGATATCGCCGCCATCGCCGGTCATCCGGAACGGGCGCCGGGAGAAATCGACGTCGACAATCGTGTCGAATATTGTGCGGGTACCGACCTTTTCCGCCTGCGCCTGCATCTCTTCCATCAGCCAGGGCCCCTGAATGACGTCGCGGAAGCCCGGATAATTTTCCACATCGGTGGTGATCGTCAGCTGGCCGCCCGGTTGCAGGCCCTGCACCACGATCGGTTCCAGCCCGGCACGGGCGCCATAGATCGCGGCAGACAAGCCGGCGGGTCCCGAACCCAGAATGAGCATTTTCGTGCGATGCGTTTCGGCCATATTCCATTCCCGATAATGATTCTGTTATCTGCAAATAGGGATGCCCGACGCCGGTAGGCAAGAGCTATCACCGCCGAAACAGGCGAAGAATAGTTTAGCCGGATGATAGCCGCTGTTGCCTAACCCCGTTTGTCAGGAGCGGTTCAGGCCATGATCGCATATTTGGACTGGCCGGCGCCCCGACACATTTGCTTGGAAACGCGGGTCTCCTCCCCGTCGATAATGGCAACGTCGGTGATGGTCAGGCATTTGCGCCCATTGGGTTCGGTGTTGAGCGCAGTGACGGTCGACGAACCCGACACGCCACCGCGGGTCGGACTTTGCCATTCGGCGACCGCGCCCACTTTTTCCTGCTCCACCACTGCAATCGTCGCCTCGGCTGCCTTTTCCTGCTCCTCCTGGCTCAACTTGCAGGCAATTTCTCCGACCAGGACCGCCCCGGCAGCGCTGGCAATCAACGTGCCGATTTTATCAAGCCCTGCTGCCGATCCGACAACGCCCCCAAAAATGCCTCCCAACAGGCCGCCGCGGCCCCTCGACTTCTTGCAAGATTGGTCACCGCTTGCCTTGGCCTTGCCGTTGGCCTTGCTCTTCGTCGGCTTGCTCTGCTCGACCGGTTCGCCGCTGGCCGTTTGCATGTTCATGAAGCCGTAATTCTCCGGCACGGGATAACCGCCGCATCCTGTATTGTAGCAATAGCGATCGCTCAAATAATTCCTGTCGGCGTTGTAGAGCTCGACGGCCGCCCGGTAGACGGCCATATTGATGCCGTCAGGATCGGAATTCGCGTGTTGCTCCCGCATCTCCCTGTAGAACCGGTCCCTGCTGGCGGCAGAATATTCCATCCGTCCCGCGACCTGCTCGGTATAAATCCGCGACAGCTCGTTCTGATATTCGTTCATCTGCTTGCGGTATTCGGTCAGTACATTGTTATAATAATTGTCCAGACGGGTGGTGCATTGGTTGATATTTATCGCCTTGTCGTGCGGGTCTGGCAGATGCAGATGGTCTTCCCGGCAGTCGGGATAGTCTCCCTGCAGGAGAACCGGCGGCGGAGGCAGCTGGGGCAACGGCGGCTCGGTTTGCGCGGGCGGCACATAGGCCTTGTCTTCGGGAGCCAGGGGCGCAGTTTCTTCCGCATTGCCACTCTCCTCGGCCGCTTGAGCCGGGTCTTGCGACGGTCCCGAGGCCACCGGTTCAATCGCCATCTCCTCGTTCGGACCAGACTGTTGCGATTGACCATATTCCGAAGGCGGCAAGTCAACCGGCTGTGGCCCCGCCGCAGCCGACGGGGGCCGCCAGTCCAGAATCTGTATGTTGCAATTGGGCTGCCCCGGCTTGGAACTGTAGAGACAGGCGCGATAGGCAGCGCCCCGGTTTGTCAGCGCGCTCTTCTGCGCATTGGCAGGGTCGGAATGACAACCGGAACAGGAAATGCCGGTGTTGGTCGCTATGGCCACCGTCGCTTCCACAGGGCTGGCGGAAAGCATGAGCGCACCAGCCGCGGCCGCGCCGATCGTTCCGACCAGACCGACGGCAATCGCTGTTTGAACCTTGCTCAAATCTTCCTCCTGTATCCTGCTCCTGGCGAACCGCCGGTCCCTTGCATGGCCGTTCCGACCAGGCGGACGGTCACCAGCTCGCCTTTGGAAGAACCTTATATCCTTTAGCGCCCTTCGGTATGACATGGATCATAGGCCGCAGAAATTGAATGAATCAATTTCTTTTTGAAACCAGGTCCCGTGCAACGGGACCCGGCGCGCGGAAAGCGATCACCTGACGGAAAAGGCATCGGCCAGCATGAGAAAAATCGCGACTGTCACGACACCCTGCGGAACAAGCCCCAGCCAGCCTCTCCAATAGACGGCAATTACCGCCGAACACGCAGCTCAGCGGGCGCCGCCTTCCGATCCAGCTGGCTGGAAAGCCTGGCTACATCGTCAGCGGCTCATATTCCACGCGGGTGACGGTAAGCTTCTCGTCCCGGTCGTTGGTAATGTCGACGCTCTCTCCCACTTCGATCGTGGCCGGTGTCGTCCAGCAGATCTGGCCCTCATCGTTCATGGCGCTGGTGAAACACTGCTTTCCGTCGACCAGTACATATGTGCCATGGTCGTAATGTTCATCGCCCGCATTTGCGATATAATCGCCGTTCGGATCGATAGACTCCAGGATTTCCTTGTCGTCCATCATGAATTTCCAGCTGGTCTCGTTAAGCGACATGGTTTCTGCTGGCGCCTCGACCTCGGCAACCGCCACGGTCTCTTCTTCCGTTTTCGGGCTTCCGCAAGCCGCAAGCAGCGCCACGCTGGAAATGACAAATAGTTTTTTCATTGGATCCCCCTTTTGGTTGGGCCACCAGAGTAACACTCTCGAACCGGCATCCCAAGCGGTTTTTCTGCCGGTCGCTCCTCGTGGAAATTACGGAGTGACGGCATTGCTGGCCAAGACTAATTTACCCCGGAAACGCAGTCAAAGGACCCCCCAAATGAACCAGCAAACCACTTCGGAAAAACCGTCGGACAGTCATGACTACGGCAACCAGATCGCCGTATTGCGGAGCGACCTTGATCGATTGAGAGGCGACTTCAGCAAGCTCAGCCGTGAACTGGCCGAGGATGCCGGTGAACATCTCCATGACATTGGCACTCGCGCGAATTCCAGACTGCATGAAAAAGGCGA
This sequence comes from uncultured Sphingomonadales bacterium, assembly GCA_964022135.1. Taxonomy (GTDB): domain Bacteria; phylum Pseudomonadota; class Alphaproteobacteria; order Sphingomonadales; family Sphingomonadaceae; genus Parasphingorhabdus. The sequence goes on along the minus strand of CAXIBD010000004.1, from coordinate 9,023 downwards.
GGAATTGCGCAAGGCAAGCTCTCGTGGTCGGGAAATTGCGAAGGATGAGGTGAAACAGCATCCGTTGGCCAGCATATTGGCGGCAACCGGGGTGACTATTGCTCTCGGAGCGCTGGCAAAATGGGCCGCGCTAGATTCGAAACCAAAGTCCTGAAGCCAGGCAAGTAAAGACGGTCACATCGGATGGCGGCTCGCCCTCGCCTGCTCGCGCAGCAAACCCAACGCTTCGAGGCGCAAATCAAATCTGGCATCGGGTCCTTTCGAGAGGAAATACCATGCAACATGAACTCCGTTATGTATTGGTCCTTGGCGGCAATTTTGCCGGTCTGGGCGCGGCACAAAAAATTCGTCAATATGCGAAAGACAAGGTCGACATAACGGTCATCGACCGAAAGGCCTATCTCGACTATATTCCGAACATTCCGCTGGAAATCTTCGAAGGCCGGGACCCTGCCGTAACCATGCACATGGAACTGGTCGACACGCTCGCCCGCGACGATATTTCCTTCCAGCAGGCGGAAGTCGAAGCGATCGACATCGTTTCGCAGAAAGTGACCCTGCGCCCGAACGAACGCCCTGGCGCACCGCGCTATGTCGAGCATTATGACTATCTGGTCATTGCCTTGGGCTGCGAACTGGCCTTGTCCGATATTCCGGGCTTCGCCGAACATGGTCATACCGTTACCGACGCATTCCATGCCAATCGTTTGCGGGCCTATCTGGAAAACGACTATAAGGGCGGGCCGATTGCGATCGGTTCCGCCCGCTTTCATCAGGGTAGCAAGGGCCGGCCGTCATGGCTTCCCACGGCCTTGGCGGCTTGCGAAGGGCCTCCGGTCGAAGTCTCGCTGGCCCTGGCACATTGGCTGGGGGAACACGGCAAGGGCGGGCCGGAGAATATCACCTTGTTCACGCCGGCCGAGCTCATTGCCGAGGATGCCGGCGAAGAGGTCGTTGGCAAGCTCTTGAAAGCCGCGTCTTCGATGGGTTTCAAATATCTCAACAAGACGGAGGATATCAAACGGCTGACCGCAGACGGAATTGAATTTGCCAGCGGAGCAAGCCTCGACACCGAGCTTAATATCGTCTTCCCCAACTGGAAGCCGCACGCCTTCCTGAAGGATCTTCCCGTCAGCGATGAAGTCGGCTTCATCATCACCGATATGAAAATGCGAAATCCCGAATATCCGAACGTGTTGGCCTGCGGTGACGCTGCAGCGATCACCGTTCCCAAGCTCGGCGCAATCGGCCACCAGGAATGTGAGATCGTGGGACGACAGATTGCCAGGGATGTCGGCATGATGAGCGCCGAAGAGGCCGACGAACCATGGATGCCCGAAGTCATCTGCATTGGCGACATGGGTGGAGGCAAGGCTTTCTATATTCATGCCAATAGCTGGTTTGGCGGCGACATACAGGAACTGCAGATGGGCTATTTACCTTATGCGCAAAAGATCGCCTATAAGGAGATGTTCTTCCGCAACCATGGCAAGATCCCCAATTGGGGCATGCCGGTGGCCAAATGGACGGCAGAAAATATCAAGGTATAGAATCAGCTTTTGATCCACGCGCGGGCCTGTGCAAGGTCAGCGACATCGAAAAGATTCACTTCGCTGCGGATCAGCGGAGCAAACAATTTCATGCTGTGCCGGATCCAGTCCTTGTTCGAAACGATCGCAATTTTGCTGAAATCGCCGATATGGCTGAACCCGAAGCGCATGTCGTCCCAAGCCGCGCCCTCGGAACAGGAGTCAAACTCGTCATCAAATATCATCAGCAGCTTGAGCTTGTCGTGCTTTTGCAGCTTGCCTTCAATCAGCGGGATCAAATTTCCGGTATAATCCTGAGAGGTGATGATGCCGCGCGCCTTTATGCCGACCACGTCATCGGGCAGGTCATCGAGAAGATCAAATGCGCCGGGATGGTCCTCCCCGGATTCGGCCCAGTCGATCGCTGCCTGCATTCGCGATCCCGAAAAATGCCGCACCTTCGCCTTCACAAAATGATCCATCAGATAGGGCAAGGCCTTCATGGCAAAATCGTCGCTCACCACGGCAACTTTCCTGATCAGCTTGTGGTGATCGCGGACCAGCTTGAAATGCTGTTTCATCGCCGAAAAGCTGTCCCAGTGCGGCAAGTGCGTTGCGCACAGAACGAGGTTTGGGACGATATCATGGGTATTGATATGGGCATCGATCGTTTTCGATATCGTTTGAATGTCATCGACAGTCAAATCACGCTCAGGCGTCACGATAGCGACGTGCCGGCTTTCACTGAATTCGATTTTCACCATGGTCCGTCTCGCCCTCTCCTTGTTTCGCCAATTTGCGCAAAATGCGGTTGCGCCGGTCCGATCAACAGGCGCGGCAGCATCAATTTTGGCCAGTTGAACAGAATTTCACCAATGGTGTCGATCAGGGATGTTACGGAACGGTCGATCAGTCGGGCACGCTTGAGTCGCTTTGGAAATAATCACCCAGTTATGGTGGGCCGCGATCTGTGCAGGGCAAAATCGACGACTTCGGTCATTTGGCTGAAGGCAAAAGGTCCGTCCAGCACGGCACCGCCGGAAAGGCGTTCCCTTGCCCGAGGCGAGTCAGCGGTCACCAGCAGAACCGGAACATCGCGCTTTTGACAAATTTTGCGGGCCGTTTCGATCGTGTCACCGGTCTCGAGGCTGTCACCGACCAGAATCAGATCCGGCGGGTGCCTGCTGGCGATTTCCAGGGCATCTTCCTCGGTCCAGACATGATCGAAGGAATCGAAGCCGAGGTCGACCAGCCGTTTCGACAATGCCGACCCGATGACCATGTTCTTTTCTATTATCAGGGCGTGGCTCATGGGTATTTCCTCGTGTAACTGTCTCCCCGCTTCCCGTCGGAACTAGCCTGTTCCGGGACTGCTTTCTCTAGGTAGAGTCCCTGATCAACGGGAACCGCATCTTGGAAGCGACTTTGGATAGTATGGAAAAGCCCTGCAAACTTTGGTTCGCAGCCACGCCCAGGCAGAATCGGCCGGAGGGAAATTCGAAAGTCCTGGCCCCATGGAATGGGGAATTTTGGTAGCGGAGGAGGGACTCGAACCCCCGACACATGGATTATGATTCCACTGCTCTAACCACCTGAGCTACTCCGCCAACCGGTTCCGGCGATCAACATGATCATCGCGAAACACTCTCTGGACCGCGGCGCTATAGTCACAGCGTCGGGTCCGGTCAACAAGCTCAAGCGAGAAAATGAGCTAAAACTTGCACGGCCAATACGATCCGCGCTAACAGCGCTTTCCGAGCCGGAACAAGGCATCAAGGGGCAGATATGAACGCATTTTATGACATCCTGATTGTTGGCGCGGGCCATGCCGGCGCCCAGGCGGCGATCGCGTTGCGCCAGAAGAAGTTCGAAGGTTCGATCGGCCTGGTCGGAAACGAGAAATATCCGCCCTACGAGCGTCCGCCCCTGTCCAAGGAATATCTGGCCGGCGAGAAGCCGTTTGAACGGATCCTGCTGCGCCCCGAAAGCTTCTGGGTCGAACGCGAGATCGATCTCCTCACCGGCCGCCGCGTTTCCAAGCTGGATCCGGTCGGCAAGACCGTCACCTTGGCGTCGGATGATGAAATTGGCTACGGCAAGCTGATCTGGGCGACCGGCGGCTCGCCGCGCATGCTCGATTGTCCGGGCAGCCAGGCGCGCAACATCCACGCCGTCCGCTCCCGGGCCGATGTCGACAAGATCATGGCAGCCCTGCCCACGGTCAAGAAGGTCGTCGTCATCGGCGGCGGCTATATCGGGCTCGAGGCGGCGGCGGTGCTGACCAAATTGGGCAAGCAGATCACCATCGTGGAGTCGCTGGACCGGGTCCTGTCCCGCGTCGCCGGCGAAACCCTGTCCCGCTTCTTTGAAGCCGAGCATCGCAGCCACGGAGTGACCATCGAACTGGAAGCAACCGTAGCCGGCTTCGAAACCGGCGACGACGGTATCGCCACCGCCGTCACCCTTGCCGACGGACGCAGGCTGGAAGCCGACATGTTCGTGGTCGGCATCGGCATCATCCCCGAAACCGGCCCGCTGGTGGCGGCTGGCGCCGCGACCGGCAATGGCGTCGACGTCGACCAGCATTGCCGCACCAGCCTGGAGGATGTCTATGCGATCGGCGATTGCGCGGCGCACAGCAATGCCTATGCCGACGGTGCGATGATCCGGCTGGAATCGGTCCAGAATGCCAATGACCAGGCCAAGGTGGCCGCACTCGACATCCTGGGCGAGGAAGCCGAGTATGACGCAGTGCCCTGGTTCTGGTCGAACCAATATGACCTCAAGCTGCAGACAGTGGGCCTGTCGACCGGCCATGACAGCTATGTCGTCCGCGGCGATCCCGCTTCGCGCAAATTCTCGGTCATCTATTATCGCGACGGCAAGGTCGTGGCCCTCGACTGCGTCAACGCGACCAAGGACTATGTGCAGGGGCGCAAGGCCGTCGTCGAGGGACTGAACCTCGACAAGGATGAGCTCGCGAATACGGACATACCGATCAAGGAAGTCGGCGTCCGCTAGCGCCCCCGGAAGGGCCAGGAACCGATATCCTGCCACGGGCCGTCCATGTAATAATGCAGCCCGATGCCGTGAATGGCGAAAGGCCGGGGCTCGAATTCGGCCGACAGTTCGTCAAACAGACGCTTGGCGTCTTTCGGAATAACCTTGTTCTGAACAGTGATATGCAGCCTCGGCTTCTGCTGGTCCTGCGCGGTCAGCAGGCCGGCAAAACGGTCGGCCAGTTCCATCCGCAGCGCCAGCAATTCCGGAGCATGCAGCTGATAGGCGACGCCGCGCCCGAGATGGATCAGGCCGGACAGCCTTGCCTCGGGCTTGGGCAGGTCGGCGGCAAGCGCGACCACCGCCGCCCTGATTTCATCCAGCGCCTGCGGCGGCAGATGGTGAAACAGCGTTACATGGGCGCTGATCTGGTTGCGCTCCGGCGGAAAATAGCGCCTGCGGAGACCATCGGCCCAGGCGAAGTCCGCCTGGCCCATTTGCGCCGTCATGATGATGGGTTTGTTGAGGCGCTCCATGTTGCCAGTCTATCGGACAAGAAAAAAACCGCGAGCAATTTCTCGCTCGCGGTTTCCTTGGGGGACAGGAATTGTCTAGGCGGCCTTGCGTTCTGCTTCGTCGTTGTCGAGCCAGCTCAGAAGCTTTTCCGGAGTCGATTCAACATAGGGATCGCTGTCGACCCCGTCGTCGTTGATGCCAGGCTCTTCGAACCAGGCGCTGACGACGCCATCATCGGCGATCATCGAATAGCGCCAGCTGCGATCACCAAAACCGAGGTGGTTCTTCTTGATCAGCATGCCCATGCGGCGGGTAAAGTCGCCCGATCCGTCCGGCAGCAGTTTGACCTTTTCGAGGCCAAGGTTCTTGCCCCACTGGTACATCACGAAGGCGTCGTTGACCGAGATGCAATAGACCTCGTCGACGCCGCGCGCCTTGAACTCGTCATAGAGACGCTCGAACGCCGGGCACTGCTCGTTCGAGCAGGTCGGGGTGAACGCTCCGGGCAGGGAGAAAACGGCAATCCGCTTGCCGGCGAACAGCTCGCCGGTGTTGACGTCCTGCCAGCGGAAGGGGTTCTCGCCGTCGACCGATTCGTCGCGAACGCGGGTTTTCAGGGTGACGTGGGGGATGTTTCTACCGATCATTCGTGGTTCCTTTTGATTTGTGTTGGCGCCCCAGTGGCAGTCGCGAGCTAATCGATCCAATTGGATTTATATTACAGACTGATTTGCTTATTCGATCAGTAGGCGGTTTCGCTTGAAACTTTTCCGTTCCGAACTCAAAATGTCCGCCAGGGAGAGGGAGAAGAAAAATGACGGATCAAGCAAAAGTGCCGATCTGGTTCTGGATTGCCGGAGTGATCGCTCTGCTCTGGAACGGACTCGGCGTGCTGGCCTATTTGCAACAGGTCATGATGAGCGCCGAAGAATTTTCCGCGCTGCCGGAGGTCCAGCAGAATTTGCTGTCCACGCAGCCGGTTTGGGTCACGGCGGCCTTTGCGATCGCCGTTTTTGCCGGCCTTGTGGCTTCCATTTGCTGGCTGCTGAAAAAGCGCATCGCCGTGCGCCTGTTCCTGCTGTCGCTGCTGGCCGTCATCGTCCAGTTCAGCAGCTATTTCATCATCGACGGCTACAGGGAGTTCATGTCCGGACAGGGATGGTTGATGCCTGCTCTCATCCTGCTCTTTGCAATCGCTTTCCTGCTGATCGCTTGGCAGGCCGAAAAAAAGGGCTTTCTGAACTGACTCAGGCGGACGTGCTGAACGGGGTAAAATCGGTGTCTTCATCATAGATGTCGACCCCCTCGCGCCGTTTCAGCCATCCGACCACGAGATAGGTCACCGGCGTCAGCACCGCTTCCCAGAGGACCTTGAGCAGCCAGTTGGTCACCATCACGGTGATCACCGCCGAGGTTTCCCACACGCCCAGAAAGGCGAGCGGATAGAAGATCAGGCTGTCGACCCCCTGCCCGACCACCGTCGAGCCGATCGTCCGTGTCCACAGCATCCTGCCCTCGGTCCAGACCTTCATCCGCGCCATCACATAGCTGTTGACGAATTCCCCGGCCCAGAAGGCGACGATCGAGGCCGCCACGATGCGCGGGACCTGGCCGAACACGCTTTCATAAGCCGCCTGCCCTTCCCAGCCGTCCGCCGGCGGCAGCGACACCACCACCCAGCTCATGAAGGCCATGAACAGCAGCGCGGCAAAGCCGGCCCAGATCACCCGTCTCGCCCGCGCATAGCCGTAGACCTCGGTCAGCACGTCACCGATCACATAGCCGAGCGGGAAGAACAATATGCCCGCGCCATAGATCCACTGCTCGCCGCTGATCATGATGAAGGTCGGCTTGGCCGCGCCGATGACATTGGAAAGAAGCAGCACCGTCACAAAGGCCGCCATCACGAAATCATAAAAGCGGAAGTGGTGGCCGGTCTGGCTGGAAGCGGAGGTCCGCTGGATGGAGCTATCGTGCATCGGCGGACATTAGCCCAGTCGCGGGACAATTCAACAATTATGGCAGCCCGTGCACATCACGGTTTGCAGCCGGTCAAAAGACCGCTAAAGCCCATGAAAATGACGCGCCCGTAGCTCATCTGGATAGAGCGCGAGACTTCTAATCTTGAGGCAGCAGGTTCGAGTCCTGCCGGGCGCACCATTTTCCCTATTTGTTGAATCCGCGCTGGACAGCGTCCATCGGCTCCGAGGTGATCGGATAGCCAATGCCCTCCGGAATGCAAAGATGCACGCCATCGTCCCGCTTTTCCAGGCTGGGGGAGACCATCACCGACGGATATTGCTGCACATGGGCAACCGCATCGTCAAACGATGCGAATTGCGCCAGCCGCTCTAGGTTGCGCTTGGTCGGAAAGATGATCTTCACCTCGCCGGCCTCGGCGCGATCCAGCACCGTTTGCGCATTGCCCCAGAAGAGATTGTAATTCTCGGTTTCATCGACCGTGGCCTGCGCCTTGTGGTCATCGTGGGAGATCATGTAGAATCGGGTATCGAACACGCGCTTTTCCGCAAAGGGCGGGCACCAGCGCGAAAAGGGGACCAGCTTCTCCAGTTCCAGCTGCCAGTCAAACTGGCTGCAGATATCGGCAAGATTGGTGCCCTGGTGCAGCGCATGCCTGGCTTCGGAGACGCGCTTGGCGTCCAGATTTCCCTCGACCGCTACCGCAATTCCGGTTTCCTCGATCGACTCTCGGACTGCGGCGATACGGGCGCCATATTCTTCAAAATCATCATGGCCAAGCGCCCGGGCATATTCGAAATCCGCATCATCGATCCGGCCGCCCGGAAAAACGGCGGCACCCGCGGCAAAGACCATCTTGGCCGAGCGCTCGACCATCAGCAGGTCGGGCGCGTCGCTCCCCGGCTGGTCGCGGAATATCACCAGCGTAGCGGCGGGAATGGGCTTGGGCATTGGCTTGCCGGTGATCGCGTCCACGGCTGGCATATTCTGGCTGGTATCTGTTTCGCTCATATTCTCATATGAACAGCAAAGCCGCGGCAATGCAAAGTGTTTTGGCCGTGGCATGCTTTTGCAAAGCGAATTGCCAAATTTTCCCGTGCGTGGCAGGATCATCACATGGGAATTGTCGAGCTATTGGGGCTGGCCGGTAGCGTCAGCCTGATCGCGGGCTGGCGGCTCTATCTGACCGTCTTCATAACCGGCCTGGCGATGCGGCTGGGCTGGATCAGCCTGCCCGAACATCTGCAGCTGCTCGACGCTCTCGCCAATCCCTGGGTCCTGGTCATCAGCGCGCTGGGGGCATTGGCCGAATTTTTCGCCGACAAGATCCTCTGGCTCGATTCCCTCTGGGACACCATCCACACCGTGATCCGCCCGCTCGGCGGCGCGCTGCTCGCGCTGGCCGTGGCCGATGCCGGTGATCCCGCCTGGCAGGTCGCGATCTTTCTCTTGGGTGGCGGCGCAGCGCTGGTCAGTCATGGCGCCAAGGCCGGCGCCCGCGCGCTCGTCAACACCAGTCCGGAACCGGTCAGCAACGCCGTCGTCTCGACCGGCGAGGACATCGCCAGCGGCGGCCTGCTGTTCCTGGCCTTGGCGCACCCCGTGGCCGCGCTGATCGTCGCATCGCTGCTATTGGTGCTCTGTGCTGCGCTGATTTACAAGGGATACGGGCTTTGGCGGAAGATGGTATCCAGCGGCAGCTAGCCAGCGACCGGAGCGGGCAGCCCGAGAATGGAGCGCAGGATACAGAGAGAAGGAAGATGGTCGGGGAGACAAGATTCGAACTTGCGACCCCCTGTACCCAAAACAGGTGCGCTACCAGGCTGCGCCACTCCCCGACGCGCGCTTCCCCTAGGCGGTGCCTTTGGGAAAAGCAAAGGGTTTTTCGTGCTTCTTGTTGCCGCTGCCCGATCGGCGAGCTTTTCCTGGCATAGGGGGAAAAATGGTGGGCCCGGAGGGACTCGAACCCCCGACCTAGCCGTTATGAGCGGCCAGCTC